>PHBH01000097.1 GCA_002840535.1 Deltaproteobacteria bacterium HGW-Deltaproteobacteria-15 | reverse complement strand
CCCGATGGTTCCTTTTACTTCATCCCCGGCAAGACGGGTGGCGGAGCGGTCGTTTTTTTCTAGGATGCTCCCGTTCTTTCAATCGGTCCCCAAGCGAATTGGCCTTTTGTGGAGAGAAAGCAGTGGCTCTCTAGAGTTTCGCAAGCGGTAAGCAGTGAACGCCAGAAGATATTGCCTCGTTCTATCTGTTTTTGGACTCGCCAGCTAACCCGTAGCAAACCATGGAGAATGCGCTCGCTGATTCGGTTCAGATTGCGAGGCAAACCGGCACACCAATTTCACTCTCTCACCCTTGCGCTGCTTCTGCTTCTCACCACGATTGTCATACCCCTTATTCGCCCCGTCGTGTGGACTTTTCAGCAACCTGCCAGTTCTAATCGAACATGGGGCAAACTCCCCCCATCAGGTGCACAAAACATTGTGCAACATGCATTCAATTTTGTGCATCTGAGCCTAATTTAATCCTTCCAATTTGCGGTCAAAGCATGGCGTCAGCACAAAGAGAAAAACACCCTGCGCGCTCTTCAATTAAAAAATTTTCCTGAAAACAAAGTAATACGACCAACTCATCCGCATTCCTTTGAGACATAGTCAGATTAACATCCGAGTCTTCAACTCAAGGCACAATTCTTGAACAACGTGACGGTTTATTCCATCCAGCACCACGCTGTCTGAGCATGCAAATTCCTCATTCCCACCTGCGAAAAGGGGCCTGCAATGAAACGGAGATTCTCCCTGCTGCTCGTGTCTGTGGCTTTCGTGCTGACCTTCACCGCCGGAACCGCCTGGGCCACAAGCGCCTCCATTTCCGCATCCGGAAATGAAGGGGCGATCATTCTCACCGCAAACGCCAGTTTCACGAGTTATGTTCATTGTGACATGCAAACCCCTCCCTATTGCTGGACCGTGGATTCGGGGTCACTTTATGTTAACGGAGGCCTGAAGGCTTCCGGTAACGGGTCTGCCTCCTGGTCTACCACGCTTGATGGCGGAAGCATGTTGCAGGGTCCCGCCACTTATACCGCGACTGCTGTGGATTCTGCGGGGGTCTCGCATAGCAGCGAAACTACCATAATCATCGACAATACGCCGACAGTGGGAGTCGGCAGCCTTGGTCGAGTGGAAGGAGCATTTGACATTAGTGGCTCGGCCTCATTCAAGGAACGCATTAGCGGTCACGAGGGGACTGTCAGTGTAGGATACGGACTTATGGGGCAAGGGTGGTCCCAGATGTGGAATAAATCTTATGAAGGCACGAGCGTAAATTGGAAAATCTCCGAGATGCGTGGTGGTGCTTTGCTGGACGCCGGGACGTTTCCGAATGGGGAATACTACATCCTTGTCAAGGCAGTTGCATATAATGGGGCTTCAACCGAGTGGGTATACGGTTCATTTGAGATAGACAATACGCCATCAGCGTCAGTCAGCAGCCTTGGTCTGGTGGAAGGAGCGTTTGACATAAGTGGCAGTGCCTCATTCAAGGAACATGCTGGCGGTCCGGAGGGGACCGTCAGTGCAGGATACGGACCTCAAGGGCAAGGGTGGTCCCAGATGTGGAACAAATCTTATGAAGGGACGAGCGTAAATTGGAAAATCTCCGAGATGCGCGGTGGTGCTTTGCTGGACGCCGGGGCGTTTCCAAATGGGGAATACTACTCCCTTGTCAAGGCAGTTGCATACAATGGGGCTTCAACTGACTGGATATACGGTTCATTTGAGATAGACAATACGCCGACAGTGGGAGTCAGCAGCCCTGGTCAAGTGGAAGAAGCTTTTGACATAAGTGGCACGGCCTTATTCAAGGAACACGTTGGCGGTCTGGAGGGGACCGTACTTGTAGGATACGGACCTAAAGGGCAAGCGTGGTCGCAGATGTGGAGTAAATCTTATGAAGGCAAGAGTGTTAATTGGACGCTCTCCGAGATGCGCGGTGGTGCATTGCTGAACGCCGGGGCGTTTGCAGAGGGGGAATACGACATCCTTGTCAAGGCGGTTGCATATAATGGGGCGTCAACCGGGTGGGTATATGGGTCTTTTACGGTTTCCCGTGTCAATCAGGCCAAGAGCCTTGGTTCCTCTAATGGCTCTTGTCAAGCGGCTCTAGCCGGCAACCCTATCAATTTTTCCATCGGAAACAAATACCAGAAAGAAAGAGACCTGGACCTCGAAGGTCCTGGGCTTCCCCTGGGATTCTCACGGTTCTACAACAGCAGGAGCACTCTCACAAGCAGTGTCGGCTATGGCTGGACTGCTTCCTTCTCTGAGTATCTCACTTTTGTAACTGGTAAGGTCATTCTCCACCAGGCAGACGGGGCCGAGGTACACTTCATCAGTGACGGCCAGGGGAAGTACATCTCTGAGACGGATAAGGTTCTGTTGATTGAGCCTGTCGTGGGAGGAGGCTACAGTCTCAAAGAACCGGATGGGGAGGTTTGGAGCTTTGATGGTTCAGGGAAGCTCTTCCGAATCACGGATCGAAACAGCAACACCAAGACGTTGACCTATACCTCAGGCAGGCTTGCCTCCGTGGAAGACAACTTCGGGAGGCGGCTGGAGTTCGCCTATCGACCTGACGGCAAGCTTGCGACATTGACAACGCCTATCGGGCCATTTGGCTATAATTACGATGGGCAGGGGAACCTTGTTATTCTCACCAAACCGGATCAGACCACCAAAACCTATCTTTATGAGGATCCGAACGATGTCCACAACCTCACCGGCATCCTGAACGAGAAGGGAATCCGCTCCCTCACAGTGCAATACGACACGCAAGACAGAGGCATTTTGTCTCAAGGCGCCGGAGGGACAAAAAGCGTCAGCATTGTTTATGACAATAATTATGTGCGCCATGTGACCGATTCCCTGGGAAGAACCACCACGTTCAAGCTCTACGTGGAAAAAGGCATTGCCAGGGTGAAGGAGGTATCCGGCGAAGGGTGCGGCAGCTGCCTCGGGTCTGTCGGGGAGCGGTATGAGTTCAATGATCGGCTTTATGTGACTCAGGCGATCGATGGACTGGGTGTGGTTACCACCTACACCTATGATGAGCGGGGAAATGTCCTGACAATGAAAGAGGCGGTGGGAACCCCGGAAGAGAGGACCACCGCCTATACCTACCACCCCACCCTCGATCTCGTGACATCGATTACAAGGGCGAGCGTTGCAAACCCCTGGCAAAGCACGACCACCACCTTCGTCTACGATGAGCGGGAAAATATCCTCAGCCGGACGGAATCCGGCTTCAACGGCTCAGGGGCAATCACAAGAACCACCTCATACTCCTACAACGAGCATGGTCAGCTTACGCAGATGGACGGGCCAAGGACTGACTTGAGCGATGTTATCACCCTCGAGTACTATCCCAATACGCCGGACCAGGGGTTCAACAGGGGCCGGCTGAAGAAGATCACCGATCCCCTTGGATCTGAAACCCATTTGGGAGAGTACAACGCTTTCGGAAGGCCGGAGACAGGGACGGACCAGAACAACGTTGTTACGACCTACACCTATGATCCTATGGGGCGGCTGAAGACGAGAAGCGTGAACGGTTTCACCGCCACCTTCTCCTACGATGAAGTGGGAGGCATCGTGCTCTCACACTACCCGGATGGAAGGGAGTTCGCATACGACTACACGAACAGCGGATGGCTGGAGAAAGTCATTGGTCTTCCGGGCTCAATCAACTACATCTATGACACGGAGGGTAACAGGGCAAGAGAGGAGATCAGGGACGATCAGGGAACAGTTGTTCGCTACACCCTTTTCGAGTATGACGGCAAAAACAGGCTACATAAAACCATCTACCCGGACAGCAACTACGAAGAGCGGAGCTATGATCTCAAAGGAAACCTCACAGCGATCTTGGACCAAAAAGGCCAGGGCACATCCTATGCCTATGACCGCCTGAGCAGACTGATATCCGTCATACAGCCCGGGAGCGTGATTACCGGATACGGTTATGACAATTTGGACAACCTCATCCGTGTGACGGATGCCGAGAACCACCCCACCACGTATACCTATGACGATCTGGGGAGGCTTCTAAGCACCCTTTCCCCTGACACCAATCTCACCGCATACACTTACGATGCCGCAGGAAACCTGCTGAGCAAAACCGATGCCAACGGCATCACCGCTTCCTATACCTATGACGGCCTGAACCGTCTCACCAGGATCTCGTACCCTGACAGCTCGCAGGATG
>PHBH01000096.1 GCA_002840535.1 Deltaproteobacteria bacterium HGW-Deltaproteobacteria-15 | reverse complement strand
ATATTCCGGTCTGTCAGCACCACAAACTTCACCCCTCCGGGGTGCACCAAAGCCGGCCCCTCTGGGGTCGGATTTTTACAATAAGCTATGACCATGATCAAACTGACAATCAACTGGCAGGAGACGGAAGTCCCTGCCGGAACCACCATCCTCGAGGCCGCACGAAAGATGGGGATCTATATCCCGGTCCTCTGCCATCATCCGGACCTGGTGCCTGCAAAGGGAAGCAGAGGGGCCGCGGCGATTTACCAGGGAGAAACTAGGATCGAAAATACCAGGCCCGGCGAAGGGGCCGAAGGATGTGGAATGTGTCTTGTCGAAATCCAGGGACAGTCGGACCTTGCAACCGCATGTTCCACAGAGGTTCGCCCCGGCCTTGTGGTGGTGACCGATAATCCCCGGATCAAGGCAAAAAGGCAGGAGACCCTTGTCCCCATTCTCACCCGCCATCCCCATGCCTGTTTGACATGCGCAGAGCAGGAGGGATGCAGCCGCACACAGTGTTCCTCCAATGTGGCGCAAAACGAGAGATGCTGCACATTGTTCGGTCGCTGCGAGTTTGAGGCGGTTTCAAAATATGTGGGAATCCCGCCTCAGACATCCAGGTGGGTCTCGACGGGTCTCCCGATCTTGGACAAGGATCCTCTCTTCACAAGGGACTACAATCTATGCATAGGGTGCACCCGTTGCGTAAGGGCCTGCCGCGAACTTCGTGGGATTGAGGCGATCGGTTTCGTGTACGACGACAAGGGTGCGATCCAGGTTGGGTCCCTCGCTCCCGGTCTGGGGGAATCGGGTTGCAGGTATTGCACCGCATGCGTCGAGGTCTGCCCGACAGGGGCATTGATAGACAAGTCTCTTCGGCCGGGCAAAAAAGCGGAAGATCTCGTGCCCTGTAAAGAGGCTTGCCCGGCCCACATCGACATCCCCGCCTATTTACGTCTTGTCGCCGAAGGACGAAACGATGAGGCCAATGCTGTCATCCGGGAAAAGATCGCGTTCCCCGGTGTCATCGGGAGGGTCTGCATTCATCCCTGTGAGCAGGTCTGCCGCAGGGGCGAGGTGAACCAACCCGTATCCATCTGTAGCCTGAAACGTTACGTCGCAGACGGGGATCAGGGGCTGTGGAAGAAAAGAGGAAAGCGCGTTGCGGCATCCACGGGGAAAAAAGTGGCAGTGGTCGGTGCAGGTCCCGCCGGGCTTACGGCAGCCTTCCATCTTCGAAAAGCAGGCCACGCGGTGACGCTCTTCGAATCCGGGGCAAAGGCCGGAGGCATGATGCGATACGCGATCCCGAGGTACCGCCTTCCCGAGGCGGTGCTCGACAGGGAAATCCGGGATATCCTCGACACTGGAATCGATTTCAAACCCTTTCATACCCTTGGAAGAGAATTCACGCTGGAGCAGCTCAGGGAAGAGGGCTTTGAGGCGGTGTTCCTTGCAGTAGGGGCTCAGTCGAGCCGGCGGATACCTCTCGATGGATCGGATCTGCCTGACGTCCTGTGGGGTCTCTGTTTTCTCGGACAGGTCGCCGACGGCAATCCCGAGAAACTCAAGAAAAGGGTCATCGTGGTAGGAGGGGGAAACGGGGCCGTTGATGCCGCCCGTACGGCCTTGCGATGCGGAGCAAAAGAGGTGTCCATGGTTTGTGTCGAGAAAAGAGAGGAGATGCCCGCCCATACCCGTGAGGTGGAAGCCGCCCTGGCAGAAGGGGTCAAGCTTATGACATCATGGGGACCGCAACGCATTCTGAGTCGTGACGGCGTTGTCACTGGAGTGGAGCTGGTGCGCTGTGCAGCTGTTCCTGACGGCCGGGGCATATTCCTTCCCCGGCTTGATGATGCCAGGAAGGCTATAAGTTGTGACCAGGTGATCCTGGCCATTGGTCAGACGGCCGACCTGTCGTTCTTGCACCAGCAGGGCGATATCCTCACGGACAAGGGTCTCATTGTGGCGGATCGGGAAACCATGGAGACCGGTAAAAAGGGCGTCTACGCAGGGGGCGATGCCGCAATGCCGGGTTCCATCATCCATGCCGTTGAAGCAGGGCGGAGGGTTGCATCCTTCATAGACAAATCCCTCGGGGGCACCGGCGCCCTGGAGGAGACACTCTTTGAAAGGTGTGCTCCCGATCCGCTGCTTGGGCGGCGGGAGGGCTTTTCTTCCCTGCAAAGGGAAAAGGTCCCGGAGCTTGACCTGCAGCTCAGGCGCACCGGTTTTGGGGAGGTGGCTCTGGGTTATTCAAGGGAGCAAGCGGAAAGGGAGGCAGGCCGCTGCCTGCAATGCGACCTGCGTCTCTTCATGGGCCGCAACCCCTTCCCTCCCGAGGAGCGGATACCCTTCAGTGAAAAAACCGTGGAGCAGGTCCCTGAGACGGAGGGTGTGTTCCGGGTGTATGATGAGGATCAGAACCTCATCTCTATAAAGGGTACGGACGATATGCGACGAGATCTGCTGCAGATTCTTGAGCATAACGAAAAGGCAAAATGGTTCGATTTTGAGCAAGACAAAATGTATTCCAGGAAGGAGAGCGAACTGCTCCGGAACTATATTCAAAGTCATGGCCGGATGCCTGGAGCCGGTGATGATGAAGATCTCTTCTAGTGGCGCATCTCACAAAAAGATTGTCATTTCGACTCCCACGATTTTCTCAAGTATTCTGAACAAATGCCGATTCAGAAAGCATCTTGGCCGCAAAAAGCAGGCCCTGGAAATGTCATAAGACTCGAGGGTATCCATGTTATCGAAATACATTGGATGGTTCGTTCCGGAAGCTTTGAGACAGGATCTTGAGGAGGCCCGGCTTTCAAGACAGCTGGTGATCTTCGCTCACATAGCGGCTCTGTTCTTTTTGCCGAACCTTATCAAGTGGTACAAGATCGGCAGCATGGAGCTGGCTTTGAGTATGCTGGTGGTCATGGTCGTTGTCCTGCTGGCAGTCCCATTCACCCTGAAGTGGAGCGGGTCTTTCGTGATCGCCGGCAACCTGGGCATGGCCGCCCTGGCCTGGCATTTTACCATACTCCCTTACTATACCGGGGGACTCGTTTCCTCGGCCATGGCATGGAATCTGGTCCTCCCTATTTTTGCAGCCACTTTCGTCAATTTCAGGAGCATGATGTTCTGGTCGGTTGTGATGCTTCTTGAAATCTTCGTTTACATTTGGATGCATCTTCAGGGGGTCGCCCTGCCGACCGTCTCCATGTCGGCGAGACAGATGCTCGAAGCACAGATTGCCAACGCGCTGGGGCCCTTCTGCGGATTGATCATCACGGTTTATTTCAATGATCGTGGACTGAGGCACGCCTTTTTCCTTCAGCAGGAGACGCAGAAGAGCGCACTCAATGAACAGAATCAGTCACAGCGGGAGATCGAGAAAATGGCGCAGAACCTCCGGCAGACCTTTGGGAAGGTCCGCGACAGCGCCGGTGAATTGGCGAGGATCTCTGAGGAGATCGCAACAATGGCCAAAGACAATGTGGGTTCCGCGGAAGAAGCGGATGGGGTCATGAAGGAGTCAGAGGGTGTGGTTCAGCAGGCCAGCCGGTCCATGGCGGAGCTCACGGGCTCCATGGACGAGATCTCCAGCGCGAGCAAAGAGACCTCGAAGATTATGAGGACCATCGACGAAATCGCCTTTCAGACCAACCTCCTTGCCTTGAATGCAGCCGTAGAGGCGGCAAGGGCCGGCGAGGCGGGCGCCGGATTTGCCGTAGTGGCCGGGGAGGTAAGGAACCTGGCGATGAAGTCGGCTGAATCCGCACAGAACACGGCGACTCTCATCGAGAACACGATGCAAAAGATCGACGGCGGAAACCAGATTGTATCTCAAACCAGTGAAAAGATCTCGGATCTGTCGGAGAGAGTCGGAAAGGTAGTGGAACTGATGGGCAAGATCGCGGCTTGTTCCGCGGAACAGGCAAAGGGAGTGGATGGAATCAGGCGTTCAGTGGAGGACCTGAACCGGCTGGTGGACCTGAGCGGCTCCGGCGGAAAATAGCGTTGGATGTTGGACGTTGAACGTTCGTCCCTTTCCCGTCTCCTTCCCTTCATTCGACGTTCGACGTTCGATGTTCGACGCATGGGTGCAGTTGTTGAGCATCTGTGAAATCTGTGGAATCTGTGGATTCATTCGGCTTTGAACGTTCGATGTTCGATGTTGAACGTTCGTCCCTTTCCCGTCTCCTTCCTCTTCATTCAACGTTGAACGTTGGATGTTGGACGTTGGACGTTCGTCTTATCTCTTTT
>PHBH01000006.1 GCA_002840535.1 Deltaproteobacteria bacterium HGW-Deltaproteobacteria-15 | reverse complement strand
TATCGATTCCTCTGAGGCAGGGCGGGTCTTTCTGGAAAATGCATCCGGGCTCTCCCACGGTCATGTAGGCCTGGTTCGTGGCATGCCCGTCCTCCTTGTACATTCGGATGACCTCTTCGACCTGTCTTTCCAGGTACTGTCCGTAGGTGTACTCCTCGCCTTCCTGCCTGGCCGACGTCATGAGATAGGGCAGGTACTGTTCCAGATATCCTTCGGCAACAGGATTGGGAATACCCAGGGAAGGAGGGATGTCCGGCAGAAGCGGGCGCACACCGGGATACTTGATATGCACGGTCACATAATCGAACTCAAGCCGCTTCTGGCCCTGATAGCTGCCCCTTTCGATGGTGTATTCCCGCCCTTTTTCCAGAACCCGGTACACACACTGAAACCATGCATCCGGCAGATCCCGCGCCTCGATGAATTCAAGTCTCATGCAGAGTCCTACCCTCCTTATCCCCAGCGATCTAATGGATTTTGCAGTCCGGCTAAAGCTTTGTCAATCGCAAAGGGACAGGATGCAGGATCCAGGATGCAGGGTAAATCGCATGGATTCCGGTCCTGATCCGGGTTTTTTGCATTGTTCCCAGCGGAATGATCTCGTATTATCTCGGAAGTGCGCGTCAAAAACGTCCAAGAGCAAAGGAGTCGATCATGAGCAAATTGGGATTCATCGGGCTGGGAATAATGGGGACACCCATGGCCGGAAACTTGCTGACCGGTGGACATGAATTGTATCTCTACGATATCAAGCCGCTTGCCAAGACCCTTGTGGATCAGGGTGGTGTCCCTTGTCGGTCATGCAAGGAAGTGGCGCAAAAGGCCGACATTGTCATCATCATGGTTCCCGATACGCCGAACGTGGCTGATGTCCTTTTTGCGGAAAACGGCGTCGCCGCCGGTCTTTCGCCCCGAAAAATCGTGGTGGACATGAGCTCGATCTCTCCTGTCGAAACCAAGGAGTTTGCCCGCAGGATCGAGGCGCTGGGGTGCGACTACCTGGATGCGCCGGTGTCGGGTGGCGAAGTCGGTGCAAAGGCGGGCTCGTTGACGATTATGGTTGGAGGGAAACAGGAGGTTTTTGACAAGGTCAAGCCGCTGTTCGAATTGATGGGCAAAAATATTACCCTGGTTGGCGGGAATGGAGACGGCCAGACCTGCAAGGTCGCTAATCAAATCATCGTTGCCCTTACGATCGAGGCTGTCGGTGAAGCTCTCCTGTTCGCCTCAAAAGCGGGCGCAGACCCTGCCAAAGTTCGTCAGGCCCTGATGGGAGGCTTTGCCTCCTCTCGCATCCTGGAAGTTCACGGCGAGCGGATGATCAAGCGCACCTTCGAGCCCGGCTTCCGTATTACACTCCATCAGAAGGATCTCAATTTGGCGTTGGCTTCAGCGCGCGCCATCGGTGTCAGTCTCCCGAACACGGCGACCTGTCAGGAGCTGTTCAATGCCTGTGCCGCGCACGGCGGCAGCGGCTGGGATCACTCCGCTATGGTTCGGGCACTGGAAATGATGGCAGGCTTTGAGATCGCCGAGAAAACGGAATCCTGAACCGAACAGAGCGGCTGGGGTGGTTGCTACCTGCTCCCATTCATGCTCCTGTCAAAAAGGGTTACGATTTCTACAGGACGTGGGACTTGATGAAGAAGAGGGCCATGCAGGGCAGGAATATGCAGACATTCAGAGCGCCGCAGAGGAGGGCCTCCCGCAGGAACGGCCGCAGCTTACCATTGATATTACGGTTAATGCCTTTGAAGGCCTTGCGGAGGCATAGAAGGTAATTTGCAAAAAAGCAGGTTCCGATAATCAAAAAGGTTTGGATCAGTATGCTTCCCCCCACCTCATTGCCGGGGGTCACAAGGATTTTCCCGAACGCGTACCCCAGGAAGATATTGGCCAGGATTGTCAAGAGTGGAAACTTGTTGAACGTCAGGGTTGCCTTGAGCGAATAGATGATGCTTTGCATGCCGTACTCCGAAAATTGAAAAGTGCGGGCGAGCGTAAGGGAAAATCACTTCCAAGTCAAGTTATTGCTTACTACAGAGCAGTCGCAGGTTCCTATGGGTAGCGGCAAGATCATCAAACCTGATGCCTTCCTGCGCTATCATTATGAGCAGGGCCTCTCCGAGAAACCAATGAGGGTGGAGGATCTGTTTGCTCGGGAGACTCTGGATGAAGAATTCAAGAATAGGAGGAAAGAAGATCGTGGAGTGTCTTAAAGATAAAAACCAGACTGCATGCAAATGCACCTATGAGCCCTGTTCCAGGAAAGGGGCCTGCTGCGAATGTATCTCGTATCACCTGAAGATGAGGGAGTTGCCGGGCTGCTGCTTCACCAAAGAGGCCGAGGCCACCTACGATCGTTCTTTTGAGCACTTCACTCGTCTTGTCCAAGCCGGGAACTTATAGGCGTAAGAGTTCCGATTGACGCTTCGGGGTATTTGTGTTAATCAACCCCATGCCTTGAAGGCTGCGAATTCGTTTCCATTTCATCTCTGGGGGATACGGGTGTATTGTCGATTCCAGAGAATCTCGATCGGACCGGTAGCCTGAAGCTTCATGAATTCCCCATGCAAGGTCATATCCGTCGGGATCCAGCCGGCAACATCTGAAGGACTCAAAAGCGAACTCTCCCCCGGGGAGTTTCAACTCCAGAGCGCCGAAGATCTCGAAGAGTTGGTGGAGATCCTCAAGAAGGGTATTCCCGATATCGTCTACCTTTCGGCGGATACGAAGAGGGTCGACCCTTTTGGGCTCTGCTCGAGATTATCCAAGACCGGCGCAGGCGTCCTTCTTATCTCCCAATCACCCACTCGAGAACTTCTCATCAAGGCCGCCAGGCATGGCGCCATGGATGTCCTCGTCTTTCCTTTCAAACGCGGATCCGTCGGATTGAAAACGGATCGCGCGCTGATCAAAATAGGCAAGAAGACCCCTCCTGAAGGGTTGGAGCGCAAGATCGATTTTGGAACTGCAAAAACCCCTTTCGACAAGATGAAGCTTCTTATCATGCTTGTAAAGGAGGTCCTTGCACTTCCCTTCGCCGTAGTCAAGATCATCCGGTTGTGCAACGATCCGTCATCAAACGCCGGGGACCTCGAAAAACCGGTCATGTCGGATCCTGCAATTGCCGCTATGATCATGCAGCGTGCCAACTCCGCTGCGTTTGGAGGGGTTGGCCGGATATCAGGCATCCAGACGGCGGTCATGAGGATCGGCATGAAGGCGACCAGAAATATCGCCGCCTCCTTCTCCGTCTTCAAGCTCTTCTCCAAGGAGGAGAAGAGCTTTGGATTTAACAGGATCTGGTTCTGGGTCCATTCCCTCACCACGGGAATCTGCGCACAGGTTTTGGCAACCCTGCTCAAACATCGGCACCCGGAGGATGCGTTCCTCGCCGGTCTCCTCCATGACATAGGCAAAATGGTTCTGGACGATTTCATGAATCAGGAGTTCGAAACGGCCCTCCGCATGGCTAATGCCGAGTCCATCCCCATGTGGAAGGCGGAGAAAGCGATTTTTGAAGCCAACCATGCTTATGTCGGCTCCAAAATCGCAGAAGCCTGGGGTTTTCCCCCTGTCGTCGCAGAGGGGATCGGGCGACATCATTTTTATGAGAACCTTGAGGGTGAAACAGGGGAGCTTTCCATAGGCGGCATTGTATGCCTGGCGAACCAGATGGCAAAGGCCCTGCGGGCGGGAAGCGGCGGCGATCATCTCGCGGAGCGGGAAGCAACGGCTATGTGGAAGCGTTTTCCAAAGGGACTCGCATGGAGAAAAATTACCGAGAAGGTCGTTCAGGAGCTTAAGGCTTACACGGATGTCCTGGAAATACCTCCGGAACAATTTGAAATGGAGTTGCCTGAAGAAAGTAAAGGCAGGGCAGGGATCTTTCTCCCCCGCGCCACGAACAATGGAATTCTCCTTCAAATAGCCCTGGAACGAGAAGGTTTTGAAACGGTTGCTTTCTCTTCGTTAGACGAAAAGACCCTGAAGGACGGATTCTCTGTGGTCATTGGGGACTTCACCCACCTTGAGAACAGTGAGACCGCGGTTCAACTCCAAAAAGTCCTCTCTTCCCTGACGGAAAAAACCATCATCGTTCCCACCATCGACGAGAAGAACCGTCCTACCAACTTGGATTTCTTCTGGCTTGAATCCCAACTGAAAACGACGCCCGCCAGTCAGTAGACTCCTGAAGGAAAGCGCTGTCTTGTGTGGACAGACACGGACACAACTCAAAAGTAAACTCATTTCCGGATGAGCACTCGCCATTGCAGGGAGGAGCTGGCTGACAAATTATCTGCCTCTGTATTCAAAAAAAAATAGAGAGGTGCTATGGTTGATTTCCTGACAAACGATGCGGCAAATCACAGCGAGAGAGGAATTTTGAATGGATAGATTGAAAATGGCCAGGGTCAGGCAGCGTTTTGCCAGACCCCGGATCGAAGATGTGGAAAAGGAAATCATGGGGCAAATGCAGCGGTTTGCCGGTGTGATTCGCCCGGGCATGTCGGTGGCGGTCACTGCGGGAAGCCGGGGAATCAGTCGCATTCCGCTCATCCTCCGGTCAGTGGTCCTTGCCCTCAGTAAAATGGGGGCTCGTCCTTTTATCGTGGCTACCATGGGAAGCCATGGGGGGGGGACTCCTGAAGGACAGGAGAATGTGCTGCGGCATCTCGGGATCACCGAAGAGTCGGTCGGAGCGCCTTTGCGCATGACTTCGGATACGATCCAGGCGGGAACCACCGAAAAAGGCAGCATTCTCTATGCCGATGCAGAGGCGGCAAAGGCGGACGGAATTCTCGTGGTGAACCGGATCAAGCCGCATACGGCATTCCAGGACAACCTGGCAAGCGGTCTTTTCAAGATGATCACCGTTGGTCTTGGAAAGGTCCCTGGCGCTACGCAAGTGCACAACTTCGGGTCATTGGAGATTTATTCGGTGATGTTGGAATTGGGGCGCATGGCGCTCCGGAAACTGCCGATACTGGGGGGCCTCGCCATCATTGAGAACAGCCTGGACGAGACCGCTTCCCTGGAGGCCGTCCTGCCCGGGGAGATGGAAGAGCGCGAAGGGGAACTCCTGAAGTACGCAACGGGGCTGCTTCCCCGCCTGCCGCTCGAAGCAATGGACATGGTCGTTGTCGAGGAAATGGGAAAGAACTTCAGCGGCACGGGCATGGACACAAACGTGATCGGTCGTTGGAAGGGCGTGGAGGTTACCATGCCGATCAGGCCGGAGATCAAGAGGGTGGTCGTGCTGAGGCTCTCCCAGGCATCGGAGGGGAATGCGAACGGAATCGGACTTGTCGACTTCACCACCCGCAATCTCGTCGAGGCCATCGATTGGAATGCCACACTGACCAATGTCCGAACCACAGGCTTCTGGGAAAGGGCGTTCTGCCCGCCGTTTCCCGGCAGCGATCGTGACGCTATCGAATGGGCATTACAGAGCCTGAAACAGCCCACGGAAACGCCGATCGTCGCAGGGCGCATCCGCAACACCCTTCACCTCGAGGAACTCTGGCTGACCGAATCCGCCCTTGAAAAGGCGGCTGGCTGCGAAAAGACAGGGGAGTTTCACCCCCTGGAATTCAACGAAGCCGGGGATCTCCTGCCGGGAAGATGAGTTCAGAGGCTTCGGGCACCTCGCCGCAGAGGAGGCGTTCCCCCCCGCCTCAGTAATTGCAGATAAGCACCCCGTATCTGCTCGTTCTTGGGAAGGCGGCTCTTTTCAGGAGAAGAACACCGAAATAAGGCCCCTGTGTCCATCTCTCCACTCTGAACCATTCTTTGACTTCTAATCTGCGTCTGCTAAAATCGTTCTCAGGATTGCAGGCGGATAATAAGCCTATAATAGCTGGAGGAGATAGCAGTGGATGAAGCCAATCTGATGATCCCCAAGGAAAGAATACGCGAGTTCTGCAAGCGAAACAGAATTCGCAAATTGTCCCTTTTCGGCTCTGTTCTGCGCGATGACTTCACACCTGAAAGCGATGTAGACATCCTCGTGGAATTTGAGCCGGATGCCCGAGTGGGGCTGATCCGGCTGGCTGGTCTGGAACTGGAATTGGGAGAGATCCTTGGAAGAAAAGTGGACCTGAATACCGAAGGTTTCCTGAGCCAGGACTACCGTGACAGGGTACTCTCTGAAGCAGTGGTGCAGTATGACGCAGCATGAAGACGTCGTCCGAATCCGGCACATGCTGCGCAACGCGCGGGAGGCTGTCGCTATAACCGCAGGCAAGGACTTCGGCCACTTGAAAGAAGACAGGATCTTGGAATTGGCGCTTATCAGGTTGATCGAAGTCATCGGAGAAGCAGCCGCTCGCGTCAGTCTCTCGGGCCAGAAACAACACTCGTCCATTCCTTGGGCACAAGTGATCGGAATGCGAAATCGACTTATCCACGGCTACGATCAGGTGGATCTTAGTGTCCTATGGGATACGGTCCAAGAAGATCTCCCGCCTCTCATAGCAGAACTTGAGAAGATCCTCGAAAGGTCTTAGTCTACAGATAGCTCAATCTTCCGTTTCGGTTATCAACAACAGACGCTGACTTCTTTCAGACTTTGCGCGCATCCGCAACACCCTTCATCTCGAGGAACTCTGGCTCACCGAATCCGCTCTTGCAGGGACGAGCCAATGCGAGCGGGTGGGAGAATTCCACTCTCTGGAATTTAATGACGCAGGGGATCTCTTGCCGGGGAGAGGATGAACGTCCAACATCGAACATCGAACGTCCAACATCGAATGAAAAGAACGATACCGATCAGCTAAGGGGGTACGTTGAAAGGTTTCCTGTGGATATTGCCGCTGCAAGCCACGAACAACCCAACAACGAACTGCCCGCCACCCGCGATCAAACCAATGAAAAATGACCAATGACAAATGACCAATGACCAATGCTTCACTGCACCACGCTCGGCAGCCACAGCGCAAGCTGGGGCCAGGCAATGATCATGGCCATGATGAGGATGTCGAATACCATGTAGGGAACTGTCGCCTTGACAATGTCCCCGTAGGTGACATCGCTCGGCGCCACTCCCTGCATGACGAAGAGCAGCATGCCGAAGGGCGGCGTCATCTGCCCCATCTCCAGATTGATCAGCATCAGAACCCCGAACCAGATCGGATCGAAGCCCAGCGCATTGCAAATGGGCATGAAGACCGGAAGGCAGACCATCATGATGGAGACTGTTTCCATGAAACAGCCCATGAGCGCGATGATCACCTGCATGGTTATCAGGATGACGATGGGATGAACCTGGAGCCCCTGGACCATGTCGACCAGCCCGGAGGTTGCCCCAGTAAAAGAGAGAATGCTGCTGAAGGTCTTGGACGCGGCGATGATCATGAAGACCATCACCGTGACCTCCAGCGATCCTTTCAGGGAATCTCTCAGCATGGGCCAGTTGAAACGGCCATAGGCGAAGTTGACCATCAGAGTGGCGAGAACTCCGGTTGCAGCAGCCTCCGTGGGGGTGGCGATGCCCAGGATGATCAATCCCAGGACCATGAAGATGATGAATGCCATGGGGAGCATGTACTTCACAGTCAGAAAGAGTTTTCGCCGAAGCGGGGTGGGTTCGGTCACGAATCGCGGGGCATGGCGCGGGTCCAGCCAGGAATGGAGAACGATGTAAAGGCCGAACATGGCCCCCAGAATAATCCCCGGTATCGTACCGGCCAGCAGGATTCCACTTACCGAGATCTGGCCGATGCTGGCCAGGACCACTGCCAGGGCAGAGGGAGGCACCAGCATGGCCAACCCTCCCACGCCGATGATCGGGCCGACCGACATGTACTTGCTGTATCCACGTTTTCTCATCTCCGGCAGCAGAACGGTGCCGAGCATGGCGGTGTTGGCCATGGTCGATCCGCTGGTTGCGGAAAAAATGGTTCCGCTGACGGCGGCCAGAAGGCCGAGCCTTCCGGGGAGACGCCCCAGCCACTTATCCAGGATGTCGAGCGTTTCAAAGGCGAGTTTGGAATGATACATCAATTCGCCCATGAGAATGAACAGGGGGACCGGGGTCACCACAAAAGTAGATAGAGACGTGAAGATGTGGAGGTTCAGGTGCTTGAGCCCGGCAGCGCCCATGAACACGGCGATGCTGATCACATCCATCAGCAGGAAGGAAAAGGCGATGGGAAAGCCCATCAGAAGGAGAAAAACCAGACCCCCGATAAAGAACATCAATACCGCCCACCACTCCATGCTGCAATCCTTCCTTTCCGATCTTCACCGCTGCGCCGTTCGTGGAATTGCGAATCAGTGCGTCATTTCAAAGGCTCAATCTCCTATCCTTGAGTCCCACCGCTTCCGTTTCAAGCCCGACCGATTTGCCGTCTCTTGACCCCTTCAATGAATCTGCGCAGGAATTGAAGAGACAGGAGGAGGAAGCCGAAAGGGATCACCAGGAGAATGTACCCCTTCGGCACGTCCACGGACTGCACGTCGATCACATTTCTGACGAAATGCTCCCATGTGGACGAGAAGCAGAAATAGGAAAGGCCCAGGCACAAAACCAACCCGACAAGGTTGTGCGCCAGCCCGAAAAGACGTTTCCCCTCTTCACCAAGCCGACCGACGACAATCTGGATGGAAGCGTGCTTGTTCCTCATCAGGAGGTAGGCCGTGCCGAGGAAGGTGATCCAGAGCATGGCATACTCATTGAACTGAACCACCCATATGGGACCCATAATCCTCATGCTTCTGGTCAAAATGGAATAGCAGATCGAGAAGGTGCAGAAGAGAAAAAGGCCTGCCGCAATGACTGCCAACCCCGTACACACCCTGTCCAATAACTTGACCACGGCGACGTCCTTTCCTTAACGCTGAGTATATGGATTACACAGATTACGCTGACAGGAGCCAATCCACAGCCCAATCTGCGTAATCTGCGTAATCCTCTTTGAAATCTGCGTTGCTACTTTTTTTTGGTGATCAATTTGAGTATTTTTTCGCTTTCCGCAGGGGCCTTCTTGCTGACCACGTCGTACATGGCATCGCGGGCGATCTTCTTATACTTCTCCGCCTCGGCAGCAGGGAGCTCTATAAACGTCATGCCTTCCTTCTTGAAAGAGGCATACTCCTCGCTGATCTTCTTTTCGATGTTGTCGAAGGCGACGCGCGTCATGTCATCGGCTTGTCTGGCCAAAAGTTCCTGCAGGTGTTTGGGCAGCTTCTTCCAGGCGTCCTGATTCACGAGGAGTGAATGGCAGGGCTGATAGGCGCCGGGGAAAACGAGGTATTTGGAGGGTTTTACCAGTCCGAAGTCACGGATTGTGTGGGCGGGAAGAATGTATCCGTCGACCACGCCTCTTTCCATGGCCGTGTAGACATCAGAGGGCGGCATCTGCACCGGGGAAGCGCCGACTGCCTTCATGAAGGGGACATTGGTGGGGGAGACCCTGATCTTCATTCCGTTCAGGTCGGCGACCGTCTTGATCGGTTTGTTCAGGAAGAGCTGAAAAATCACGCCTGTCCCCGGTCTGCCCAGGTAGTGGGCGTTGACCTTCTTGTTATGGAGTTCATTCAGATAATCGAAGACTCCCGCCGCCTTTTCCTCCCAGGGCTTCATCTCCGTCAGGCTCATGAGGTCGCCTTCCGGCATGATCGAGACGTAGTAACTGGGAGCGGAGAGGACGAGGTCAACAAGGCCGGTGCGGAGGGCCTCCACCTGTTCATTGGTGTGGATGACATCCGGGCCGCCCTTGAATACGATCTTGAGCTCGCCGGGATATTTCTGATCCGCTTCCTTTTGCACCTTCTCGATGAAGAGCAGGAGGTTGGAGGTTTCGAAAGCGGTTTTAGGCCAGGCGCTGATGCAGTTGATGGTCTGGGGCGCAGCAAAACCCCAACCGGCTCCGATTAGAAAAAGTGTCCCGATGGTTAGCAGAATGATTCTCTTGAAATTCCTTGCACTCAACATTACTGCCTCCTTTCTTCTGAAACGTTTTGAGTTACTCCCTCGAACCTTAGCTTCGCTCGATGAAGTTGACCAGGTTGCGCCTCTCTCCCCGCAGGTATCTCCGCAGGTTCTCCTGAAAGACACCCACTGCCTGTTTTACATAGATGTCCGCCATTCCTCCCACGTGAGGGCTGATGATGAGGTTGTCCTGCCCCCAGAAGGGATGATCCTGCGGGAGTGGTTCCTGCCAGAACACATCCAATGCCGCTCCGGCGATTCTCCGTTCCTTCAAGGTCTGAAGCAGCGCCTCCTCATCCACGGTTTCCCCCCGGCCAAGGTTCAGGAAAAAGGCCGTGGGCTTCATCCGGGCGAATGCCGCTGCGTTCATCATCTTCCGGTTCTCGGGGGTGGAGGGCGCAACATCGATCACATAGTCCGCCTCGGCCAGCACATCGTGGAGACGGTCCAACCCGTAAAACCGATCGATCACATCCACCTTTCGCTGCACCGGATCCAAACCGATCACGGTCATATCGAATGCCTTGCACTTTCGCGCAATGGACTCCCCGATGACCCCGACCCCCAGGATGGCCGCTTTCTTCTCGTAGAGCAGGGCGGTCGGCCAGCGCTGCCAGACCCGGGCCTGCTGATTGCGCACCACCTGCGGGAACTTGCGGTTCAAAGCGATCATCAGCATGATTGCCAGCTCGGACATCTGCGGGCCATGGATGCCCCTTGTGGAGGTAAGGATCAGATCCTTTCGTGCCCTGAAGGAAGGCAGTTCCTCGATATAGTTCGTGCCGGTAATGATGGTATGAATCCACTTCAGTTTCCCTGCCCCACCCAAAAGGGAATCC
Organism: Deltaproteobacteria bacterium HGW-Deltaproteobacteria-15; assembly: GCA_002840535.1. GTDB lineage: Bacteria > Desulfobacterota > DSM-4660 > Desulfatiglandales > HGW-15 > HGW-15. The sequence goes on along the minus strand of PHBH01000006.1, from coordinate 127,867 downwards.
GAAAAGCGCAGGGTCACCAGGATCTCGGCCTTGTCGATCGATTTCGCGGCGTCAGCCTCATTCCTTGCCGTGATGAAGTAGATGTCGGGGAATTCCTGTGTCAGATAGCCTTTGAATTCATCCGGGTTGTGTTCACCCGTAAAAATCAGCACATTCATAATATCGCTCCTTATGAAACCACGAGGATCTCTTTGGGCGTCTTGTGGATACAGGCAGTGAGCCCGTCCTTGGTGACAAGGTAGTTGTCTGTCACGCCCGCCCAGACCGTCTTGCTTATGGCGTTGGGGTGGACGGTCAGATTCATGCCCTCCATGATCTTCATGGGCTCGTCATATCTGATGAGCGGCCGCTCCACGAGATCGTATCCCTGCCCATGGGCATAAAGCCGTCTCTCCGGGAGGTACCCCTTCTTTTCCAGAAACGCGTTGTTTGCGTCCCAGACCTCCTTGCAGCTCGCACCCGGCTTCAGCAAGCGAAGGGAAACCTGCTGGGCCTCCAGAGCCGTGCCAAAGGCGTCCTGCAACTCCTGTGAGGGCTTTCCTACGGAGAATATCCTTCCCACCTCGGTGTAAAGCCCTCCGGGACCGTTCACCTCCACCAGAACTGAAATCTGGTCCCCTTCCTTTACCGTTCTGTTCTGGAAACGACGGGGAGCAAAGGGCACAGGTGTTCCTTTCGGTCCTGAAGAGACGAGAATGAGCTGGCGCTCGCTTCCGTTCAGGGTCGTGTGATAGAGGGCCTCGGCATAGATCTCGAAATCCCTCATGCCCGGTTTGATGGTCTTCTTCAAGTGCTCCATGGCCTTGTCCTGAAGTTCCGCGGTGCGCCGGATGAGCTCCTGCTCTTCAGGACTCTTGACGGCCTTGAGCCGATCCACCTCTTCCGTGACATCCACGAATCTGGCCGCCGGAAGGGACTTGCTGACATATTCAAAAAAGTTCATGGGGATATAGGACTTGCCGACCAGTCCGATGGCGGGACTCTTTTTCCCCTTCAGAACCCCCACCACGAGCTCGGCATCGTAGGTGCTGGTGTAATGTGCGGACGGAAAATAGGGCGCGCCCAGCCGTTGTTTCACTCCGCGGACAGCCCATGGCGGCGGCCCGGGATCGGCAGGAGGATTGGCGCCCGGAGAAACGAGGGTCATTTCCTCATCCACCGGAAAGATGACGGTGTAGGGATAGCTGTGTCTCGCCGGGATATCGGTGAACCATTTGACATAGCCCCCGAGAAACTCCTCATCGTTTCTGGCGATGAGATAATCGATCTTGCGTTCCCGCATGATTTCACGGACCGCATTCCATCGACGCTCCAACTCCCCATCGGAAATGCTTGTGGTCAGTCTCTGCTTTGGATCTTCCATGGATTCATCTCCTCTTGAATTCTGCCACCAGGACACAAAGTCACGAAGAAGGCAATTTCATCTTCTTTGTGTCTTCGTGTCTCTGTGGCTGATCTTTGTTTGATATTCTCGCTCATCCGCATCCCAATCGTCTCGATATCCTCTCCGCAGCTTGAATCACCAAAGGCACAAATTTTTCCCGGACCCCCTTTTCAGTCATACGGTACACTGGACCGGCCGTACTGACGGCGGCAACCACCTTCCCTGTCTGATCCCTGATCGGGGCGGCAAGCGACATGACTTCCATCTCGTTTTCAGCGTTGTCTACGGCGTACCCCGCTCTCCTCACCTCTTCGAGCTCGGTCCTGAGCAGCGCAGCCCTGGTGATGGTGTTAGGCGTCCGCTGCTTCAGCCTGACGGAGTGAAAATAGGTTTTGAGATCTTCCTCGCTCAAATGAGCAAGCAGAACCTTGCCGGTCCCGGTGCAATATGCGGGCATCTTGCGGCCGACGTAGGACATCATCCGGATGGGGCGGGAGCACTCCACCTTGTCGATATACACCACCTCGTATTCCCGAAGGATGCTCAGGTGAGTGCTCTCCTTGCACAAGGCGGTCAGCTCCGAAAGATGGGGCCTTGCGGCCTGCGGGATTCCAGTGAGGTTGATGTACACGCTGCCGATCTGATAAGCACTGACGGCGAGCCCGTATTTTCCGCTATCCACATCCTTTTCAAGGAGGCCGGCCTTTTCGAGGGTAAAGAGAAGTCTCGTCACCGCGGCTTTGTTCAGGCCAAGGTTCTTGGATATTTCAGCATGGGTGTAGGTGGGTTTTTCGAGAGAGAAGGATTGAAGAATCTGAGCCGCACGCAGGACTGAGTTGATGGCGTAACGACCGTTTTGTCCGGGCATGAGAGCAGCCTCTCAGTTTCAGATATGAAACCAAGACTAGCATGCGAAACTCGCCCCTGTCAACTAAAAGCGGTATCCGTCTTCCATGAAGGAAGCAGGTCGGCGTACAAGAGAAGCCTTGTCTTGCGAGGTGCGTGGAGGGACACGGAGGACCGTCCCTCCACGCTGTCTCTCTATGGCATCTTCATCCCGGCCGAGATGAAGCCTTCCAGAATCTTTACCGAGGCCTTTTTCGCCTTTGCCTTGTTCAGTTCTTCAACCGGCCCGAACCCCAGTGCCCTGGTCGTACAGGTGTGCACGCAGGCCGGGTCCAGGCCGGCATCGACTCTGTCGATGCAAAAATTGCATTTGCTCATCTTCTCCCCGGGATTGAAGCGGGGCGCCCCAAAAGGGCAGACCATGGCGCAGGCGCGACAGCCGATGCACAGGCTTTCGTCTACATGGACTGCTCCCCATTCAGAATCCCTGAAGATGGCCTTCTTGGGACACACATTCAGGCAGGGGGCGTCGATGCAATGAAAGCAGGCAAGGGAGACAAAGTGGACCTGTGCGGAGGGGTATTCTCCGCTCTCCAGTTTGGTGACCTGCCTGAAAGAAGGCCCGTCCGCCGGAAGGTCATTCTGATCCATACAGGCCACCACACAAGCCATGCATCCAGTACAACGAGAAAGATCGAATGAAAAACCAAGTTGCATATAATCCTCCAAGTCGGCCAAAGGCCGCGATCTGAAAATCAAAAATTCCATCGAAAGGCCATATCCACAGATTGCGCGAATTTCACAGATGAAAAATCTGTGTCCATCTGCGTCATCTGTGGATAACGATCACATACTTATCCCTCATCCTTGCTCACCTCGCACAGGAGCGACTTGAATCCGGGAAAGCCGGAAATGGGGTCCAGGTAATCCGGTTCAATCAGAAGATTCACGTCCGCTTCCGGCCAGGCATGATAGATGTTGGCCACCCCGGGCGGCACGATCTCCGTCAAGTTGGCGCGCACCTTGAGCGAACCTCTCGGAGTCGACAGGGAAACCCAGTCGCCGTTGGATATTCCCCTGGCGGAAGCATCCTTCGGGTGAATGTCCACGCTCGCATCCGGGCGGAGGGAACGTGTCCAACCGAGCCGGAAAGTTCTGGAATGTTGATACATCGGGAGGCGTGCGCCGGTGGTCAGGATCAGGGGGAACTTCTTCGCCACCTCAGGCGTGGACCGGGGACTGAGGTTCGGCTCCCGGTAACGTGGCAGGGGATCCAGGCCTGCCTCCTTCAGGATCGTAGAGCTGAACTCCATTTTTTTGGAAGGGGTGGGAAAGCCGTTCTTCTCATACTTCCTGTAAGGACCCATTTTGACATCCTTTAGTGCCAACCCGGCAGGATGCTTCTTCAATTCAGCAAGCGTGAGTCCGGACGGCTCAAGGATCCAGTCTATGGAAGCCTCATACCCTTTCTGCATCAACTCGTCATCCCGGGCTATCCTGCGCCCCAGATCAAAGATGATATCCGCATCCGATCTAGACTCCCACAGTGGTTCGATGACGGGCTGGGTCCACATGACATAGTTTTCTACCCAGAACTTGAGCTCGCTTCTTTCAAAGGAAGTGCACGCCGGCAGCACCACATCGGACAGTCGGGCGGTTTCGGTCATGAAGAAATCCACGTTCACCAGAAAATCGAGTTTCTTCAGGCTCTCCAGCATGGAGTCCGATCCCGGCCACATGCGGTATCGCATACCGAATCCCAAAAGCGCGCGAATCGGATAGGGTTTCCCGCTCCGGATCTGGAAAGGGAGATGCATGGCCTGGGCCTCTTCCACCAGTTTGCACCAGACAGGGTAGCGATCCTGCCCAACGCGGGGCGCCATTTGTTCCCACGGTCTGGACTGCTCGAATGCGAATTCCCTTGTGACCACACCCGCGGGCACATAGAGCCAGGTTGGCGGAGCCACATAATTGCCTCCCTTCACGTCAAAATTCCCGGTAAGGCCGACAAGGGCAGTCAGTGCCCGATGATTCTGAAGCCCGTTCGTATGGTGCACCGTGGGGCTGGCGCTGTTCATCATGGCGGCAGGCTTGGTCCCGGCATAGAGCCTGGCCGCGGCGACAATCAAATCCGCGGAGACGCCGGTGATATCCTCCGTGACTTCAGGGGTGAATTCTTTGACGTAATTCCTGTATTCCTCGAACCCGTGCGTCACGTTCCCGACGAACTCCCGATCGTAGAGAGACTCTTCGATGATCACCTGGGCCATTCCCAGGGCAAGGGCTCCTGATGTTCCCGGGCGGATCCGAAGATGAATGTCTGCATGCCTGGTCAAGGGCGTATTCAGAGGCCCGACCTCGATGATCTTCAAGCCTCTCTCCCTCGCGTCCAGCAGCCGCCTGACCGCGGAGGTATTGGAATGGAACGGGTTTGTACTCCAGACCAGGAGGCATTTTGCGTTTGGGATGTCCGGAGGACCGAAGTACCCGTAGTTCAACTTCACAGCCATTGCAGTAGCCTGGAAGCAGGTGCTCGATTCAGTGCAGTAGTTGGGGGAGCCGAAGCTGTGGGCCAAACGCTTCAGGAAAGGCCGCATCCACTTCGTATAGCCGGCAAAGAAAGCAACCGACTCGGGTCCGGTCTCTTCCTTGATCTTGAGGAGCTTCTCTGCAATAGTGTTCAAGGCCTCTTCCCAGGAGACGGCCTCAAACTCGCCGGAGCCCCTTTCTCCCCGCCTCACAAGAGGGGTGCGGATACGGTCCTTGTGGTAGATGTATTGCCGGCTGGCGGAACCTTTTGAACAGAGCGTCCCCTGGCTGTGCGGGTGTCCCTTGCTCCCCTCCACCTTCACGACCGCCCCGTCCTTCACATACGCGTCGATGCCGCAGTGGGAAAAGGGATTGCAGATCGCGCATAGGGTTTTTCTCACTTCAATCCCCGCATCCCTGCCGGGAACCTTGCCGTTCATCCTGATCCTTGATACCATCTGCTCACTCATGAGTACTCCTTTTTCCCCGATCAAACCGGAGACTTCGAAAAGCCGGAAAGACAACGTTTCATCAATAGCTCTAAACCGCCAAGACGCCAAGTACGCCAAGAAAAGATGTCTGCGTTCTTCTTTACGTCCTTTGCGCCTTCGCGGTTCAATCCATTCAATTCCCTGCTTCTCACCGCGCGATCTTCTTTATTTCAGAACAGCGCGCGAAGCCTGTGGACTCTTCACTTGTCACTCGGCACTGATTTCACCGGAGGTTTGCCCATCGGTATCTCTCCGTAGCGCTGCACCCGGGGTCCACCGCCCCTGTCCAAGGACCAGTCCTTTGGGGGCTGGATCCTCTCATAGAGATCAAGTCTCTTCAGGTTGGCGAGGCGCGCGATGATCAGTGCCCATCCGCACTCCACGCCATTGCCGATCTCGCATTTGCCGTCCCGCGACCCGCCGCAAGGCCCGTTGAAGAGGCGCTTGGCGCAGCGCGCCACCGGGCAGATGCCTCCCGTGTAAGCCAGGACGCAATCCCCGCAGCCGTAACACTTTTCGTTCCAGACACCGGGCTCGTCGAGGGCGCCCAAAAAGGTTGTATTCAGGGCGGGAAGGACAGGCATGTCGGAGAAGACGGCAGAAAGGGTCTGGACACCTGCGCCACAGGCCAGGGACAAGATAGCCTCACAGTCCCGTGGGATCTTCAGAAAGGCGCCGACCATGTCCCGCTCGCACTGTCTTTCAATCGTCTTCACCTCAAAGGACGGGACATGCCCGGCATACAGGTCTGGCTGGGAGAGATCTCTGGAAAGGCACATTGCCTCCCGCTCGCCCCCAGTCAGACACACGGTGACACACGTGCCACACCCCACGATAAGCACCTTGCCGTATTCCGAGACGAGGGTCGCTACCTCCTCCAGGGGTTTGGGCTTTCCTACAATCACTTCCGCACCCCCTTAAGCCGTTCGCCCGTGCTGAGCGCATTATGCCAGGCCGCCAGGGCGGCGCCGCTGCGGTGCCGGGGACAGAGGGCTTCCAGGTCCTCCTTGAGCCGATCCGACAGGATCTGTTTGACCTTTGCCGTATACACGGGCTCCCCGCAAACGGTGCAGCGGACCAGATCCGTCGTGATAACCTTTTCCCACTTCCCCTGCAAAAATTGCTCAAATTCAATCGCCCCCTCCGGACAGATGCGCCAGCAATGACCGCACCGCGCACAGAGGAGGGGGTTGTGCAGAAGGGATCTCTGACCGTCTTGGTCCTCATAGCTCAACGCCTTGGCAGGGCAGCTCTGTACGCAGGCGAGGCACCCGGTGCACTTCTGATTGACTTGAAAGCTGGCCATATTCTCTCCAACTAAGACTTAAACCGCCAGGACGCCAAGTGCGCCAAGGAACGATTTGTCTTTTTCGCGTTGTTCTTTGCTTCCTTTGCGCCTTCGCGGTTCAATGTATTTCAACTCCCTGCGTCAGCGGCCCCGTTCCGCCTCCACCAGGCTGCGGGAAAAATGCAGAGCACGGTCCAGGCCCATCTCGGTCTTGTCGAGGTAATGGAGCGCCTTGGGCTCACAGACACGCACGCACTCCGGGTTGCCTCCGCAAAGGTCGCATTTAAAGGATCGACCGAAATCCATATCAAAACCCATGGCGCCGAAGGGACAGGCGACAAGGCACATTCTGCAGCCGATGCACCGGTCATATCGGATCATGACCCGGTCGCCCTCATCCCTGAAAAGGGCTTCCGCAGGACAGGCCTTGAGACAAGGGGGATCAGAGCACTGCATACAGAGAACCGGAAACCAGAACCCTTCCGTTCCCTCCTTCCCGATCACCCGAATGCAGCTCCAGGCAGGGTTGTTCAGACCGGTGCGTCTTACGGAGCAGGCTGTTTCACATTCCCGGCACCCGTTGCATCGAAGAGGATCGAGGGCGATGGATTTCATCTTATTCACCAAGATAAGCCTCGACCACAGCCCGGTGGGTGAGAACTTCGCGGGGTTCGCCTTCCGCGATTTTCTCACCATAGTTAAGTACAACGAGTCTGGCCGAGAGGTCAATGATGGCTTTATATAACTGGGGAATCGGGCCCGAATCATTCCATGGGTCCGGAGGAGCGCGGAGAAATTTTGTAGCGAGCTGAAACACCTGGTTCAAAGTGAGACACTGCATTTAGGCCAATCCGAATTCCTTCATCTTTCGGTAGAGGGTGCTCCTGGCGATCCTGAGGTGTCTCGCTGCCCTGGAGACATTTCCGTCGCATTCGGAGAGGGTGCTCTCTACGGCCTTTTTGAAGGTGCTGTGGAGTGAGGAGACGGAGTCGGGCCGTACGTGAGTACTCTGGGTTCTCTCGGGGAAGTGAATCCGCTGGATCGTGTTGCCCTGAGACAACAGGAGGGCGCGCTCGATGCTGTTTTCAAGTTCCCTGATATTTCCCGGCCAGTGGTAGTCTTTCAATCTCTCGAGGACATCCGCCGAAATCCTGGGTCTTGTAAGACCCATCTCCCGGCAAAGCCTTTTCATGATGTGATCGATCAGAAGCTCCAGATCTTCCTTCCTCTGCCGCAAAGGAGGGATATAGATTTCCACCACGTTCAAACGATAATAGAGGTCCTTACGGAAATTGGCATTTTCCACTTCAGTCATGAGGTCGCAGTTGCTGGCAGCCAGGACCCGGACGTCGATCGCAATGGTGCGGGTGTCCCCGAGACGGAGGATCTCGTTCTGCTGCAGGACTCGGAGCAGCTTGGCCTGAAGGTCCAGGGGGAGTCCGTTGACCTCGTCAAGGAACAGGGTGCCTCGATTGGCCAGTTCGAACTTGCCCACAAGCCCTTCTCTTCGCGCGCCTGTGAAGGCGCCTCCCCGGTATCCGAAAAGCTCGGATTCGATAAGATCCCTTGGAATGGCAGCGCAGGAAATGGCCACAAAAGGCTCGGTTCTCCTGCCGCTCTCGTTGTGGACAGCCTGTGCGAAAAGTTCCTTTCCCGTGCCGCTTTCCCCGATAATGAGCACGCGGGAGTTGGTCTTTGCGGCAATCCTCGCCAGTTCCACCTGCCTCAGGAGTTCGGGATCCTTTCCCTTGATATCGGTGAGACGGTACTTGGCATAATTTCCACCGATCTTCTTTGCAATGCTGATCACCTGGCGCTTTTCAGCCAGCATGATAATGGCCCCGATCCCGTGGCCGGAGGAATCCTTGATGGGATCGCATGAACACATGAAGCTCCTGTGCCCCATGGGGCAGGAGAAGCCGATTTCCATGTCAGAGAAGTAGTTCCTGGTCTTGAAAGCGCGGAGGAGGGCGTTCTCCGGCTGGATCTCCTCCGCGAGACCCTTTCCGATAACGGCCTCCGGTTCCAGACCAAGCATGTTCGCAGCCGTTCTGTTGATGTGGGTGATCTTCAGGTTGGTGTCCACCGCGATGACCCCGTCGGCAATGGAGTCGAAGACCAGGCTGAGCATCGAGCTGAGGCGAAGCTTCTCCTCGGTCAACTCGCGCTCGCGATGCTGGCTTCCAATTGTCTCGGCAGCGGCCGTTATAAGGGCAAGCGTGTGCTTGTGCCGTCCGGTGGATCGTCCGGAAAGGGTGATCACCCCCAGAATTTCCCCCCTGCCTCCCCGAATAGGGGCTGAGGAACAGGTCCATGGATGAAAATGGACATTGAAGTGCTCCGCCCCGGTGAGTTGAATGGGCTTTCCTTCCATCAGGCAGACGCCGATTGCATTGGTGCCGGCGTGTTCAATATCCCGGATACAGCCCGGCTGATAAAAGTTTTGACAGGCCATCTCCATAATTTCCCTGTCCCCGCTGACGAGGAGGACACATCCTGTCCGTTCGGAGAGACTGACGATGAAACCCGTTCCACGGACGGAGATCTCGAACATGTCCATCACGGGTCTTGCAATTTCGATGAGGTCGCGGTTGTCTTTGATGAGCCTCTCCAGCTCGCTTCCTGAAACCACGGGCGGAGCTACGTTCCTGAGGGGATCGAGCCCCATCTCCAGGCATCTTTTCCATGATCGAACGACCTCCGGCCTGATGTCCGGGGATGAGGGCTCGCCCCGGAGGACGACCTTTTCCCATCCTTCCTTTGCCGGGTCTTCGACTGCCTGCGCATGGGTTGCGCCTTTTTTCATCAGGCTAATCTGTTTCATCGGCAATCCTCGCGGCGGCTTCCCTGTAGAGCCTTTCGGCTTCATAAGAACTCCTCACGAAAGGAGCGCTCGCTACTGCGGAGAACCCCATGCCAAGACCGATCTTTTCGTACTCGGAGAACTCCTCGGGAGGCACATATCGGACAATAGGATGGTGCCGTTTCGAAGGCGCCAGATACTGGCCGAGCGTGAGCAGGCGGCAACCTGTGTCCCGTACGGCTTGCATGGTCTCGATGAGTTCCTTGCGGGTTTCTCCGAGCCCCAGCATCATCCCCGATTTCGTCACGATGGGAGGGTTGTGGGAGGACGCTCTTTGAAGGAGCTCAAGGGAGCGGTTGAAATCGGCTTGAGGCCGTACCTCCGGGTAAAGGCGTGGAACGGTTTCCACGTTATGGTTAAGCACCTCCGGACGCGCTTCCAGGACCCTGAAGAGAGCTTTGCCGCTTCCATGGAGATCCGAGATCAGAAGCTCCAGGCCGATGCCTGAGCGGGCCTTTCGTATGGCGGAAACGGTTTCCGCGATATGTTCCGCTCCTCCATCGGCGAGATCGTCGCGTGTGACCATGGTGAGCACGCAGAAGTTCAACTCGAGCTGGGCCACCGCAGCGGCAATCCGGGCGGGTTCGTCAGGGTCGGGAGGACGGGTGGGGGACTTGTCCACGGCGCAGAAGGTGCAGCCTCTGGTGCAACTCGGTCCAAGCAGCAGGAAGGTCGCGGTCCCGCGGCCGAAGCATTCCATCTGATTGGGACAGCACGCCTCGACGCAGACCGTATGGAGTCCCCTGCCTTGTATGGCTGCATGCACTGTCGCGTTGCGGCCGGGCGGTGGCAGCCGCCGCCTGAGCCACTTCGGTTTCACACTCGTATCCTCCACGGAATTTTCTCCAAAAACCTACAAAAACTGACTCAAAGGGATGCAAACTGATTCAGAATAGAACACAAAATGAACAGATGCAAGCAGTCCTTTGTCCTTGGTCATTTGTTCCTTGTCATTTGACATTTGTCAACTACCTTGCTGACCTCTGATCTCTGACTTCTGACCTCTTCCCTTTCGTGATCTCGCCACTGTATTGCTCCGCTGCAAAACAGTACATCTGTCCCATTTTAGAACAAGCCGGGGAGTGAAGCAGAGAGGGCTCCATATCCGGAGTCAAGTAAATATGAAATATAACGATAGGTTGACCACGGCATCGACAGGGCTTCATTTGTGGCATATCGCTTGCTTGATCGGATAACTGGTGCATCAAACGATATCGCTGCACCGGCCGGTTCCTTCTTCAGTGGAGACAGGACGAGGACGGGAAGAAAACATAACGTGATTTCTTGGGAGGAGTTCAATGGAGATCAGCAAGGAAAAACTTCTGGACCTTTACAACACCATGGTCAAGATCCGACTCTTCGAAGACCGGATCGTCGATCTCTATGCCAGAGGTCTCGTGCCCGGACTTGCGCACCTCTATCTCGGGGAGGAGGCTGTCGCCGCCGGCGTCTGCGGGGTGTTGCGGGAGGACGATTACATCACGAGCACCCACCGGGGGCATGGGCACGTCATTGCAAAGGGGGCTGACCTCAAGCTCATGATGGCCGAATTGTTCGGCAAGAAGACGGGGTACTGCAAAGGGAAGGGCGGCTCCATGCACATCGCGGACATGAAGATCGGCATCCTCGGGGCCAACGGCATTGCCGGGGGCGGCATTCCCATTGCCGGGGGGGCCGGCCTTTCAATCAAGCTGAGGAAGACCGATCAGGTCTCAGTCGGCTTCTTCGGGGACGCATCATCCAACAACGGGACCTTTCACGAGAGCCTGAATTTTGCCTCCGTGCACCGGCTCCCGGTTATCTTCGTCTGTGAAAACAACAAGTATGGCATTTCCGTTTCCCAGGCCAAGCACCAGGCCATCAAGGACATCGCCATACGGGCGACGAGCTATGACATGCCCGGCGTGGTGGTGGACGGGAACGATGTCCTCGATGTTTACGGGGCGGCCTCCAAGGCTGTCAGCAGGGCGCGGGCCGGCGAGGGGCCCACGCTCATCGAGTGCAAGACGTACCGCTGGAGAGGGCATCACGAAGGCGATCCCAATCAGGGAAGACGGTACCGCACCACCGAGGAGATCGAAGAATGGAAGAAGAAAGACCCGATCCCCCGGCTGGCTGGAAAACTCCTGGAGCAGAAGGCGCTGACGAAGAAGAAAATGGCTTCCATCGAAGCCAGATTGGCCGAGGAGATCGAACAGGCAGTCGCTTATGCGAACGAAAGCGCATTTCCCTCCATCGAAGAGATGTTCGAGGACGTTTTGGTAAAGGGGTGAGACGATGAGAGAGCTGACTTATGCCCAGGCGCTCAATGAAGCGTTGAAGCAGTGTATGCAGGAAGATGAGCGGGTCATTCTGCTCGGCGAAGACGTTGGGGTCTATGGAGGCATTTTCCAGGTGTCGGCCGGCCTGCTTGGTGAATTCGGCCCAAACCGGATAATCGACACGCCCATTTCAGAGGCAGGATTCGTGGGCGCCTGCGTGGGGGCCGCCCTCACCGGGATGCGGCCGGTGGCCGAGATCATGTTCATCGATTTCACCACCTGCGCCATGGACATGATCATCAACCAGATGGCCAAGATGCGCTACATGTTCGGCGGGCGGGGCCAGGTCCCCATGGTGCTCAGAACCAATATCGGTGCAGGGCGGGGAACCGGCGCGCAGCACTCCCAGAGCTTTCACGCCTTTTTCGCGCACACGCCCGGTCTCGTGGTGGCCACTCCCTCGACCCCCCATGACGCAAAGGGGCTGCTGATCGAAGCCATCAAGAACGAAAACCCGGTGGCCTTCATCGAGCACAAGAAGCTTTACATCGAAAAAGGCGACGTTCCTGAGGAGATGTACCGCATCCCTTTTGGCAAGGCCGATGTCAAACGGCAGGGGAAAGATCTCACCATTGTGGCAACCCATGCCATGGTCCTTCGCGCCCTGAACGTCGCCAACGAGTTGGCAAAAGAGGGCATCGACATCGAGGTGGTGGATCCCAGGACTATCGTTCCCCTGGACAAGGAAGCAATCCTTGAATCCGTGAAGAAGACGGGAAGGCTGCTCGTGGCCGACGAAGGGCCCAAGACGTGCGGGGTGGCGGGCGAAATTGCCGCCATGGTTGCCGAGGAGGGGCTTTTCTACCTGAAGGCCCCGGTCGCCAGGGTCTGCTCTCCGGATACGCCGGTGCCGTTTTCGCCGCCTCTCGAGAAGGCCTACATCCCCGACGAAAAGAACCTGCTGCCCGCAGTCAGACGGTTGATGGAATACGCGTAGAGAAGAAATGCGGAAATCGGAAGGTGGAAGGCGGAAGTGAGAAATGAAGCCCCGACCGGCCACCCTATGGAAATTGAAAAGCGCGGAAGGCGGAATGAGAATTCCAATCAGACGTAAAGAGGAGGAGATCCGTGGCAGTTGAAGTCGTAGTGCCCATGCTCGGCGTCACGGTCGAGAGAGGAAAAATCGTAGAGTGGCTGAAGAAGGAAGGTGATCGGGTCGAGAAGGGGGAGATCATCTTCATCGTCGAGGTGGAGAAGGCGACTACCGAGGTGGAGTCCCCCGCATCAGGCATTCTGGCGAAGATCATTCTGCCCGCCGGCATCGAGGTTCCCATCCTCAGTCTTGCCGCGGTCATTACCGCCCCGGGCGAAGCACTCCCCGCCAAATATGCGGCCGGAGAAGCAGCCGCCCCTGCAAAGCCTGTCCCCGATGCAATCACCGAGCCGACACCCGAGTCGGCGGTTTCTCCGCCCCCTTCTCCTGCTGCAGGAGGCGGCTTTGCCATGCCTGCGGCCCGGAAACTGGCGGCGGACAAGGGTATCGATCTTGCCGATGTCCAGGGCACCGGTCCGGACGGGGTGATCCTGCTCCGGGATGTGGAGGCTGCCGCATCCGGCGCCGCCAAGCCCGGAGAAGCACCGCTCAAAGTTTCCACCCTTGCCCGAAAGCTTGCGGAAAGGGCGGGTGTGGACCTGGGAAAGGTCGAGGGAACCGGTGTTCGCGGGCGGATCATGCAGGCCGATGTCGCCTCGGCAATGGAGAAAGCGGCGCCAAGAGAGGGCTTCGGGACAAAGATCCCCATGAGCTCTGTCCGAAGGGTCATTGCCAGAAGGATGTCGGAGAGCGCCTTTACTGCGCCCCATATCTACTTCTTCACCGAGGTGGGAATGGATCCCCTTCTCAATTTCAGGAAGGAGGTCGTTCCGGATTTCGAAAAACAATTCGGCATCAAACCTTCCATCAATGATTTCCTGATCAAGGCTGTTGCCCTGAACATCGTCGACTTCCCCATGCTGAACGCTCAGATCAGGGGCGAGGAGATCCACATCATGCCCGAGATCAACATCGGCCTTGCCGCAGCAGTTGCGGAAGGGCTGGTGGTGCCGGCCATTGCTCAGGCGGACAGGGCGGGTCTGGTGGAGATCGCACGCCAGAGGGCGGATCTCATCGAACGCGCCCGCAAGGGGAGGCTCAGCCTCGTGGAGATGGAGCGGGGAACATTCACGGTCTCCAGCCTGGCCCAATATGACATCACCCATTTCACCGCCATCCTGAACCCCCCGCAGAGCGGCATTCTATCGGTGGGGAAGACGGATGAAAAACTGGTGCTCGTGGACGGGCAGGTAAAATCCAAGCGCGTTGCCGTGCTGGGGCTCTCCGTGGATCACCGGATCATAGACGGAGCCGTGGCGGCCGACTTCCTTCAGAACCTGAAGTGGAAGCTTGAGAGGCCGGGATTCACGTTCCTGGCCCTTTGACAGAAGTCATCATTGCAGGTTGCTCAAAAATGGCCAGATGCAAGTTGCGTTTTTTCAATCCCGCTATTTGCGGGAGCGCCCGGCAATGGGGTCCCACCCGCAGGGGTGGGGTGTTCGAGCGAAGCGAAGAAAAGTCCCGAGGAGTGAGGCGTACAGGCTAGTACGTCGCAACGACGAGGGACGAGGGCAACGCCGCAGATGACCGTTTTTCAGCGACCTTGAGGAGAAATCATGTACGATCTTGCAGTGATCGGAGGGGGACCCGGCGGCTATGTGGCTGCGATCTGCTCCGCCCGAAAGGGGCTGAAGACCCTCTTGATCGAGAAAGATGCCCTTGGCGGAACGTGTCTGAACCGCGGCTGCGTTCCAACCAAATGTTTTGTCTATGATACGAAACTCCTCCACAGCGCCAGGAACTCTTCTGTCCTGAAGGGCGCCGGATCGCTTTCCATGGATATCGCGAAAATGGCGGCCCGTAAAAGAGGTGTCGTCAAGACCATGGTGTCCGGTCTCGGAAGCATCATGAAAAGCCATGGAATCGAGGTCATCCAGGGGGCCGGAGAATTGACCGGTCCGGGCAGGTTGAAGGTGACCCGCGAAGATTCCAGAATCGAGGAGATCCAGGCGAAGAACGTGATTCTGGCGACAGGCTCAAGACCCGCCCTTCTTCCTTTCATTAAGGTGGACGGGCGTCTGGTGCAGACGACGGATGAGGCATTGGATTCGGAGGAGATTCCGAAGAGGATCGTCATCATCGGCGGCGGAGTGATCGGCGTGGAGATGGCGACCATCTACCTGAACCTGGGGTGCGAGGTCGCTATTCTGGAACTGCTTCCCGAGATTCTGATGACAGAAGACGAGGAAGTCAGGCGCGCCATGAAAACGCTTCTCGAAAAACGGGGGACCGGCATTCATCTGAAGGCAAAGGCCAAGGAGGTGAAGACCGCCGGCAGGCAGGTGTCGATCGTCTTTGAAAATGCGGCAGGGGAGATCAATCAATTGAAAGCGGATCGCCTCCTTGTCGCGGCCGGGAGATCGCCGGTGCTGGAGGGGATCCGTCCCGATCGGCTCGGCATCAGGATGAACGGCCCCTTTGTCCAGGTGAACGGGAGGCTTGAAACGAGTGTGAAGGGGGTCTATGCTATCGGCGATCTCGTGGGCGGCATGATGCTGGCACACAAGGCCTCTGCGGAGGCGGAGGCGGCGGTGGCCAACATCCTGGGCGGGAGAAAAGAGGTGGATCCCACCCGGATTCCGCGGTGCATCTGGGGCGTGGCCGAGATCGGTGCGGTGGGACTTTCCGAGGCCGAAGCGCGGAAAACGGGCAGGCCGATCAGGGTGGGCAAGTTCCCCTATTCCTACAGCGGCGCGGCTCAGGCCATGAACGGCAGCGAGGGATTTGTCAAGGTGATCGGGGACTCCGATACGGGAGAGATCCTCGGGGTGCACATCATGGGGGAGCATGCCACGGACATGATCGGCGAATCGGTAATGGCCATGACCATGGAGTCCGCGGTCGAGGACCTGGCCGAAGCGGTGAAACCCCATCCGACTCTGAGCGAAAACATCATGGAGGCGGCCAGGGACTGGAGCGGCTTGGCGATACATGCGCCCAAGAAAAGGTAACACGTGAAACCGTGACACGTAACACGTAACACGTGACACGAAAAGACCCGAAGTCAGGAACTATCGTGTTACGTGTACCCTGTTACGTGTCACGATAAACCTATTACGTCGTGTTACGTGCAACCTGTTACGTGCAACGTGAAAGGAGGAGAACATGTTTTACAACAAACCTCACGCAACTGCCAGATGGGGCACCATGGCCATGGACTGGGAGTCGGGCGTCAACTACCCGCGACTGGTCCAGGACCGGATCCGGAAGGCTCAGAAGGCGGTACAGGCAGCGAAACTGGGGGCCGTTCTGGCCTTCGATTTCGACAACATCCGCTACATGACATCCACCCACATCGGGGAATGGTGCAGGGACAAGATGAACCGCTACGCCCTTCTTCCCAGGGAAGGAAAGCCGTTCCTGTTCGATCCGGCCGTGCCCGCAAAGCGGATCAGCGCGCCCTGGATGGAAGAGCGGATGGAACCGCCCATCTCCAACATGTGCGGGTCGCTGCCTCCGGCCATGAAGGTGCAGGACGGCTTTGCCAAGCAGATCAAGCGGGTCCTGAAGAGCTACGGGGTGGAGAAGGAACCCCTCGGCGTGGATATGATCGAGCTCTCCATGCTGAAGGCCCTGGAAAACGAGGGAATCGAGGTGGTGGACGGACGCCAGGCCCTGCTGGATGCGAGAGAAGTGAAGACGGCCGACGAAGTCGAGCTTCTCAAGGTGGCCGCCGGCATGGTGGATGCCACGTACGAGGATATCGCGAGGGCGATCCGGCCTGGTGTGAGGGAGAACGAACTGGTGGCCATTGCCAATCATCGGCTCTATTCCCTGGGATCCGAGAGGGTGGAGTGCGTGAACTCCGTCTCGGGCGGAAGGGGCAAACCCCACTGCCATACTTTTGCGGACAGGATCATCCAGCCCGGCGACATGATCTTCCTGGACATCATGCACTCCTTCAACGGCTACCGCACCTGCTATTACCGGACCTTCATCTGCGGCAAGCCGAACAAGTACCAGATCGACGCGTACGAGAAGTGCTCCCAATGGGTGAGCGCGGCGATCGATGTGATCAAACCCGGGGTGACGACGGCGGATATCTGCGCCGTTTGGCCCAAAGCGGAGGAGTTCGGATATAAGAACGAGGACGAGGCGTATCTTCTCCAGTACGGGCACGGCATAGGGCTGAGCCTCTGGGAGAGGCCGATCCTTTCGCGACGATTCTGCTTCGACCATCCCGCGGAGATCAAGGAAGGCATGGTCTTTGCCGTGGAGTGCTGGCTGGGCGCAGAGGACGGCTCGGGCGCAGCGCGTATCGAGGAAGAAGTGGTGGTGACCAAGAACAGCTGCGAGATCATCACCAACTACCCGAGCGACCACCTAATTTCTTGCGGGCTCCCGGGATGTGAAGTATATTAACCCGGTCGTCGAAGAGCATTGCCCCTCGAAGACGAGGGAAGCGGTGCTGATCAAAAAAAGTTGGTATTTCGCTGTCTTAAGTGAACATTGTCAAGAGAAGCTGTTCACTCGAAACCTTATCACAGAAGGAGGAAGATAGATGGGCGAGTACAAAGAAGCAACACTGTATAGGATGGAAGAACTCAAATCCACTTGTCCCCCGAAACACGTCAACACGGACGCCTTCACGTTGATCCCGCAGGAGACCGGCGTAAAGGGATTCGTGCTCTTCTGCACGGAAGTCCATCCGGGGGGAGAGGCGCAACCCGACATCCATGCAGGAAGGGAGCACTGCTACTTCATCCTTTCCGGTGTGGGCGATGCCGTAGTGAATGGGAAGAGCTTCCGCTGCCGTCCCGGCGACGTCCTCTGGATCCCGCCCGATGCCGAGCACGGCATCAAGCCGGTCGGGGGACAGACGCTGAGATTCGCAGTCGTCACCTCGCCTGCACCCTGGGTGCCGGTAACCAAGTGATCGTCCATCGGGGTATCGTCTGACCCGAACACCTGATCCCGTGAGAAACGGGAGTGAAAGCCTGTGCGCCGTTCCCCGTCGGATCGAAACGATCCTTTGCGGGGACGGTGCATCAGCACTTCGCTGAGCGGATTCGACCGCAAAATTCCATGGAGGAGGCAGCAGACATGTCCCAGAAGAAGAACAAGGGTCGTCAGAAAGGGTTTACCAGAAGAGAGTTCCTGAAGAAAACCGGAATGGCGGGCGCCGCCCTCGGGGCCGTGTCCATTGCTCCGTCTCTGATCACTCGGGCATATGCCCAGGCGAAAGATCACATCCTGATCGGCCACCCGAATCCCTCGACAGGCCCTCTCGCAGGTTTTGGCGAGGCCTCTCCCTGGGCGGACGAAAAGGCCATTGCTGCGATCAATAAGGACGGCGGCATCTTCATCAAGGAATTGAACAAGAAAGTCCCTGTGAAATTGAAGCTCGTCGACACGGAAAGCGATCCCACCAAGGCTGCGGAACTGGCCTCCAGGCTTATCCTCAAGGACAAGGTTGATCTGATGGTTGTCATGCACACGCCCGACACCGTCAACCCGGTCACGGCAATGTGCGAGAGAAACAAGATGCCCTGTATCTCCCTGGACGCGCCGGTTGAACCCTGGCTGGGAGGCGGGCCGTACAAGTGGTCCCATCATGCATTCTGGACCGTGGATAAAGTCACGGATCTCTTTTCCGGGGTCTGGGATGATTATGCCGCACAAGGAAAAGTAAAGAAGGTGGTCGGCGGGTTGTTCCCCAACGATCCGGACGGCACGGCATGGGTGGAGGTTTTCAGCAAGAAACTTCCCGCCAAAGGGTACAAATTCGTTGATCCGGGAAGATTCCCTTACATGCAGAAAGATTTCACCACCATGATCAGTCTTTTCAAGAAAGAGGGCGTGGATATCCTGACCGGATGTCTGATCCCGCCGGACTGGATCACGGCCTGGAAACAGTGCCATCAGCAGGGATTCGTTCCCAAGATAGCGACCATCGCAAAGGCGTGCCTGTTCCCCGCGGATGTCAATGCCCAGGGAGGGGATCTCCCCAACGGCATCACCACGGAAGTATGGTGGAGTCCCAATCATCCTTTCAAGTCGTCCCTTACGGGGGAAACGGCCAAGGATCTCTGCGACACCTGGACCAAGGAGATGAACAAGCCGTGGACCGCGCCTATCGGCTTCAAGTATGCGGGTTTTGAGATTGCCGCCGATGCCTTGAAGAGGGCTCAGACACTGGACAGGGAGAAGCTGCGGGAAGCTATCGCCAAGACCGACATGGATACCATCGTCGGCCATATCAAATACAACGAGAAGAACTACTCGGAGACCCCGTTGGTCGCCGGCCAGTGGGTGAAAGGAAAGAAGTGGCCCTGGGAGTTGGAGATCATCTCCAACAAGCAGGCCCCCTTCATCAAGAAAACGGCTGAGATGATGTTCCCGATGCCGAAGTAAGCCGGTTTCCGTTCGGCTTAATGAAGGCAATTTTGTGGCAAAGGAGAAGAATATGGCGGATCAGAAAATAGCTTTTATCGGTCTGGGAAAGATGGGCATCCCCATGTCCCAGAATCTCATCAAGAAGGGATACAGCCTCACGGTGTACAACCGGACCAAGGACAAGACCAAACCCTTGGCCGACGCGGGCGCAAAGGTGGCCAACTCACCCAAAGAGGCGGCGGCGGGCGCGGATGTCATCGTCTCCATGATCGCGGACGATACCGCTCTGCACCAGGTTTCGATCGACCCCAATGGGGCGTTCGAAGGCGCAAAGTCGGGGGCTATCTACATTGACATGAGCACCGTCTCCCCGGGGGCGTCGGCGATAGTGGACGAGGCGGCCAAAAAGAAGGGCATCAAGTACCTCAGGGCGCCTGTTTCCGGGAGCACGGTGCTGGCTGCCGCCGGGACCCTCACGGTATTCGCATCCGGCCCCAAGGACGCATATGACAAGTGCGTGGATGTCCTGGGATGCTTTGGCCAGAAGGTGTTCCACGTAGGGACAGGAGAGGAAGCCCGCTATCTCAAGCTCGTCATGAACATGATGGTCGGACTCACCTCCGCCATGACGGCGGAAGCGCTTACCTTCGGTGAAGCAGGCGGCATGAATTGGGAACAGATGATCGACATCGTGGGCGCAAGCGTTGTTGCTTCGCCTCTCATCGGGTATAAGTCGGCCATGTTGAAGGCCCGGAACTATGCGCCCGCCTTCACGGCAGCGCAGATGGCGAAAGATTTTGATATCATGATCGAAGCGGGAAGGTCGAAGAACATTCCCATGCCGATGACCGCCCTGATCCGCCAGTTCTGGGCAACCATGATGGCCACAGGGAAGGGCAATCAGGATTTCTTCTCTCTGGTCCAGGTATTGGAAGAGATGGCAGGAATGAAGAAGTAGAGCTTCGCTGATGCGGGCTTCCAAAAGGCCGTTTTGCTTCCGCGTTATGCGGAAGGGAGATTGCCGTTGCGGATGCCCTCCTGAGAAACTTCATTTCAGGTTTCAGGTTTCAGTGTTCAGGTGTCAGGAAACTGATGAACTAGCGTGCTGACACCTGACACCTACAGAGTTTCTTTCATCTATAAGCCTGGCGAGAGGCGCCGGGGTTGGTAGCGCCTGAGCACCTGCTCGGAAACTTACAGGCGAAGAGGTAAGAAATTCCAGGCGGGTCTTGAAGATTCGCCTGGAATTTTTGTCCAAGGAGATGGAGAACTGCGGGATGGAAGCAATCTGGCACCATGTGGCGATTTCGGTAAAGGACATGGAGAATGAACTCCGGTTCTATCGGGATCTGCTCGGTTTTGAGGTGGACTGGGAAAGAGAAAACTACACGGGGGAGATGTATGCAAGGGTAGTGGGTCTCCCCGGTGCGACCGCTCGTGTAGTGATGCTCAAAGGCTACGGGGCGCGCATCGAGCTTTTCAAGTACCGTGTTCCTGAAGGAGATGAATGCGGCCCGAAGCGCCAGTGCGACTTCGGTCTGACCCACTTTGCCATCATAGTAAAAGGAATCCACGGGATCTATGAGCGACTGGTGAAGGCAGGGGTGCATTTCAACTGCCCGCCTCAGAACCTTCGACCGGGGGTCTGGGCAACCTATATGAAAGATCCGGAAGGGGTGACCATAGAACTGGTTGAGTATGAGTAGAAAGGAAGAATGTCCAATGCAGAACGTCCAATGTCCAATTTCCAGGGAAGGAGACAACGTCCTCATTCGAGATTCATCACTGACTTTCATTTAGAGGATGTATTTGATCATTGGAAATTCTACATTCTACATTGGGCATCCTCCAGAACCGGTTGAGTAAGAGCAGACATATGAAACAAGCAAAGAGCAAACCCGATATTATTGGGGCGGTAATGGTCGTCGGTGGAGGGATCGCCGGCATTCAGGCCTCCCTCGATCTGGCCGACCTGGGCTATTACGTCTACCTAGTGGAGAAAAGCGGCTCCATTGGGGGCGTCATGGCGCAGTTGGACAAGACATTTCCCACCAATGACTGCGCCATCTGAATTCTGGCGCCTAAGCTGGTAGAGGCCGGTCGGTCTCCCAACATAGAAATTCTCACGAAGGCTCAGCTGTTGTCCGTTTCGGGCGAGGTGGGCAACTTTTCAGCAAAGGTTCGCCGCCTTCCCCGCTACGTGGATGAGAACCTGTGCACGGCTTGCGGTGCATGCACCGATTACTGCCCTGTTCCCGTCCCCGACACCTTCAACGAGGGGCTCTGTTCGACCAAAGCCTTGCACATGGATTACCAGCAGGCCATCCCCGCTGCATTCCATGTGGATGAGAACGCCTGCCGGTACCTGACGAAGAAGGAATGCAGGCAATGTGAGAGGGCCTGCTCCGCCAAGGCGATCGATTTCCGCCAATCTCCGCAAGATATCGATCTTGAGGTGGGGGCGGTAATCCTGGCTCCCGGTTTCGGCCGCATCGCGAAGGACGTATTGTCGCGTTACGGCTACGGAAGATCCCCGGATGTAGTGACCGGTGTCGAGTTCGAGCGTTTGACTTCAGCTACCGGTCCGACCATGGGAGAAATCGTCAGACCCTCGGACGGGGCGCATCCCGGCAAAATCGCTTTTCTCCAGTGTATCGGAAGCAGAGACCTGCCGAGCGGAAACGGGTATTGTTCTTCCGTGTGCTGCATGTATGCCAT
Organism: Deltaproteobacteria bacterium HGW-Deltaproteobacteria-15; assembly: GCA_002840535.1. Classification (GTDB taxonomy): domain Bacteria; phylum Desulfobacterota; class DSM-4660; order Desulfatiglandales; family HGW-15; genus HGW-15. Next base: position 105,998 of record PHBH01000006.1, on the reverse strand, counting down.
CAAGGAGGCATTGGTGGCGAAAGAGCACGATCCGAATCTCGATGTCGCCCTCTTTTACATGGACATGCGCACCCAGGGAAAGGAATTTGACTATGCCAGGCTCCGGGCCCAGGAAAAAGGTATTCGTTTTGTAAGGAGCCGGTTCGGGAAAATCCAGGCCACAGACACCCGGCTGGAAATCAAATACGTCTGCGAAGACGGAAAGCACCTCAAGGAGACATTTGACCTGGTGGTTCTTCCCGAGGGACTCGAGTCGCCGGAAGATTCCGGCCGCCTGGCAGACGCCGCCCGGGTTGACTTGAACCGTTACGATTTTTGCAGGACGGACCTCTTTCGTCCTCTTGAAACCTCCCGCCCGGGGATATACGTTGCCGGCGCTTTTCAGGGACCGAAAGACGTGCCCGAAAGCGTGACCGATGCGAGCGGCGCTGCTGCGCTCGCTTCAGAGGCCCTTTTCAAGGCCCGCAACAGCCACATTGAAGTGAAGACATACCCGGTCGAAACCGAGATCGAGCAGGAGGTCCGCATCGGGGTGTTTGTCTGCTTCTGCGGAAGCAATATCGGCGGAGTCGTGGATGTCCGCGAGGTGGCCGCTTATGCCGCCACGCTCGAAAACGTCGTTTTCACGGACACCAATCTCTACAGCTGTGCACAGAACACCCAGGAACTGATCGGCGCAAAAATAAAGGAGAACCGGCTGAATCGTGTGGTCGTGGCCGCGTGCAGCCCTCGGACCCACGAACCGCTTTTTCAGGAGACCCTGAAAAGCGCGGCCCTCAACAGGTCCCTTTTTGAGATGGCCAATATCAGGGATCACTGTTCATGGGTCCATGCAATGGCGCCGAGAGAGGCCACTCAGAAGTCGAAAGACCTAGTGAGAATGGCAGTTGCCAAGGCGCGACTCATCCAGCCTCTCCCTGAACAGAGTGTTTCCGTGGACCCCAAAGCGATGGTCGTCGGGGGCGGCATCTCGGGAATGACAGCGGCTCTGAGCATTGCGGAACAGGGATTCGAGTGCTTCCTGGTTGAGAAGGGTCCGGAGCTCGGGGGAAACCTGAAAAAGGTCCGCTTCACGCTTGAGGGCGGAAATCCCGCGGGTCTTCTCGAGAGTACCAAGGCGAAGGTCATGTCCAACCACCTGATCCATGTCCTGACCGAGGCGGCCATAGAAGATGTCTCAGGCTATATCGGACACTTTACGACGACCCTTCGCAGGGGGGAGAAGCGGGAGACGCTGCAGCATGGGGTGATCGTCGTAGCCACGGGCGGAGAACCCTATACGCCCACACAGTACCTCTACGGCCGATCGAGGCAGGTGGTCACTCAACTGGAACTGGAAGAGAGACTGACCGACCCCGGATCAATGAAGAACATCAAAGACATTGTCATGATCCAGTGTGTGGGCTCCAGGGGAGAAGACCTGTCCTACTGCAGCAAGATCTGTTGCGGGCAGGCAGTCAAAAACGCTCTGGAGGTCCTGGAGCATAACCCCTCTGCGAACATTACGGTACTCTTCAGAGACATGCGCACCTATGGTTTCATGGAAGACGGATACAGTGCTGCCCGTGAAAAAGGGGTGAATTTCGTCCGCTTTGAAAAGGGGTCCCCTCCAAAGGTGACGGAAGAGAAGGGGAAGGTCAGGATCGATTACCGGGATACGCTTCTCGGGGAAAACGTGAGCCTTCATCCCGATCTCATCGTCCTCAGTGTAGGTGTCGTATCCCACGGAGTCGAAGATCTGGCAAGAGTCCTCAAAGTGCCTGTCACCGGGGACGGGTTCTTCCTGGAGGCACATCCGAAACTGAGACCGGTGGAGTTTTCCGTGGACGGGATTTACCCCTGCGGCATTGCCCACTCCCCGAAGCCCATTCCGGAATCCATTGCGCAGGCAAAGGCCGCTGCCTGCAAGGCGTGCATTCCACTGGCAAAGGGTCACGTTGCGGTGAGCGGGATTGTCTCCTCGGTGAATCAGGAGAGTTGCATCGGGTGCGGAATATGCGAAACGCTTTGCCCCGATGCTGTAATCAGGACAATCAAGGTGGGAAAAAAGAAGAAGGCGGAGACCATCTCAGCGTCTTGCAAGGGGTGCGGCATCTGTGCATCCCATTGCCCCACCATGGCGATTTCCATGGGCGGGTTCAGTAACGAACAGATCATGGCACAGATCAGGGCCTGCGGGCGGGGGAATTGAGTCACAACAGCCACAAAGACACAAAGGCACGAAGAAGGAATACTGAAAACCAGAAAGAAAGATCAACTTAGTGTCTTTGTGTCTCAGTGGCGATTTTGAATTCAGGGTAGACAGAAAGATGACAATGAAAGGCTCATACGAACCGAAGATCCTCGGTTTTCTCTGCAACTGGTGCTGCTATGCGGCGGCGGATTCCGCAGGGATTTCCCGCTTCCAATACCCGCCCAACATCAGGGTGATCCGAATCATGTGCACCGGTCGAATGGACCCCCTATTCGCCGTAGAGGCCTTTTCCGCAGGGGTCGACGGGCTATTCGTGGGCGGGTGACAGCTCAAGGAATGTCATTACCAGGTTGGTAATTACGACGCGATGATCATGGAGCATTTCAGCCGGAGACTTCTTACGGAATCGGGTATCCACCCGGACAGGTTCAGACTGGACTGGGCTTCGGCGGCACAGGCGCCGCTCTATGTGGAGCTCATTACGAAGTTTACGGAACGGGTAAAGGAACTGGGCCCATTGGGATCGTCCGACGGAAAATCTCTGGAGGAAATCAGGGCGAAACTCGCGGCGGCTGCGTCTGCGGCTTCAAGCGTTAAGCTCCGTACCCAATTCGCCAGATTGACCCTGGAGATGAGGCAGGAGAAGGACTATTCCTCCGAGCACATCGAGGCGAAGATGTCGGAGAAGCTCGACGATGCAATCGCGCGTGAGATGGGGAAACAATGACTCTCACAGATAAGGATTTCAATCCGCAGTTCAAGTCGGAAATCGCCGGCATGCCGGGAGGCGAGCAGGTGAAGCGATGTTACGACTGCGGCACGTGTACCGGCGCATGTCCGGCAAGTGAATCGGGCTCCGGATTCGATCCGCGCAAGATACTTCACATGATCAAGATGGGCATGAAGGATCAGCTGCTCGGTTCGCCGACCATCTGGCACTGCACGCACTGCGACACCTGCGTGTTCGCCTGCCCGCAGAATGTGCGGTTCAGCGCTGTAGTGGACGTACTTCGAGAGATGGCCGTTCAACAGGGATATGCTTCCGGGGAAGGCCGTGAAAAGTGGGGAACGGCGCCATGCAAGGCGACCTGCCCCGCCCACATCAGCATTCCCGGCTTTGTTTCCGCAGTGGCTGAAGGGAGGTACGAAGAAGGGCTGAAGCTCATCAAGGAAGAGATGCCCTTCCCCGGGATATGCGGAAGGATCTGCCCTCATCCCTGCGAAGAGGAGTGCAACAGGGGTAAGGTGGATAAGCCTGTTGCCATTGAGTACCTGAAGCGTTTCCTTGCGGATGGGGAGCTCACCAAAGGAAAAGCGTACATTCCCGACAAGAAGGCGCCGAAGAAGGAGCGCGTTGCCGTGATCGGGGCCGGGCCGGCCGGGCTCACGGCGGCTTACTACCTGGCCATCGAAGGCTATGGGGTGACGGTGTTTGAGAAACACCCTGTTGCCGGCGGCATGATGGCACTGGGCATTCCCGAGTTTCGGTTGCCCAGAAACATCCTCAATGCCGAGATCGAGGTGATCAGGAAACTGGGTGTGGAGATCAGGCTCAACGTGGAGATCGGAAAGGACACAGGGTTCGCCGACCTGCAAAGGGATTACCAGGCCGTGTTTCTGGGAATAGGGTGTCAGCAGGCCATAAAACTCGGTATCCCCGGCGAAGAGACATTCAGCGGTGTCGTGGACGGCCTGGAGTTTCTGAGGGAGATCAATCTTGGGAATCCGCCCGCCTCCAGGGGGAGACTCGTGATCGTTGGCGGAGGAAATACGGCGGTGGACTGCGCCAGGACAGCCATGCGGCTGGGGTATGAGAGCGTCGCCATCCTTTACAGAAGAACCAGGGAAGAAATGCCCGCCAACTCCTGGGAGGTCGAGGACACGATCGAGGAAGAGATCGAAATCCGGTACCTGACTCTCCCCGTGAGAATTCTGGGGGAAAACGGAAAGGTCACCGGGGTCGAATGCGTTCGCATGGAACTGGGGGAGCCCGATCAGTCGGGCCGTCGCAGGCCTGTCCGCATCGAAGGGTCTGAGTTCACGATCCAGGCGGATATGGTGGTCGCAGCCCTGGGGCAGACGGTTGATCTCCGTTGCCTGCCTCGTCCCCTGGAGAGGACGATTTCCAACAGAGGTTTTCTTGTTGCCGATCCACAAACCGGATTGACAAAGGCACCCCTTGTATTCTCCGGGGGAGATGTCGTGTCGGGCCCAAGAACAGTGGTGGAGGCAATCGCCTTTGGAAAGAAGGCTGCCAGATCCATAGACAGGGTTCTGAGGGGGGAAGTTGCCCGAAAAGATGGAGCACCTCAATGGAAGGGAATCGGGTATAGTCCCGAAACTGTCGAGAAAAGGGAAAGGGAGATCATGCCTCGCCTTTCGCTCACGGAGCGCAAGAGTACCTTCGAGGAGGTCGATCGCGGCTTCGATGATCAACAGGCCAGGTGTGAGGCGGAACGCTGCTTTAGAATATGCGGCATACAAAGAGAGAGGGAATGAACATGAATGGCTGGATGGGAAAAATCCTGCGGGTGAATCTGACCGAAGAAAAGGTTGCCGTGGAGGACCTGGATGAAGGCCTCGCCAGAAAATTTATAGGCGGCCGAGGTCTTGCCACGAAGATGATTTACGATGAGGTCGATCCCGGGGTGGATCCTATAAGTCCGGAAAATAAGCTCATCTTTGCCACAGGTCCCCTGACCGGGGCCGGACCGATAACCAGCTGCCGTTACATGGTTGTGACCAAGGGGTATCTCACCGGCGCAATCGCCTGTTCGAATTCGGGCGGCAACTTCGGCCCGGAACTGAAATTTGCGGGCTATGACCTCATCGTTTTCGAGGGCAAGGCGAAGGAACCTGTTTACCTGCTTATCGAAGACGACCGGGTGGAGATCCGCTCCGCGCGCGCTTTATGGGGGAAGGGAATCAGTGAAACGGTCGCATCCATAAAAGAGGAACTGAAAGCAAAGCTGGGGAAGACGGATTGGGAGATCAAGGAATTCCGGATGGCCTCCATCGGGCAGGCCGGCGAGAACCTGGTGAGGATCTCATCCGTCATCACCGATGATGAAAGACATGCGGCACGGTCCGGTGTCGGCGCCGTGATGGGATCCAAGAATCTGAAGGCGGTGGCGGTAAGAGGATCGAAGAGCGTCACTCTTCATGACCAGAAGCTCTTCAAGAAGATCCTTCCCGGCATATGGGAAAAGACAAAGTCTGCAAAGACGACGGGCACCACCTTCCCGACCCTGGGGACACCGGCAGGTGTCAGCTATTTCAACACGGTCGGCACATTGCCAACCCGCAATTTCCAGGCGGGGGTCTTTGAAGGCGCGGACAAGATCAGCGGACAGGTGATGAGAGAGCGAATCGTCCTCAGGGACTACGGCTGTTTCAGTTGCCCCATCCGATGCGGCAAGGTGTCGGAGGTGAGAGAGGAAGGGAAGGTATGGAAAGGCATGGGTCCGGAGTACGAAACCCTTGCCCTGATGGGCTCGAACTGCGGAATCGACAATCTTGAGACCATAGCGAAGGCCAGCTACATCTGTGATCAATACGGAATGGATACGATCTCGGCAGGCGGCACCATTGCCTGCGCCATGGAGCTGTTTGAAAAGGGTTACCTGCCCGAGGAGGAGATCGGGTTCAAGCTCAATTTCGGAAACGGCGAAGCGCTGCTCAAGCTGCTGGTCATGATCGGCAGGAAGGAAGGGTTTGGAGCGGTACTGTCCGAAGGGGGCTACCGGTTGGCGGCCCGATATGACCATCCTGAGTTTTTCATGGGGGTGAAGAAACAGGAGTTTCCCGGGTATGAACCGAGAAGCGTGAAAGGCATGGGACTTGCCATGGCCACTTCCAACAGGGGCGCCTGCCACCTGCGGGGCGCGAGCTACTGGTCGGAGCTCATGGGCGTTCCCAAACCGAGCGACCCGCTGACCATCGAGGGGAAACCCCAGCTTGTGAAGGATTTCCAGAATTTCGCAGCTGTGGTGGATTCGAGCGGTATGTGCGTATTTGCCTTCAGAGGAATATGGCAGGAGGAAATGGTCTCCATGCTCAATGCGGTCACGGGGATCGATTTTACCCACGAAACCATGCTGAAGACAGGTGAGAGAATTTGGAATCTCGAACGGTTGTTCAATTTGCGGGCCGGATTCACCAAGAGGGATGACTCCCTTCCCAAACGGTTGACGGAGGAACCGGCGCCCCTGGGACCTGGAAAAGGACACGTGGTGGAATTGGCAAAGATGCTGGAGGAATACTATCGCCTCCGTGGTTGGGACGCGAATGGGGTGCCGACCGAGGCGAAAAGAAAGGAATTGGGGATTTAGCAGTATCTGCAAAGTCCATGTTTGCAGGTTGCTCGCCGCTCGAAGATCCCGCCCTCTTTTGCGGGGAGATGGGCGTTTTTCAGCAACCTGCATAAAGGGGTAAGAGGATGCCTAGAATCAAGATCGATTTCAGTAAATGCACCGGCTGCCGTTACTGCGAAGCCGTTTGCGCTCTTGAACACTTCAAAGTCGTCAATCCCATGAAATCGAGAATTCGAGTGATAAGTGATTCCAAGAATAGAACATTTATCCCTCTCATCGCGGGTCCCTTTACGGATGCTCAGTGCACGAATAAGACCGTCAAGGTTGTCGGGGGCGTGGAGATGGACGGGTGTTCGTTGTGCCCGGCTTCCTCCTGCCCCTCGCGACATCTGTTTGTCGAGGCGGGCACCGGCATCCCCCTGAAGTGCGACATGTGTGGGGAGCCGCCGGACCCGATGTGCGTAAAAAGCTGCTTCAGCGGGGCTCTGACATTGGTTGACTGATCGTGCTGATGGAGGAGAGGGGTATAGTGAAGATCATCGTTAAAGGATATTTCAACCTGCAGAAGGCGATGGAGAACAAGAGTCTGGTAGAGGTGGAAAAAGCCGCCGCCACAATACGAGAGGTATTGGACGATTTATCCCAGAGATTTGGGAAAGAATTCATCGAAACCATCTGCGAACCGGATGCCCGACAACCTGCCGGCCATATCATGCTCCTGGTGAATGGACGCAACTACCTTACCCTGCCCGGCAAACTGGATACTGAGCTGAAGGACGGGGATGAGATAGCACTCTTCCCTCCAATCGCGGGGGGGTAGTTGCGGATCTTCGGATTTCAAATTTATTGCATCGCGGAAAACCTGGTCCTGTGGGCCAGGTCAGAGACAATTGGCTTGGCCATAAAAAGGGCCCTTGGAATGATGGAATAATGGAATTGTGGAATAATGGGCTTTAAAGAAAAGCCAAATCTCGCGGTACAACATCTCCATGTCTTTGGTTGCTGTTCCTAATATTCCACTGTTCCACCATTCCATTATTCCTTTGTAATTAAACCCTTCCGTGGTATGGGTATCGACGCATGAACGGAATGGTTGCGTGCGATTCTTTCAGGATCATCAAAACTTGAGGTCACAAAGGGAATGGACGACATCCTCAAGGTCGAGAAGGTGACCAAGGCATTTGGAAGGCTCTATGCCGTGAACAAGCTCTCCTTCGAGGTGCGAAAGGGGGAGATCCTGGGCATCATGGGGCCGAACGGTGCCGGTAAAACCACGGTATTCAATCTCATCACAGGCGCAATGAGCCCGGACAACGGGTCCATCATGTTCCAGGGCAAGGAGATCTCCCGGGATTCACCGGCGAGCCGCTGCCGGCAGGGGATCGGGCGCACCTATCAGATACCCCGTCCTTTCGATAATATGACCGTGCTGGAGAACCTGCTTGTCGGCGCCGTCCATGGCGGCGGGCTGCGGGAAAAGCAGGGAAAGAAGATCTGCTTCGATATCCTGGAGTTGATCGGTCTGCACCATGCCAGGGACAGTTTTGCAGGAGGTCTGCCCCTGCTTGACCGCAAACGTCTTGAACTTGGGAGGGCCCTTGCAACGCAGCCGAGCCTCATTCTTCTGGACGAGATCGCGGGGGGGTTGACGGAAAAGGAGGCGGAGCAGGTCCTTCAAGTCGTGAAAAAGATCTGGGAGCAGGGGATCACCATCGTCTGGATCGAGCATATCCTGATGATGATGTCGGAAGGGACCCACCGTCTCCTGGTGATATCCGAAGGACAGTGGCTCCAATGCGGTGCGCCCAAGGACGTGATGCGCGCCCCTGAGGTTCTGGAATGCTATTTGGGTGTGGAGGATTGAGTGTCTGACGAGATCATTCTCCAAGTGAAAGATCTGGACGTGCACTACAAGGATTTTCAGGCTCTTTGGAACGTCTCTCTTTCGGTCAGATCCGGTGGAATCATATCGGTGATAGGCGCCAATGGATCGGGCAAGTCCACTCTGCTCAACACGATCGCAGGGCTTTTAAGACCCAGCAGGGGCAGTGTGGAATTCTCCGGCCGGCCAATCGACAGGCATCCGGCTTATGAAATCCTCGGCATGGGTATTTCGCTCGTCCCGGAGGGGAGGCGCATGTTCGCCCGTCTTACCGTGTATGAGAACCTTCTCATGGGCTCCTATCTGCCTAAATCCAGGTCGACGCGAGAGGAGACCCTCGCCAGGCTGCATGAGCTTTTCCCCGTACTCAAGGCGCGTGGGAATCAAATGGCCAACACCCTGAGTGGGGGTGAGCAGCAGATGCTTGCAATTGGAAGGGCCCTCATGTCCGGACCCAGACTTCTTCTCTGCGATGAAATCTCCCTGGGGCTGGCGCCGCTCATTATCAAGGACATCTACAAACGGCTGGAGCTGATCAATCGGGAAGGCATGACGATCATGCTGGTTGAGCAGGACATCCGGCGAAGTCTGAAGGCGTCGAACTATACCTATGTCATGCTTGAAGGCAAGGTGGTGCTGAAGGGGGCGCCGACCTCCTTTACGGAAGAGGTGGTCAGGAAAGCGTACTTCGGGGTATGATGACGCAGTTAGTATTTAACAGTCAACCATAGAAAAGAGACATAAGCGACCAAAGGGACCAAAGGTTTCTTTACATTTATGTCCCTTCTGTCCCTTTGGTCCCTTCTCCTGCAGCTAACTGATAAATATTAACACCATTAGTTGGCACTTCGGGGCTTTCATGGAATCCTACGCACAACCGATCTTGAACGGAATTCTGCTCGGCGGATTGTACGCGATCATCGCCATTGGAATGTCCACCATGTTCGGCATCGTCCGGCTGGTCAACCTCGCTCATGGCGATCTCATGATGCTGGCGAGCTTCCTGTCTCTCACGGTCATGGCGTGGTTTGGGGTGAATCCTCTGTGGACCTTGTTTCTCGTTGTGCCGGCCATGTATTTCGTGGGCTTTTTTATCCAGGGTTTTCTCCTGAACAGGGTGCTCGGGAAGGCCATGGAGCCTCCGCTCCTGGTGGCTTTCGGGCTTTCCATCATCCTGCAGAACCTCCTGCTCCTGATCTACACGCCCGACGCAAGAAGCCTCAAGACCACCCTCGCCGTGCAGACCATCCCGATGACCAATTACGTGAGCGTCCCGGTCATGTACCTCGTGGATTTTGCTGCCGGCATTGCGGTGATCACGGTCCTGTATCTTTTTTTTCAGAAGACATACATGGGGCGGGCCATTCGGGCCGCATCGGACGACGAAGTCGCCGCGCGGTTGATGGGTGTCAACACGAAAAACATCTATGCCAAGGCGATGGGCATCGCCATGATGACGGCGGGATTTGCAGGGGTGCTCCTGGGCATGACGTTCACCTTTTATCCCCACACAGGCCCGCAGTACCTGATCATTGCCTTCGGGGTCGTGGTCATCGGCGGGTTGGGGAGCATGAAAGGCACCCTGGCAGGCGGGCTGATCCTCGCCATCGCGCAGCTTCTGGGCGCACAGATATTCGGTCCCGGATTTCAGTTGTTCTGCGGATATGTCGTACTCCTGATCGTACTTGCCTTGAGACCACAAGGAATCTTCGGAAGGGTATAGCGGAAATGGAGAAGGTGGCGCGAATGTTGAAGTGGCCGGTGCTGGGGATCATCGTCCTTGCGCTGGGAACGGTTCCTTTCTGGGGGAGCGAGTACGTCCTGCTCTTTTGCCTCCTTTTCTGCCTCTATCTGGCATTATCCCAGATGTGGAATCTTCTGGCGGGATACTCGGGACTGGTATCCCTGGGGCAGCAGTCCTTTATCGGAATGGGGGGATATGCGGTCGGGATTTTCTGCAATTATTATCAGGTCCCTCTCTGGCCGAGCGTTCTGCTGGGAGGCGCTTTTTCCTGCCTGCTTGCCCTGTTCATGTCGCTTTTCATTTTCCGGATGAAGGGGGTGTATTTTTCCATTGGGAGCTGGATCTTTGCAGAGACCCTTTTGATCTGGTTCGGCAACTGGAAATATGTGAAGTACGGAACGGGTCTTTTCATCAAACCGCCCTCCAATCCTACAATGGAGGAGATCTACTACGGCGCTTTCGTGATAGGCGTAGGTTCTGTGATTTTGGTATATGCGCTTCTCCGCTCCAGGTTGGGACTGGGCCTGATGGCCATGCGGGATGACGATGCCGTGGCCGAGACCATGGGTGTCAAGGTCTTCCGCTCGAAACTCTACTGTTTTCTCATCGGCGCCTTTGTCACCGGGGCGACAGCAGGAATTCTGTACGTTTTTCAGGTATTCATCCAACCCTACAAGGCCTTTGCCATTGACTGGACGGTCAAACTGGTCTTCATCGTGATCATCGGCGGCATCGGGACGATCGAAGGACCCATCGTGGGATCTTTGATCTTCGTCCTGCTTTCGCAAAGTTTAGCGGAGTACTTTTCCGTCAGCATGCTTATTCTCGGGGCGATCGCCATCGCCGTTATTCTGCTGGCACCAAAGGGCATCATGGGAAGCCTGCAGGAGAAGCTTGGTTTCGAAATCCTCTCTCCCAGAAGAAAATAGATACAGTTCAGCCACGAAGACACCAAGACACAAAGATTTCTTCGTGCCTTCGTGCCTGCGCGCTGAAGCGCTCCGGCGCGCAAGCGTGTCTTCGTGGCAATCTGTGATTAAGGAGCCCCATGGGACCGACTGAGCTGGAAAAGGCTCTTATGCCCTTTGAACGAAAGCTCAGGGCACAGAAAAGATTGAGGCGGCTCCTCGGGGTCAGGGAAGTCGACTCCCCGACCTATGAGAGGTACATCCTCGGCCCTGTCCGGCGCTTTGACAGCCGGAAGAATGCCTTTGCAGCAATGATGGACGGCAATCCCTTCGGGCAGGCTTTCAGGGAGATGTACCGCCGCCGCACGGGAGTGGATTCCTTTTCCAAGCCGCTGCCACAGGAAGAGCTCGACCCGTCCGATCGACCTGCCCAGGCGCTCGCCAATGCCGCCTGGCGGTTGTGCAGAGAATACTACCCCGGTGCTCTCCCGATCACACCTCCACAAGGCCGTTTCGAGACAAGGGACAGGGCCGGCATGTCCAAGCTCATCAAGAAGGTGGCCATGTGGCTGGGCGCTGAAATGGTGAAGATCACCCGGGTGGATCAGCGTTGGGTGTATTCGGACAGGGAGGTGCCTGAAAAATACGCTGTCCTCGTGGTGGTGTCTCACGATCGCGGCTTGAACAGGACAGCCCCTTCTCACCTGTCCGGCCTGGCCGTGGGGAATACCTATTCCAGGCTGAAATTCATCACCACCCAGCTGGCCGATTTCATCCAGGGTCTGGGGTACAGGGCTGTTTACCGGGAGACGCTGGGTTGGAACCCGGAGATGCTGATCGTCCCCATGGCCATCGATGCCGGGGTGGGGGAATTTTCACGCACCGGCCGTGTGCTTTCACCCGAATTCGGCACCAACATGAGGATAAAAGCCGTTTCCACCGATCTTCCCCTGGAAACGGACCGACCCATCTCATTCGGAACTCATGAATTCTGCATGGCCTGCGAGAACTGCGCCCGGTATTGCCCTGCAAATGCCGTTTCCTTTGGAGAACCCACTGATGCCCCTGAATCCATGTTCAATAACCCGGGTTATCGGAAGTGGTACATCCGGGCGGACCGCTGTTTGCTTTTCTGGATGGCGGACAGGAAGAAATGGATTACCTGTGGGGGGAAATGCATCAGCGTCTGCCCTTGGAACAAGCCGCTTCATCCGTTCCACAACCTGATCCGTCGCCTGGCGATTCATTCCCCTGCCGGGGTGAAGAAGATGCTGGTCCGGGCCGATATCCTGCTCTACGGCCGAACGGTGAAGGTGCAGAAGTGAAGACCAACTCTCCACCCCTCTTTTTGTTGACAAGGGGGTGAAAGCAGGATACTGTTCGGCTTCAGAATGTAAACTCGGTTCACATATGTAAACTCCTATGGTCAAGTCCGCGTACAGAGTCGTTCAGATTCTCGAAGCCGTCTCCTCCAGCACGGCAGGGTTGAAGCACAGTGAAATCGCCGACATTCTAAACATTCCCAAGGGAAGCCTCTCGCTTCTTTTGTCGGATCTCGTCGCGCAGGATTACCTGTCCCAGGACAAGGACGGAAGACGCTACCTGCTTGGGCCGCAGGTTCTCGTGATTGCCAAGCGGTATCTCGCAGGGCTGGACGTGGTCCAACTCGGACGGCCGATCCTCAAGAAGATGGTGGACGACTCCGGAGAGTGTGTGGAAATCGGCCTGCGAAGAGGAAATGATATTCTCATGATCTGCAGGGAGGATTGCTCCAGGCCTCTTCGGTCTGTTATCCAGATCGGAGATCGCGCGCCCCTCTATACGACTGCGGCGGGCAAGGCCATTCTTGCCTGCCTCCCTCCGGATGAAATCGAACAATATTTGTCCACGGTCCGCTTCAAAGCCTTTACAAAGAGAACCATTACCCATGCAAAAGCCCTTAGAAAAGAGCTGGAGGCGATCCGCTCCGGCCAGGTGGCGTATTCCCGCGAGGAATTGAACGAAGGGGTCATCGCCATGGGGTTGCCCGTTTTCGATGCGGACGGCAGCGTCCATGCGTCCATTGTCATTCCCATGCCCACCATCCGATTCAATCATAAAAAAGAGAAAAAGGTCGAACTCGCCCTGCGCGAGGGGGCTTCGAATCTATCGCACCAGCTGGGGTTCACCGGCAATTCAAAAGAATCCTCAACGAGGAAGGTTCCAGGAAAAAGACCTTGAGGTATTCGTAACACGGTTCGGTTCGTAGAAGGAAGCGATCGAATCAATAAGAGAGGAGGACATTCGTGGTGATTATCGATATCTATGCGCATCACATTTCGAAAAGAGTCGGGGAAATGGTTGTGAAGGGACCCTATTACGGTGAGGGGAAGGAATTTCCTTTTCCTCCCGGCAACGCGGATCCCGATGTCAGGCTAGGGCTCATGGACAAGTACGGGGTCGACGTTCAGGCTATAAGTCAGACCACACCGCTCCTGCTGGGGTGGAACGCAGAGGAAGCGGCCGAGATCTGCAGGATGTCCAACGAGGATAATTTTGCGCTTTGCAAGGCTTACCCGGACCGGTTCGTAAACATCTGCATCGTCTCCCTTCTGGACATGAAGAGCGCAATGAAGGAACTGGAACGCTCGATTCAGGAGCTCGATTGCCGCGGGGTCACCATCTCTTCCAACCAGAATGGCAAGGGGCTTGATTCCCCCGAGTACTTTCCATTCTACGAAAAGGTGGCGGAGCACGATCTCCCTATCCTCATCCACGGCACCCACTGGGAATGTTCTCCGCTCATGGATATGGCCCATGGGTGGAGATTTCTCCATGTCTTCGGCTGGGATTACGACAGTACCCAGGCCGTCTGGCGTCTCATCTTCGGGGGGGTGCTGGATCGGTTCCCGACACTCAAGATCGTGACCCATCACCTGGGCAATTACATCCCCTTCTTCAAACGTAGAATCGAGGCCAACTTCGGCAAATTTCTCAAAGACAAACTGCCGAGACCCATCACCGAGTACTGGAAAAACATTTATGGAGATACGGCAGTGGACGGAACACTTGGCGCCATGCCTTGCGGGTATGCCTTCTTCGGGTCGGAGCGCATGCTCTACGGCTCCGATTATCCGTTTGGTGCGGAAGCGGGCGAAGACTTCATCCGGGAGAATCTCGCCTGCGTAAAAGGCATGTATATCCCGCCCGGGGAAAAGGAGAGGATTCTCGGTGGGAATGCCAAGAAGATGCTGAAGATCAAGTGATCCGGGGATGAAAGAGTTTGTTGCGAGGAGTTCCACCTATTTCAAGAAGGAGGAAGTGAAATGAAGAAGAGCAGACTGGAATGCGCATTATTTGTTTTCACGTCCATCATCGTCCTCACACTGGCAATGTCGGGGCCGGTGTTTTCCTACAGCGAGAAGGACCCCCTTATTCTCAAGGCCTCCATCGACAATCCGCCCGGTGATATGAAGGCAAAGACCATCAAGTACTTCGGTGACATTGTCGAGAAGAAGACGAACGGAAGGATCAAGTTCGAGTATTTCTACGGCGGCTCCCTCACCAAGAAGCCCCAGTATGTGGATGCCGTTGCCAAAGGGATCGCCGACATTTCCACCGGCCCGGTCTCTTTCGTTACGGGCAAGCTCCCGGAGCTGAGCGTCTTCGAGGTCTACGGCGCCTACAAGCTGGACAAACACCTGGAGATGGAGAAGGCGGTCGAACCGCTCATGACCGAATATTTCAAGACCAAGGGGATCCACCATGTGATGATCCAGTACTCCGGCTCGGTCGTATTTCCCCACAAGACCAAGTTTCTGGCAAAGCCGGAGGACTGGAAAGGGCAGAAGATCAGGCTGGGCGGACGATGGCAGTCGGAGCTCGGAAAGATGTGGGGGGCAAGCCCCGTGTTCCTGAGCCCGGGCGAGCTCTACATAGCGCTTCAGAAGGGGGTCATCGACGGCTACATGCTGATCTGGGACATCATCAACGGGCTGAAACTTTACGAGGTCGCTCCTTTTCACGCAGACACCAACTTCAGCAACAACGTGGAAAACGTGACCATGAACCTGAAGAAGTGGGAAGCCATGACCAAGGAAGACCAGGAGATCTTCACCGCAGCGGTGAATGAGACCAAGCCCTGGACCTTCAAAGAGACCGTGAAGTTCTACGAAGAAGTGAAGAAGGGGGTTATCCAAAAGGGAGGCAAGATCCACGAGCTGAGCGCCCAGGAGAGGTCGAATTATCTCAAGGATGCCTATTCCCTTTACCCCGAGGTGCAAAAGGTATCCGGCGACACCGGGAAGAAATTCATGGATCTGCTGGAGCCGTTCAGGGACAAGTAGCTCTCGGAGTGTTCAGTGTTCAGGGGTTCAGCAGCCCGAACAATAGAAAAGAATTTCAAATTGAAGACTGAACCTCTGAACACTCGCGGTTGAAAGGGAAGTGCAATGAAAAAGATCGATCTTGAGACCCACTTCATTACCAAAGAATACATGAAATACATGAACCAGCATAAGGGCTATCCCAGATATGGGGAAGACCCTAATACCGGGAGGAGACGTCTCTTTTACACCCCGGAAGTAGGGGAGCCGCTGGGGGATCCTCTCATCGAGAAGCTCCTGGACCTCGGGAAAGGAAGACTGGAGAACATGGACAAGGCCGGCATAGACGTGCAGGTGCTGAGCCTCACTTCACCCGGGGTGGAGCAGTTCGATCCGGCCGTGGGCATATCCATGGCGAAAGAGGCCAACGATATTTTGCACGAGGCGGTGAAGAGACATCCGAACCGGTTCGTCGGTTTTGCGGCCCTTGCCCCCAAGAACCCTGAGGCTGCTGCGGACGAACTGGAGCGCGCAGTGACGAAGCTGGGCTTCAAGGGGTGGAAGACCCATTCCAACTATGGCGGCGACTTTCTGGACGACCAAAAGTTCTGGCCCATCCTGGAGAGAGCCGAGAAACTGGATGTGGCTGTTTACCTTCACCCGGCGGTGCCCAATATCCCGCAAATGATGAAATACGGCATCGTGCTCGCAGGGCCCCCTTTCGGCTTCGGGATCGAAACATGCATCACCATGGTTCGGCTGATCTACAGCGGCGTCTTCGATCGGTATCCAAAACTCAAGATCATGCTGGGCCATTATGGCGAGGGCATGCCTTTCCTGATTCACCGGATCGATTTTGCATACCTGAAGCCGTGGTTCGATCCTGAAGCAACCCCCAAGCTCCAGCGAAAGCCGAGCGATTATCTCAGGGAGAACGTCTACTACACCACAAGCGGCAACTATTTCAAAGGGGCGTTCGACTGCACCGTCGAAGCTGTCGGCATGGACAGGGTACTCCTTTCAACGGATTATCCTTATGAAGATTCCATGGAGTGCATGCGCTTCCTGGACAGCCTGGGTCTGAAGGAAGAGGATCGGGAGAAGATCTTTTCAGAAAATGCAAAGAGAGTCGGCATCGTGGCGTGAAGCGCCGGCCTTTGCTCCAATCCGGAGTTGGTGAACATGGCAGAGAGCCTGGTAAGAGCCTCTTGGTCCAAGTTGAAGAAGGTGAACACCTTCTGTGCAACACTGTCTGGTGTGATTCTTCTCTTCATGGCCTTGTCGATCACCGTCGATGTGTTCATGAGATACGTCCTTGGAAGCCCCACGATATGGATCACGGAGGTCTCGACATATCTTTTCCTTTACGTAATCTATCTCGCAACGGCCTATGCGCTCCAGCAGGGAATGCACATCAAAGTCACCTTCCTGCGGGATTTTTTCGGGAAGAGGACCCAGCGCGTTCTGGACCTCGTTACTTCAATCCTTGCTGCCCTGTTTACGGCGGTCCTGTTGTGGCAGGTATCGGAAATGACGTGGACCGCCTTTAAGGGGAATTGGACCTCGCCGACCATGCTGAACGCCCCCTATGCCGTTATCCATGGAATCATGGTCATCGGCTCCCTGCTGCTCCTTGTCAGTTTTGTCTGCAGCATCATCCTGCAGTTTAGAGGCGAACAGACGGAACCTGCCGGGGCTGCCTGAGGAAAGAAGGAAAATCATGTCCACAGGTCTGCTTACCATCATCGTATTCGGTATTCTGATCCTCCTGCTCGGATTAGGGGTGAGGATCGGGTTCTGCCTGGGCATCATCGGCGTGGGGGGCATCCTGGCCTTCCTGGAGCCGAGCGTGCTCTATCAGGTTGCCGAGGTAGCTGCGGATACGGGCACGAACATCTTCCTGCTTACGCTCCCTCTCTTCGTGCTTATGGCCGAGATCGTCTCTTTTTCCGGCGTGGGAGACGATATGTACACCGCTGCCCACGACTGGCTGAGCTGGCTTCCCGGAGGGCTTGCCATCAGCAGCATTGCCACATGCACCGGATTCGCGGCCATCTGCGGGTCCAGCCCTGCCACCGCCGCCTCAGTCGGTCTGGTTTCCGTACCGGAGATGATCAAGAGGGGTTACGACAAAAGGCTTGCCGTCGGGTCCGTGTCGGTCGGAGGGACCCTGGGCATCCTGATCCCTCCAAGCATCACCATGATCATCTATGGCCTCATCACCGAGACATCCATCGGCAAGCTCTTCATGGCAGGGATCATCCCGGGAATTGTCATATCCCTGATCCTTTGCGGGGCAATCGCCATAGCGGTAAAAGTAAAACCGGAGCTTGCGCCCCGAATCAAAGGCGTAAGCTGGGGAAAGAGATTTTCCTCCCTGAAGAGGATCTGGGCTTTTATCGTGCTGGTCATCAGCATTATGGGGAGCATCTATCTCGGCATCGCCACGCCGGAGGAATCCGCCGCCATCGGTGCAACCACGGCGATCATCATCGCTTTGGCGTATCGGAAGCTCAACTTCAAGGGCATGCATGCCGCCCTCCTGAGGACCGTGTCGGTCACGGCCATGATCATGTTCATGGTGCTGGGGGGAAACGTCTTTGCCTTTATGCTGTCCACATTGGGCATTCCCCAGTACATCACGAATCTCATGGTCAATCTGGAGGTTTCCAGATGGGTCGTCATGATCATCATCAACGTCGTATTCCTTCTCCTGGGATGCCTCCTGGACCCCATGGCCATCATGGTTATCTGTTTGCCGATCCTGTTCCCGATCGTGACCAAACTCGGCTTCGATCCTGTCTGGTTCGGGATCATCGTGACCATCAATGTGGAAATGGGCATGATCACTCCCCCGTTCGGACTCAATCTCTTCATTCTCAAAGGGGCTCTGCGGGAGTATACGTCAATGGAGGACATCGTACGCGGCTCTTTTCCCTTCGTGCTCCTGCTGGTGATCGGGCTGGCAATCATCATGATTTTTCCCTCCCTGGCCACCTGGTTGCCGGGGAAGATGGGGTTTTAGAGATATCCAATGTCCAAGGAAGGAAAAGAGAATATCGAATATCGAACACCGAACACAGAATGTCGAATGTTGAAGGGACAAAAGATCAGCCACAAAGGCACGAAGACACAAAGAAGATAAATGCTTTTCTTAGTGGCTTTGTGTCTTGGTGGCAAATTCCAAATTCCAATAATCAATGACCGATCAACAAAAAAAGGAGCAACATCATGGCTAAAATCGAACACGTTAACTGGCCCAATGCACCGAAGGTTTGGATGCCCTATGCCCCGGCAATCAAGGTGACGGGCGGCACCATGGTCTTCCTGGCAGGCGTTAATGCAGCCCCCGTGTACCACAGTCATCCGCACATTCCCGCGGAATTCGCCTCCATGCCGACGGACATGGAGGGGCAGGCCATTGCCACGATGGAAAATCTCAAAAAATCGCTCGATGCCGTGGGCGCCACATTTGCGAACGTGGTGGTGGCCAACCGTTTTCTCACGGACCTGTCTCAGCAGGATATCCTGAACAAGATCTGGAACAAATACGTGGGAGAAAACAAGCCGACCACGACGACTGTCCAGGTGGTGAAACTGGCCACGGATCCACGATGTCTGGTGGAGATCAACGCCATCGCCGTCGTTGATTGAAAGGCTTTGATACGACGACATCTGATAGATAACCAACGAGGTTTGTCATGAGTGATCAAAAGAAAGAAACGGTGTCCGGCGCTTTTGTTCTGACGCCCGCTGCCGGGAAGAGATTGATCGGACTCGCAGTGGCCTCTCTACCGGAGGTCCGATATGCCTATGAGAAGGGGCGGTTGGCCATTGCCAACGGCACAACAACCGGTTACGTGATCGAGGCCCTCACAGGGCAGCCCCTGAAGAAATTCGAGTATTGCGTCGGTGTGATAGCCGAGGGGGTATTCGGGGGAAACCCCGCAAACGATCACACCCTCATGTTATGGGAAAAGGGCAAAGCGAGAAATCTGCCCTTTCCACAGTTCCTGCCTGAATTGCGAAAGTTTCAGCGCGGCGATGTTTTCATCAAGGGAGCCAATGCGGTCGATCCGCAGTTCTATGCGGGAGGGCTCCAGTGCAATCCGAACGGCGGCTCCTGGGCCGATGCATTCGGTCTCATTACAGCCCGGGGTCTTTACTGTGTAGTTCCGGTGGGGCTTGAAAAGATGATTCCCTCGGTGGTGGAGGCATCCAGGAAGGCCGGTCAACTGCGGCTGGACTACTGCATCGGGAATCCCCCAGGGGTTATCCCTCTCCCCTCCTTCACGGTAGTGACGGAGATCCAGGCCCTGGAAATCCTTTCGGGGGTGAGGGCGACAGTTATCGCAGCGGGCGGGATCGGAGGCAGCGAGGGAGCACGATCTTTTGTCATAGAAGGCACGGAAGCGCAGGTTAAGAGCGCCTTCTCCTTTGTCCTGCAGGTTCACGGGGAACCGCCGGTGCAGGTTACAGGAAAGGTGGAATCCGAGCCCAACCGGCTCCCGCAAGGGCTGTAATAAAGAAACAGGAGTATGTCCATGGCTAAGAAGAGGTCTCCTTACGAGGAGGTCCTGTCGGATCTGCGGTCGCGCAGGGGATCGTTCGGATCTTCCCCCTACAAATGGAAACCGGTCGATCCTCGTTCCAAAGGTGAGAAGAAAACTCTCTTCGGGCTCTGCCGGGCCTGCATGCAGGGGGATTGCGCGACATTGGTGCATCTGGAGGACGGTGTTGTCGTGAGGGTGGAGGGCCGGCCCGACACGCCGCCGAACTGGGGAACCCTCTGCCCCAAAGGAAACGCGGAGATCATGGGGTTGTACAACCCCTATCGGGTGAAGGCCCCCATGGTTCGAACCAATCCGGAAAAGGGGCTTGATGTGGATCCCATGTGGAAGGAGGTCACCTGGGATGAGGCTCTCGACCATACTGCAGCCGCGCTGAAAAAAGTCAGGGAAAAGGACCCGAGAGGTCTTGTCATCTGTGAGGGGTGGGGGCAACGGGACACGATCCTGCGCCAGTCTTTCGGCCATGCCTTCGGCACCCCGAACGAGACAGGCTCCCATGGGGCGCTCTGCACGGTCCACTACCCATCGGGTCTGGTTCACGCCGGATATCCCGTGGCCATTGTCGACCTGGAATACTGCCAGTACCACATCACTATGGGGAGGTCTCTTGGCCCCAATTTCGGAATTGTTCCCGGGATGCGCAGGTTCTCGAAGGCGATTGAGAGAGGAATGAAACTCGTGGTGGTGGATCCCCGTAGTTCCTATGAGGCCTCCAAGGGGGAATGGGTGCCCATCCGCCCCGGTACGGATCTGGCCTTCCTGCTCGCCATGGCCCATGTCATGCTTCACGAGATCAGGATCTTTGACACGGGGTTTCTCAAGAACCGGACCAACGGACCGTACCTGATCGACCCCAAGGGGGAATACCTCAGGGATTCCGAGACGGGGAAACCGATGATGTGGGACCCGGTCGAGAACCGGGCCAAGCCCTTCAATGCGGAGTTCAAGGATATCGCCCTCAGCGGGTCCTGGACCGTCCAAAGTGTTCCCTGCAGGACTTCCTTTGACCTGATCAAGGAGGAATATGCGAAGTACACGCCCGAATGGGCCGAGGAGATCACAACGGTGGTTCCAGGAACCGTCCGGAAGATAGCCCGGGAATTCGTGGAGCATGCCCGCATCGGGAGCACTATCGAGATTGACGGGTTCACCTTTCCCTACAGGCCGGTCTCGCTGAATGTGGAGCGCAACGTGACGAACCGGAGGGGAGGAACGTATGCGGATCTCGTCGGCAAGATCATCAACATCCTGGTGGGCAATATCGAGGTGCCTGGAGGATGTCTGAGTTGCTCTTTCAGGGGGCCCATCATGGGGCCGACAGAGGACGGGACCGTGACGCCGGACTATGAAGCCGTGCCCAAGCCGTTCAAATTCCCGCCGGAGACTGCGACACTTCAGGAGTTCTACCCGCATCAGCATACGGCCCCCCACATCGCCCTCAACGCGATCCTTCACCCGGAGGAGTGTTATCTGCCGTACCGAGTAGAGGCATGGATGTCCGTGGGAGGAAACCCGATACGGCAGAATGCTCAACCCGAGAAGTACGTTGAGGGGTTCAAGAAGCTCTCCTTCGCCGTGGCCATTGCCTTTCATATGGATGAGGTCGCCATCCTCTCGGACGTGCTTCTCCCGGAGCATAGCGCGCTGGAGAGGCTGAGGGTGGTACCTTTCTACCTTCAGCATCAATCGATAGATGATGAGGTGAGCGGGCTGAAGATGATCCAGCTTCGGGAACCCGTGCCGACCCTGTTCAACACAAAGAATGCGGACGACATCTTCATGGAACTGGCGGAACGGATGTCCATCCTCTATGGAAAAGGAGGCCTTTACGACAGCCTGAACCATGCGGTCGACTGGGTGGACAAGACCGACGGCCTCAATATGAACGGGGAGTGGAAGCTGGATGTGCAGAAGAAATATACCCTGGAGGAGATCTTTGATCGGCAGATCCGAGGCTGGCCCTACGGCGGGGGAATGACTCTCAAGGACCTCAGGGAGAAAGGGTACATCGAGTATAGAAAACCCAGGAAGGAATTCTATCTCTATTATTACTGGCCGGACAACAAGACCCGCCACCCAATGTACCTTGTAGGGCTCAAGGAGGTGGGCGATCGCCTCAGGGCCAACCTGATCGAGCACAACATCCAGTTCCCCATGATCAAGGACATGGAGTATGTTTTTGACCTCTATCGTCCAATCCCCTATTGGGTGGAGAGCTCCGAGTTCAGGGGGCCTGCCGAGGGCTATGACCTCTGGGCCATTAACTGGAAGACTCCATACATCGGCAATGACGCGAGCAATCTAACGTCGAATCCGTGGCTGGCGGAGATCTACGCCAAGGACCCGTGGGAGTCCGTCATCCTGCTGAATCCCGCGACGGCCGCGCGGAAGAACCTGAAGGACGGGGAGTCGATCGTGGTGGAATCGAGGTACGGCAGGATCGAAGGGAGGCTGAGGGTCTCCGAGCTGTTCCATCCCGATGCCGTCGGCGTAGGCGGCAGCTACGGTCTCGGCACCTGCCAGTCAAATCCTCTGAATCGGCTTGGTCCCAATTTCAATGCTCTGCTCTCCATCGACCCCCACACCTTCGACGCGGTGAGCGGCGGACAGGATACCGCCCCTGCAGTCAAGGTGTACAGGAAGGAGGGAGCGCGATGAGATACGGCATGGTCATAGATCTGCAGAAGTGCGTGGGCTGCAACTCCTGCACCGTAGCTTGCCGCGCGGAGCAGGGGACGCCGGCCGGGGTTCATTTTCACAAGGTGATGAAATATGAAGCTGGAAAATACCCCAACGCAAAGATGAGATTCCTCCCCATGCCCTGCATGCACTGCCAGGACCCGCCCTGCCTGAAGGTCTGCCCTACGGGAGCGACCTACAAACGGGATGATGGTCCGATTCTCATCGATCACGAAAAGTGCATCGGGTGCAGGGCCTGCATGGTGGCCTGTCCCTATGACAGCAGGCAGTTCCTCTGGGACATTCGCAACTACTATGCGGGCCATCCGGCCACGCCCTATGAACAGATCAAACAGAAGACCTTCGACAAGGGAACCGTGGTCAAATGCAATTTCTGCGTGCAGCGGCTGGAAAGAGGTCGTCTGCCTGCATGCGTGGAGACCTGTCCGGCCGGGGCACGGAAATTCGGGGACCTGGACGATCCGGGAAGCGAGCCTTCACGGCTGATCGTACTTTACAGAGGTGCGCCGTTCCGGGAGGATCTCGGGACTGAGCCGTCGGTGTTCTATATTAAGGGGTAAGGGATCGGACTGATCGGACCGATCGGACTGATCAGTCCGATCTTCGCGAGGGAGAGTGTGATGATTTCCTGGGTAATAGTAATTGTGGCGCTGCTGGTTTCCGGACTCTGGGCCGCGATGTTTCTCAAACAGCTGAAATCCGGTCTGGGGCAGACTGCGCTGGAGGACCATTTTGCATGGGGGCTCTACGTGCAGGGCTTTTTCTTCTTTTCCGCCTTGGCAGGGGGAATCCTCATCTTCATGGCCGTGGCCACACTGTTCCAGCTCCAATCCGTCCGACCCCTGGTCGAGACCGGATCGGCTGTTTCTCTGGGGTGTCTTGCCGCGGCAGCGCTGCTCCTGGGATCGGATCTGGGAAAGCCCTTTCGAGGGATCAAAATCCTGACCGGGAAGAATTTTGCTTCGCCCCTCACCTGGGATTTTTACATGCTCACTCTCTGCGGGATCCTCGGCCTGGTTTTCTTTCTGGGGTGGATTCCTCAAACCGGGCCCCTGGCAACCTTCTGGGCCGTGCTGTGTCTGCTTGCGGCCCTTGGCTATGTGATGATCCACACTCTGTTCTTTCTTTCCAGGGTCGGGGCGGGGTTCAGATCCCAGCCCTTTCTCGGACTGGACACACTGGCCCAGAGCCTTCTGGGAGGCGTGGCCCTCATGAACCTGATCGCACTGGTCTCGGGCGCCCATTTCCCCCATGTGGGAAGGCTCCTCCTGGTCCTCGCCTCTGTTACGCTCATTCCGCTCGTGGGCGGTCATATCGCTTCTCTGAGCATCAAGAGCAGGAGCATGGAGCAGAAGAAGATCATCGCTCTCGACAGTTTCATCCTGGCGGCTCTGGCAATCGGCGTGATGTTCGCTCCTGAGAGCAGGGTCATTCCTGCTCTCCTCTCGGTGCTGATCCTCGTGGCGGTTTTCCTGGAGAAGTCCCATCTCATGAAGCAGTATCAGATCAAACCCACCCTTCCCCTGCCTTACAGTCGATACGAGGATGCTCCCCGGTACTCCCCTTCGACGAGCGAATGGATTCTGGCGTTTGGTAGCGTGGGCGTATGCGTTTTTTTCAGCACGCTGATCGTGAAGCTGAAGTCCTTTCTGTAGCGGAGGGTGATGCATGAGGAGGAAGAGTGTCGTATCGGGCAAAGCAGGCGCAGACGTCGCCTCCGGAAGGGCAGCCTTTTATGAAATGCTGGTGACTGTATTCCGACGGCTGCCTGACCCGGACCTCCTCCAGAAGATCGTAAAAGGGGATTTTCCGGATTTCCTGGTGCGCTTCAGAGAACTGGACAACGACCGTTTGAATTCAGGAGTCCGACTCCTGACCTCCTACCAGTCCTCCCTCCAGGGGAGAATCGATGAAGAGGTGTTGATGGAGCTCTCGGTTGATCGGACCAGGATAGTCAGGGGCACCGGCCACTCGGATTTGAAACCCCCATATGAAGGGCTTTACAAACGCAGGAAAGCAGCTGGGGAATCGGTGCTGGAGGTCATCCGGTTTTATCGCATGGCCGGGCTCCTGCCCGATATGAACAATCAGGAATCGGCCGATTTCCTTTTTGTGGAACTGGATTTCATGAAACAGCTCTGTCTGCGGGAGCAGGAGAAATGGTTGGACGACGGGGGACTCAGGGAAACGATAACGCACGAAGAAAAATTCCTGGAGGAACACCTTGGGAAATGGGCGGGGGATTTCTGCCGGGAAGTCGAAAAACATGCTTCCACGGATTTCTACAGAGGCTTCTCTTTGATCCTGGATGGTTTCCTGACCGTTGACAAGAAGTGGCTGACGCGGCTGTCGCGTCAGATTCAGGAATGAGGAATCCGGATGTCTCAAACCAAGACACCTGACTCCTTTTGGGACAGAATACTCAGATTCAACCCCGCTTGGCGGGGCAAAAGGAATGAGAGGAATTTACAGCGTTTAGGAGAGGATGGCAGGAACTCATTCAACCCGCGGGCAAGGCACGCTTCTTGCGCTTTTTCCTGCGGGGGGGGATCTGCAGCCCCGTCGGAATTCGGGTTAAGGGAAATCATTTAGAGGAGCGAGAGTTTCATGAAAATCATCGATCTTGAGGCCCACTTTTACACGAATGACTACCTCGATTATCTCCGTTCCAGGAAGTCGCCTCCCAGGGAAGAGGTTCGAGAGAAAAACATCCACCTCCATATGTCCGAGGTGCTGCGCGTGCCCAGGAGCTTCCAGTTGGAAGAGAAACTCCTCGACGTGGGCGAGAAGAGGCTTGCCGAGATGGACGCTGCCGGGGTGGACATCCAGGTGCTGAGCCTTTGCGTCCCCGGCTGCGAGCAGTTCGAGACTTCGGACGGCGTCGCCATGGCCCGGAAGTCCAATGACGAACTGGCACAGGTAATCAAGAAATACCCCGACCGGTATGTGGGACTGGCCGCGTTGGCACCCCAGGACCCTGTGGCAGCGGCCAACGAGCTTGAGCGCGCGGTGAAGGATCTCGGAATGAGGGGCGCCAAGCTGAATTCCCATGTGAGGGGGGAATACCTGGACAATCAGAAATTCTGGCCCGTTTTCGAAACGGCAGAAAAGCTGGACGTGCCGATCTATCTGCACCCCACTATTCCTTCGCCTGCGATCCTGAAAGGGTTTGAAGACTTCGGATTCCCTCTGGCCGGCCCTCCTTTCGGCTTTGGCGCAGACACATCCCTCCATACCATGCGGTTGATCTACAGCGGGCTCTTCGACAGGTTCCCGGGGCTGAAGATCGTGCTCGGCCACATGGGAGAGGGTCTTCCCTTCTGGCTGTACCGGATCGATTTCTACTGGCTGAAACCCTGGGTCGATCAGACGCTCAAACCCAGGTGCAAACAGAAGCCCAGCTACTACATCAACAGAAACTTCCTCTTCACCTCGAGCGGCATGCACTATCTGCCGGCGTTCATCTGCGCCTACATGGCCGTGGGCGGAGACGTGATCGCCTTTGGCGCGGACCATCCCTTTGAGACCAGCAAGGAATCGCTCGAATCCCTGGGCATCCTGCCGATCTGCGATGCGGACAAAGAGAAATTCTATCATGGAAACGCAGAAAAACTCCTGAAGTTGAGGTGAGGCACGAGTGCCTCTTGATTGTTCATCTATTTAGGAAGAGGAGAAGCGAGATGAAAAAGATTTTGGTGGTTTGTCTCCTGGTAGCATCGATGAGTCTGTTGCCCCTTGCCCCCGCCACGGCTGCGCAGCAGTCCCTCAGGATGGGAACGGCATCGGTGGGCGCGCTTTTCTATGTGTTCGGTGCGGCCATTTCCGAGGTGGTCGGGAACCATGCCGGCATGAAGATAGAAGTTCTTCCGCAGGGCAACATCATGACCCTGCCTCTCATGGCATCGCACGAGGTGGATCTTGTCATGCTGGCCAATGACGAGCTGGAATATGCCTATCTCGGCAGGGGAATCTTCGAGAGGCAGACAAAGGGCAAAGGGTATGACGTCCGTTTGCTGATGCTGGGCATGCGGAATGCAGCCAGCCAGCTGGTGGCGGGCGATTCCGGGATCAAGAACTACCAGGATCTGAGAGGAAAGAGGGTGGTGCTGGATCATGGGACCCAGCAGGCGTTGAATATCGGCTCCAGAGCCTCGCTGATCGCTGGGGGGCTTACGGAAAAAGACGTTGTGGTGATCAAGGCCTCCGACATCCCTGAAGCAGTGCGACTCGTGACCGAGAAAAAGGCGGATGCCTGTTTCGGCGGCATCGGCGTTCCGGCCTTCAGAGAGCTTGCAGCGGCCAGAGGCGGCATCCTTTACCTTGAGGCCGGCGATAAGCATTGGCCCCAGGTTCACGAGATCTCCAAAGCTTACTTCCCCATGACCGTAAAGAAAGGCCCGCTCGGCATCGAACGGGACACTGTTCTCGTCACCCGCAACTTCGATCTCGTGGCACGCGCCGACCTGTCTGAAGGCGAGGCCTATACCATCGTGAAAACCGTCTGGGAACATGATGCAGAGCTGGCCCCCAAGCATCCGCAGCTCAAGGACTGGGTGAAAGAAAGATTCGTAGGGGAACAGGCAACCGCCCCTTATCATCCGGGTGCGATCAAATTCTACAAGGAAAAAGGGGTATGGACCGACAAGATGCAGGCCCATCAGGATGCGCTGCTCAAAATGAAGAAGAAATAGAAGGTTCCTTTCCGGATTTCATTCCAGGGCCGGCGTCAGCGGATGCCGGCCCTGGAGATCCATACAGGTGGTACGACAATGTCCCAGCCCAAAAAAACAGGAGGGAAATTCAGGTCTCTGGACGGGTTCAGTGGGGGTCTATCGAAGATTTTCCTGACCCTGTTACCGATCGCCTGCATTCTCTACGTTGCGGATGTCCAGACATACCTCGGCATCCAGATCTATAAGGAACAATACCTCGGGGTTTTCATAGCGCTGTTCCTCTCCTCGGTATTTCTCAACGTACCGGCGGCCAAATCCTCGCCGCGCGACCGTGTGCCCTGGTATGACTGGATCCTTGTGGTGATTTCCCTGGTGATTTTCGGGAATGTGATGCTTTTCTACCGGGAATTGGTCGTCATGGTGGGATTTGCCGCCCCCAAAGAAGTGATCATGGGGTTTCTGGCCGTGTACCTTCTCTTCGAATCTGCCAGAAGGATCATCGGCCTTCCCCTCGTCGTGATCGGCCTGGTTCTGGTGTTCTACGCCCGGTTCGCCTATCTTTTCCCCGGGCTGCTGAATGCCAGGGGCGTATCCTGGAAGCGGCTTTTCACCATGCTCTACCTGGACCCCAACAGCATCCTGGGGGTCCCGAGCAGCGTGGCCGGAACAATGGTTGTGGCCTTCCTGCTTTTTGGGGTCTGTCTCTTCATGGTAGGCGGGGGAGAGTTTCTTTCCGACATCGCCATGGCTCTCATGGGCAGGCAGAGAGGCGGGGCTGCCAAGGTGGCAGTGATTGCAAGCGGTCTTTTCGGCTCACTCTCCGGGAGCGCCTCGGCCAACGTGGCGGTAACCGGCTCGGTGACCATCCCCCTTATGAAAAAGACGGGGTATAACCCGCCCTTTGCCGCTGCAGTCGAGGCGGTTGCCTCCACCGGCGGCCTGGTCATGCCCCCGGTCATGGGCATTACGGCCTTCATGATGGCTGAGTTTCTGGGTATTCCTTATTACGAAGTGGCCCTTGCCGCAGCAATCCCTGCGGTGCTTTACTATGTTGCCCTGCTGGTGCAGGTGCACTGGGAGGCAGTAGCCTCCGGGATCGAGGGCTTGCCGGCTGAGAGCCTGCCCCGTGTCTGGGATGTCCTGAAAAGCGGCTGGTTTTACGCCATCCCTGTGGCCGGACTTCTTTACTTTCTTTTTGTCATGCATGCGGATCCCAGCACAGCGGCCGTCTATGCATCCGGCATGATGGTGGCTGTGGGCTTGTTCAAAAGGGAGGTTCGAGCCGGGTTTTGGGCCAAAATCCTGAAAGCGCTTCAGGAGACGGGGTTGCAGGTGCTGGTGGTGGGCTCGGCATGCGCCATGGCGGGCATCGTCATCGGGTCTGTCTCTCTCACGAATCTCGGTCTCAACCTGTCCAATACCCTCATTGCGATTTCGGGCGGGAATTCACTTCTCCTGCTCGTTCTTGCCGGAGCAGCTTCCATCATCCTGGGCATGGGAATGCCCATTGCAGCAACATACATCATGCTGGTGATCCTGATCGCGCCGGCCATGACGCATGCGGGAATTCCGGCGGTGGCGGCCCACATGTTCATGAACTTCTTTGCCGCCATGTCCTTTGTGACCCCGCCCGTGGCGATTGCAGCGTATGTTGCGGCAGGGATTGCCCAGTGCGAGCCCATGAAAGCGGGTTTCATCGCCACGCGGCTTGGCATTGGAGCGTACCTGGTGCCGTTCTGCTTCTGCTACTCCCCTGGTCTTCTCCTGATTGGCGATCCCTTGAAGATCATCTATACCGTTTTCCCCGCCACCTTCGGTGTTCTCGCCGCGGCGGTCTGTTTGTCCGGTTTCCTATACAGTCGATTGAGTCCCTTGGAGAGAGTCCTGTTCGGAATCAGTGCCGCCGGGCTCCTTTCTCCTGTCTATTCACTCCAGGCTGTCGGGTTTGCACTGGGCCTGGGGGGAACTTTGTGGTCCTGGCGAAAGAAACGCGCCCTCAAGATATCCCGGGCGGGACTGGAAGCGGTATGAAGAGGAAACCTTCGGAAATTTTCAGGTCGGTTATCCACCACATGTGCTGCAAACGCTTACCCAAAAAGGAGGCAAACATGAAAAAGGGAATGTTGGTATTTTTTGCATTGGCACTGGTCATCGCCGGGTTCAGCTTTTACCCGGCCCCGGCTCAATCCCAGACCACTGAACTGACTTTCAACCACCTCGTTCCGCCGAAGCACCTTCGGAACATCCATGTGCTGGAGCCATGGAGCAAGATGATCGAGGAGCGCACCAAGGGAAAGGTGAAGATCAAGCACTTTTATTCCAACACCCTTGCCCCGGTAGCCGAATCCTTCGATGCCACGGCAGCGGGCGTGTGTGACATGACCGAGGCTTATACCTTCGGCAATCCGGGTCGTTTTCTGCTGACCGAGTTCCTCGCGCTTCCGCAGATGGGGTTCGCCACGGCGGAGAGCTGCGCAAAGGCTCTCTGGCATATTTACAAGACCTTCCCGGAGGTGCAGGCGGAGTACAAGGGAGTCAAGGTGCTCTGGCTTCATACGACCCCGAACATGAAGTTGAATACGAAGAAGAAGCCGGTCAAGACCCTGGAGGATCTGAAGGGAATGAAAATCGGCATGTCCGGCGCCATCGGGGTGAAGGTGGGAAAGGCCCTCGGTCTTTCGCCCGTCACCATCCCTACCCCCGACCTCTATGAAGCGGGAGACAAGGGAGTGATCGACGGATTTGCGCGGCCCGCGGAACTGCTCATCTCCCGGAAACTGGGTGAGGTCACCAAGTACGTGACCGATGTCGACCTCGGCCATGATCTTTTCTTCATCATCATGAACCAGAAAAAATGGGACAGCCTTCCACCGGATGTCCAGAAGGTGTTCAATGAGCTGAGCGGCGACTGGGCCGTGGACTTCACCGGAAAGGAATGGGACAAGTTCGAAAAGGCGGCCAGAACCGAGGTGGAGGCCAAGGGGATCGAGTTCTATACCCTGCCGCCACAAGAAGCGGAGAGATGGAAAAAGGCCGTGATCCCGGTTCAGGATGAGTATGCCGCGGATCTGGAAGCAAAGAAGAAGCCGGGCAAGAAGGTTCTGGAAGAGCTGAGGAAGCTCTCGGAGAAGAAGTAGGCCGGAGAAGATCTGGGCAAGAAGGGCATCAGGTTTCAGGTGTCGGGTGTCAGGTGTCAGGTGTCGGCAAATCAGAATCCCGAACCCTGAAACCTGAACACTGACACCCGACACCTTGTTGGGTTGCGGCCTGGGGCCTGCATAGGGATGATGTCTTGAGCACATTTTCGGGAGAGGGTGTGAAGGTCCATGCGAAAAGGGTTGCTTCTAGTTGAGAGGGGACTCCTCTACGTGGCCATGGCTGCCGTGTTCTCCATGATGAGCCTGACTACTGCGGATGCGGTATGGCGATACGTGTTCAACAGTCCGATCACGGGAGCCTACGAGATCACCGAAAAGTATCTGATGCTGATTGCGATCTTTCTCGGCATGAGTTACACCTACCGGGGCGCGGGGTTCATCCGAGTGACGATTCTGATGGACCGGTTGCCGAGATCGGTGAAGGTCCCCATCAATTATCTGTCCCAGATCTTCTCGATCGTCTACTGTGCCGTGCTCATCTGGGGCACTTACGAGTATGCTGTTCGAACCTATCACCAGGGTACTACGCTTGGATCCATCTACTCCGCCCCCCAGTGGGTCGGCGCGGCGTTCATTCCCCTGGGGTTTCTCCTGGCCGGGCTCTTCCTGCTCCTGGATTTTCCACGCGTGAAAACGGGCGGATCGGCCCTTTTTCAGGGGGAGGAAGGACCGACCGGCTCCTGAGCGCCCGGCTTGGTTCGGCAAAGGACATAACATGGAAATCGCTATCCCATTCATCGTCTTAGTGGTCTTTCTTATCCTGGGCATTCCCATTGCCTTTGCCCTGGGGGGGGCGGGTATGCTGGGCATATGGATTGTGAAGGGCAACTGGGACGTGGTGATGGCCACATTGAAAGCGGTCCCCTTCAATACGGTGGGCGATTACAACCTGACTACTGTGCCCATGTTCGTGCTGATGGCGTTCTTTTCCTCGTCGAGCGGCCTTGCCCGTGACCTCTACACGGCAGCCGCCAACTGGCTTTCGCACATCCGGGGAGGATTGGCCACCGCTACCGTTTTTGCCTGCGGCATCTTCGGCGCCATGTCAGGCGCGAGTGTCGCTGCTGCAGCGGTGATGGCCAATGTGGCCATACCCAACATGCGCCGTTACGGGTATTCCGATCCCCTTGCCGCCGGGGCCGTGGGCGTGGGGGCAACACTTACCATCCTGATCCCGCCGAGTGTTCCCATGGTGATCTATGGGGTCGCCACCCAGACATCGATCGGCGCCCTTCTCATCGCAGGGATATTGCCCGGAATCTTGCTGGCGATACTCATTGCAGCGACCATCATGATCTGGGTGACCGTCAGCCCGGGCAACGCACCCCAAACCGTGAAAACATCATGGTCCGAGCGATGGAGGAGCCTGGTGCGAATCTGGTCCAGCCTCCTGCTCATCATCCTCGTGATTGTGCTGCTCTACAGCGGGGTGGCCACTCCCACCGAGGTGGGGGCGGTGGGGGCCTTTGCCGCGATGCTCATCGGAATTTTCACCAGACGCCTCTCCTGGGCAAGCGCGCTGCATGCACTCAGAGAGACGATCCGAACCTCTGCCATGATCTTCATCATCATGATCGGCGCGAATCTTTTCGGGTACTTCATGACCCAGAGCCAGGTTCCACAGAACCTGGTGGCCTCGGTGATGGAGATGCAGATCAACCGCTGGGTCATCATCATTGGGGTCACGATAGGGTATTTCGTGATCAGCATGTTCATGGATGAGATCCCCCTTTTGCTGCTCACCCTGCCGCTCTCTTTTCCATTGATCTCGGCGGCGGGGTTCGACCCGGTCTGGTTCGGCGTGATGTCCACGCTGATGGTGTCGATGGGCCTCGTGTTCCCTCCGGTCGGGATGGTCGCTTTTGTGGTGGCCGCAACATCCAAAGTGGATCTGATGAATGTCTATCGAGGGACCGGGATCCTGATCATTGCCATTTTCGTGACGACTGCTCTGGTGATGATCTTTCCGGACATTGCGCTCTGGCTTCCCACCAGCATGCGCAAAGGTTGAGGGAGAAAATGATCAGCCACAAAGACACAAAGACACAAAGACACGAAGACACGTTTCTCTTGGTGGCTTTGTGTCTTGGTGGCGTACTGGACTTTATGGGGGTTTAAATGGAAGTTGACAAGACTACGATAACGACCGATCTGCTCGTTGCAGGCGGTGGAATTGCGGGACTGATGGCAGCCATCAGCGCGGCCGGCCAGGGTTTGAATGTGCTTGTCGCTGAAAAGGCCAACACGAAGCGGAGCGGGTCCGGGGCAACGGGAAACGACCACTTCTGCTGTTACATCCCTGAAGTCCACGGGAACGATATCGGTCCAATCCTCTGGGAAGACCTTCACAGCCTTCACGGCGATTTTCAGGACCCTTCCCTCGCGTTGCTCTTTCTCGAGCAGACCTACGATCGTGTCAAGGACTGGGACAGTTGGGGAATTTCCATGAAGCCCAGGGGCTTTTGGGACTTCTCAGGCCATGCCTATCCCGGGAGACCGCGGATTTTTCTAAAATATGCCGGTTACAACCAGAAGGGGGTGCTCACAGCGCAGGCGAAGAAGAGGGGGGCGAAGATCAGCAATCACATGGTCGTCACGGATGTGATTGTAAAAGACGGTGAGGCGATCGGCGCCGTAGCCGTCAGCACAGCGAGTGATAAACCCGTGCTCAAGGTGATCCGCGCAAAATCCGTGCTTCTCGCCACCGGTTCGGCAACAAGACTCTATCCCACGACCACACCGGGATGGATGTTCAACATCCCCTTCTGTCCGAGTTGCACCGGGAGCGGGCGAGCCATGGCTTATCGGGCAGGAGCCAAACTGGTCAACATGGAAATGCCGAACCGGCATGCGGGCCCCAAATTCCTCGCTCGATGCGGAAAGGCTACCTGGATCGGCGTGTACAAGGATCCACACGGCCGAACAGTCGGCCCCTTCGTCACCAAACCCACACGGGACCTCGGGGACATCACGGCCGATGTCTGGAACTCGGTCTTCACGGACATGTTCAAATCGGGCAAGGGACCGGTTTACATCGACTGCACGGAAACTGGGGAGGAGGACCTCGAGTACATGATGTGGGGCCTGATCCACGAGGGAAACACAGGCATGCTCGATTACATGAAAAAAGAGGGAATCGACGTCAGGAAACACAGGGTCGAGTTCCGGCAGTATGAGCCTTTTCTCATTGGAAGCAGAGGGATCGAAATCAATGAGAAGGCGGAAACGAACGTGCGGGGTCTGTATGCGGCCGGTGACGATGTCGGGAACTTCCGTGCAGACCTCTCGGGCGCGGCCACTTTCGGATGGATTGCCGGGAAAAGCGCGGCAAAGAGAGCCCGAAAACTGAAGGAGTTCAAGAAGGCGGAGAAATCTGAAACCGTGGCTGCGGCCGCTTCCCGGTATTCGAGTTTTCTGGACAGAAAAGACGGGGCGGGGTGGAAAGAGGCGAACCTGGCCCTGCAGCAGGTCATGCAGGACTATGCCGGGGTCGACGGCGTAAGATCGGAGACCCTTCTGAACGCCGGCTCGACATACCTGAGGAGATTGAGGGAAAGGGCTCTCGAGAGCCTTTCGGTTCGCAACAGCCACGAATTGATGAGGGCGCTGGAAACCCTGGATCTCATGGAGTGCGGGGAGGCGATTTTTAGAACCGCCCTGGAGAGAAAGGAAACCAGAGCGATGCACAAGCGTTCGGACTTTCCGTTTACGAACCCGCTGCTGCAGGATAAGTTCCTGACCGTTCGGCGGGAAGAGGGAAAAGTGATCACCGAGTGGAGGGAAAAGAAGTAAAAGAAAAAGTCAGACAGGATAACAGGATGAACAGGATGAAAATGCAGAGATCAGAGGTCGGCGATCAGAGATCGGAAACAAAGGGTCTCTACCGAAAAGATCTGACCTCTGACTTCTGATCTCTGACCTCTGGTTTCTGATCCTGACCATCCTGTTATCCTGTCCAAAATCTCAAGGAGGAATTATGCCACCAGTCATTAACATGGAAAAATGCACCGGCTGCGGAGTCTGCGCAGATATCTGTCCCACGGACGTCTTCTGCGTGACGGAGAAAAAGAAGCCGCCGATCATCAGGTACCCCGAGGAATGCTGGCACTGCAACTCATGTGTCCTGGACTGCAAGTGGGCTGCGATCGAACTACGGATCCCTCTGCCGGCCATGATGCTTTACGTGGATGCGCCCGCGAAGGCCGGGCAGTGATCTGAATCGCCACAAGGCACGAAGAGGCAAGAGATCCGGCAAAGAGTGCAGAGTTCTTCCCGGACTCGTGTCTTTGCGGCACCAATGGAGGAATGAGATGATTCGAATGGACAAGAAACCGCTTGAGACGGATGTGCTCGTGGTGGGCGGCGGCATTGCCGGGCTCATGGCCGCAATCAATGCGGCCGACCAGGGCGTGAGCGTCATGATCGCGGAGAAGGCGAATACCAAGAGGAGCGGCTCGGGCGCAACGGGGAATGATCACTTCTGTTGTTATATCCCCGAAATTCATGGGGACGATGTGGCGCCTATCTTTCACGAATATAAAAACAGCCTTGTGGGAGGGTACGCGGACGACAGCCTGGTGAGGAAGTTTCTGGAACAGGCTTTCGACCGTGTGAAAGACTGGGACTCATGGGGGATTTCCATGAGGCCCACGGGAAAATGGGAGTTCATCGGCCACGCCTTCCCGGGCCGTCCCCGCATCTGGCTGAAGTATGCAGGCCACAATCAGAAAGCCATCCTGACCGCGCAGGCCAAAAAGAGGGGGGTCAGGATCGAAAACCATATGCCGGTTGCGGATGTCCTGGTCGAGGACGGCAAGGCCATCGGCGCCATTGCTGTCAGCGTGCGGAAGAACGAGCCCGAGATCAAGATCATCCGGGCAAAATCCGTGATTCTGGCGACCGGGTCTGCAAGCAGGCTTTATCCTCCTGCCCCAAGCCCCGGAATGCTTTTCAACACGGCCTTCTGCCCGAGTTGCACAGGCGCGGCGCACGGCGCAGCTTTCCGGGCGGGTGCCAATCTGGTCAATATGGAATTCCCAAACAGGCATGCCGGTCCCAAATTCATGGCCCGCTGCGGAAAGGCCACCTGGATCGGGGTGGTTGCCGATCCGCACGGCAAGCCGGTCGGTCCCTTTGTAAGCAAACCGACCAAGGAGCTCGGCGACATCACTGCGGATGTCTGGAACACGGTTTTCACGGATTACATGGATTCCGGGCGCGGGCCTGCCTACATGGATTGCAGCGGCACCAGTGAAGACGATGTCCAGTACATGATGTGGGGCCTCAAGAGCGAAGGCAACACCGCAATGCTCGACTACATGAAAAAGGAAGGGATCGATGTCCGGAAGCACATGGTGGAATTCATGCAGTATGAGCCCCACCTGATCGGCAGAGGTATCGAGATCGACCTCGATGGGGAAACCCGTGTGCCAGGCCTCTTCGCCGCAGGAGACCCTGTCGGCAACTTCCGGGCGGATATCGCGGGCGCCGCGACCTACGGCTGGATTGCGGGCGGAAGCGCGGCAAGACGAGCCCTGAACGGTAAGGGGTTGGAAAAGGCGGAGCAGAGTTCGATGGTGGAGGAGAGGGTAGGGCTCTACGGCCGCTTTATGAAAAGGGATCGGGGACCGGATTGGAGGGAAGCCAACGTTGCCCTTCAGCAGTTGATGAAGGATTACGCAGGCATCCAGGTGCGGTCCGAAACCATTCTCCAGGCCGGGTTGAAGTATTTTGGAAACCTGAAGGGCAAGGTGCTGGAGACCATGGCCGCCGGCAACGCTCACACCCTCATGAGATCTCTGGAGGTCCTGGATCTCATGGAGTGTGCCGAGGCAATCTTCCTGACCGCACTGGAGAGAAAAGAGACACGCGCACAACACAGGCGATCAGATTTTCCCTTTACAAACCCTCTTCTTGCTGATAAGTTCCTCACCGTCCGCAAGGAAAAAGGAAGCCCTGTCATAGAGTGGCGGAACAGGGCATAGGATCACATCGTGGGGTTCCTTCCAGATTTGGAGGAAGGGGCCTCTAAGGGGGTCCATCTAAAGGCGGCACGGCTTTCATCAGCGTGCCGCCTTTGTTGTGAGAAAACAAACGCTTGAGCACAGCACACTACTCCTGGATGGGGGAGCATTAGCCCGTTGTGCCATTATCACAGGCGGGAAATACGCCGGATTGCCCATCGAAATCGCCGGAGCCGGTTGTTATCTAATTTTTAACAGTAGCGGGGTGTGACGTGGAGGTCGGGCGTCGACTCTGGAATGCCGACTGCATTCCGATCGCAAAAGAGATTTCACCGCAGCGCCTCCAAGCCGTTCCTGAGCGACCATCATCTTCTTCCTTGTGTCGTGTCACCGCCAAAACGGTCTGCTCGATGAAGTAGGTGGTCCAACGGCGATCGTTTCACCCCGCTTCTGCCTGCATATTTACCCTGTCTGCCTCCTGCCTCAACGGCCTCATTTGTCTCTGAAACCTCCACCTCTGGTGGAGGACCCGGAGAGGTTCTACCGATCCGGGGTGGATATCATGGCTTGAAAATCCGAATATCGAATATCGAAACTCGAAACAAAGGAACTCAAATTCGAATTTTCAAATGACAGAAACGAAGACACCTGAAAGGTGCAAGTACGGTTGTTTTGGTCATTTGGATTTTGGTCATTTGGAATTGTTTCGGATTTCGTGCTTCGGATTTCGGATTTATTCATATCCCTTCGCATGAGCCCCTCTCGGGGGCCACCGCTCTGCGGGTGGAGACTCACTTCAGAACATTTGCCTGAACAGCACGTCTCTTCGTGACCTTCGGGGCGAGATATCCCTCCTTTCTTGCCACGAGGCACACGAAGAGCACGAGCAACATTCCCCGGCAAATTCCTTGACAAAGGAAAAGCGGAAGGCCATAATGCGTGTATCATAATGCAATATGGAATCTCGTGTTATGAGATCAAAGAATTCCACGACGAATGCGATCGACAAGACGCTGATCATCCTCTCCTCCTTTGCCCCGGACAACCACGAATGGGGCACCGTCGAGCTCAGCCAGAAGCTTGGCTTCCATAAGGCAACGGTCTCCCGCATCCTTCTCGCCCTCAGCCGTCATAGGTTTCTCAGCCAGAATCCCAGGACAAAGAAGTTCACGCTGGGCTCCGAAGTGATGAGGCTTTCCAGCGCGCTCCGCCAGTCCCTGAAAAGCAACATCGTCCAGGTGGCGAAGCCTTTTGTGGATGAGCTTCGTGACAGGATCAAGGAGACGGTCATTCTGGAACTGCTCTCCCGGAACGGCTCTTTCATGGCGTACATTGCCGAAGGTCCCCGCATGGTGCGTCTGGCCGGAAGCATCGGGGACCCGGTTCCCATCCATGCGGCGGCAGGAGGGAAGGCGATTCTGGCCTTCCTGCCCGAAGAAAGAAGGAAGACTCTTCTTCAGGGAAAACTCCAGCGGTTCACCCCGAATACCATTACCGGCGCGGCCGAACTGGAGAAAGAGCTCCGAAGGATCAGAAAAAGCGGCGTGGCATATGACCGGGAAGAACTCGATGAAGGAACAGGTGCGGTCTCCTGCCCCATCTTCGATCATGAAGGAAGATCCGTGGCTTCCATCGTGGTAGCCGGGCCGCATCAGCGGATTCAGCAGATCTGTGATGACCGCATCGTCCCTGCGCTGAAAGAGGCGGCTGCCAGGATTTCGGCTTCCCTGTTCGCAGAGGGCTAGGGGTGTGTCCTTATGAATCGGACAACGAATTCTTATGCTGTTAACACTTCGTGCTTATCACGCAAACGCAGAACTGAACGGATTGATCCGCGAAGGCGCGAAGGACGCAATAATTGTTTTTTTCACCTGCCGGAAACCGCTCCGGCAGGTGAAAACCCAAAACCTTTCTTGGCGCACTTGGCGTCTTGGCGGTTTAAATCAGCGATTAGGTGGGGCATAAGCCATGGCACTTGAAAAGACGCAATTTGCAGTCATCCTTTTAGGCCTCGAAAAATTGATGGCGTTTACAGCAAGGAGAAGCACCTCTTTTCGGGAAAGGCTTAAGGGGAAGAACCTGATCGCCCAGATCAAGCTGCAGGACAACTCTCAGGGGAGAACCTTCCTCTTCAAGAATGGGAAGGTCCGATCCAGAAGCGGGATCGATCCCAACGCCGATATAACGATTATTTACAGCAGTCCTGAACTGGCGGTTCGACTCATGAGGCCGAACCGGAGCCAGTTGGAGCAAATCAATGCGATGAAGAACTTTCAGATCGGCCTCGAGGGACCGGATGAACTCACCGCATGGTTTATGGAAACCCTCAGCCTGATGCTTTCTGCAAACGTCTCCTACGGAACGGATGCGGGAAAGGGTGTCACCAGATACACCAGCAACACCAATGGCGGTCCGGTATTCGTCTATGTGAAAGAGGGAAGGATCATCCGCGTAACCCCCATCGAGTTCGACGGAGATGATGCCGCACCATGGACCATCGAAGCCAGGGGAAGGAGATTTACCCCTCCGAGGAAGGCTACCCTGTCCCCCTACACCTTTGCCTGGAAATCCATGATCTACTCCAAGGAGCGGCTCCTCTATCCCATGAAACGGGTGGACTTCGATCCGGCAGGCAAGCGAAACTGCAGCAACCGCGGAACCTCGGGGTACGAGCGTATCTCGTGGGACCAGGCATTGGACATGGTTGCAGACGAAATCAAGCGGGTGAAACGCGAATATGGTCCCGGGGCCATCATGAACGGGAGCGGGTCACATCACACCTGGGGGCACCTGGGATACTGGCTCAGCGGAAGGATCCGGTTTTTCAACTCCATCGGGTTCACCCCCGTCGTGCACAATCCCGACAGTTGGGAGGGGTGGTACTGGGGGGCCATGCATCACTGGGGCCAGAGCATGAGGCTTGGCGGATCCGAGGCTTACGGGACTGTGGAGGACTGTCTCAGACATTGCGAGATGGTGGTGTTCTGGTCGAGCGATCCGGAGGCGACAAGCGGCGTCTACGGCGCATTTGAAGGGACTGTCCGGCGCCAGTGGCTCAAGGAACTGGGAATCACGCTCGTGCACATCGATCCCTATTACAACCACACGGCGGCTCTCCTCGGAGGCAAATGGCTGGCGCCGAGACCTGCCACCGGAAATGCGCTTGCCCTGGCAATCGCCTATGTCTGGATCACCGAAGGGCTCTACGATCGGGAGTATGTGGAAAACCGGACGGTCGGCTTCGAGATATGGAGGGATTACATCCTCGGCAAGGAGGACGGGATCCCAAAGACGCCGGAGTGGCAGGAAAACGAGTCCGGCATACCGGCCAAAGATGTCCGTGCCCTGGCAAGGGAGTGGGGAACCCGCAGGACTTACCTGGCCGCAGGCGGTATTACCGGATTCGGAAGCGCATGCCGCTGCGCCACGGGAAACGAGTGGGCCCGGTCCATGGTTTGCCTCATGGCCATGCAGGGCATGGGAAAACCCGGCGTGAACATGGGCGGCATGCAGATGGGCACTCCGGTCGATCACCGGTTCTTCTTCCCGGGGTATGCCGAGGGAGGGCTTTCCGGAGACATTCAGGGAACGGCCCTGGGCGTGAACATGTACCAGCGAATGCCCCAGCTTGCCACGGTAAACACGGTATACCAGAGGGTGCCGAGACTGAGGATACCGGAGGCCATCCTCGAGGGGCGAACCAGCGGATATCCAACGGACCCCAAGACCATTGAAGGGCAATTCCTCAAATTCGATTATCCCTCGCCGGGCAACGCTCCTGTCAAGCTCTATTACAAGTACGGCGGCTCCCATTTCGGGACCATGTGCGACACGAACCGGTATGCCCGGGCATACCAATCCGGGAATCTCGAATGCGTGGTCAACCAATCCATCTGGTTTGAGGGAGAGGCCAAATTCGCGGATATCCTTCTGCCTGCGTGCACGAGTTTCGAGCGCTGGGACATCAGCGAATTCGCCAACTGCGGGGGATACATTCAGCACAGCTTCAATCAGTGCAACCACCGGATCGCCGTGATGCAGCACAAGTGCATAGAGCCGCTGGGAGAATCGAAATCCGACTTCCAGATTTTTGCGGACCTGGCGAAACGGCTGGGTCTCTATGCCGTTTTCTCGGAGGGCGTCACGGAGCTGGATTGGTGCAAGCGGCTTTTCGATGCCACGGATTTGCCCAATCATGTTTCCTGGAAGGAATTTCTCAAGAAGGGCTACTTCGTCATTCCACCTCCGCCCGAACCTCTGAGAGCGCCTGTTTCTTTCCGCTGGTTTGCCGAAGGACGGCCCAAGGATACGCCTGAACTTGCCCCGCTTCCTGCCGATTACACGGAAAAGTTCGGAATGGGTCTTCAGACGCAGTCCGGAAAGATAGAATTCGATTGCTCAAGCTTGAAACGATTTGCCCCGGATGACCCTGAAAGGCCCACGATCACCAAGTACATTCCCTCATGGGAAGGACATCACTCCAGCGATCTCATTGAAAGATTTCCGCTACAGCTCATCTCTCCGCACCCGAGATTCAGTTTCCACACCATGGGGGACGGCAAGGACAGCATCGTCAATGATGTGAAGGATCACCGTGTCCTGATCGACGGATACTATTACTGGATCGTGCGGATCCACCCCAAGGACGGAGCGGAGCGGGGGATAAAGGAGGGGGATCTGGTGAAGGTGTACAACGACCGGGGGACCGTCATCTGCGCTGCGCAGGTGACGGAAAGGATCCGGCCTGGAACCGTGCATTCCTACGAGTCCTCTGCGGTATATGACCCGCTCGGCAAACCCGGTTCCTCGCCCGATCGCGGCGGGTGTATCAACCAGCTCACCTCGAGCAGAATGATGATTGAAAAATCCCACAGCCACGCCGCCAATTCCTGTCTTGTGCAGATAGAGCTGTGGAGGGAGTGACTAAATCTCAAATCTCAAATTTCAAATCTCAGAGGCTTGAATGAACAAGTGGCACATGATCATTGACGTGGAAAAATGCGAAGATTGCAACAACTGCTTTCTGAGCTGCAAGGACGAACACGTGGAGAACGATTGGCAGGGCTACTCCCTTTCCCAGCCGCGCCACGGTCATCGTTGGATGAAC
This sequence comes from Deltaproteobacteria bacterium HGW-Deltaproteobacteria-15, assembly GCA_002840535.1. Classification (GTDB taxonomy): domain Bacteria; phylum Desulfobacterota; class DSM-4660; order Desulfatiglandales; family HGW-15; genus HGW-15. The sequence goes on along the minus strand of PHBH01000006.1, from coordinate 64,481 downwards.
ATCGTGCGCAAGGAAAGAGGGCAATTCCCGCTGATCGACGTGGCATACCGGCCAACCCCCTGCATGCACTGCGACTCGGCCCCCTGTATACGCGCTGCAAAAGAGGGCGCCATCTACAAGCGTCCGGACGGGATCGTGATCATCGATCCTGAGAAGGCCAAGGGCCGGCAGGATTTGGTAAAAACCTGCCCCTATGGCGCAATCTGGTGGAACGAGGAAAGGCAAGTACCCCAGAAGTGCACATTCTGCGCCCATCTCCTGGACGAAGGATGGAAGGCGCCGAGATGCGTGCAGGCATGTCCGACCGGCGCTTTGAGGGCCGTCTCCTGTGACGGTGAAGAAATGAAAGGGATGATTGAACAGGAAAATCTCAAGATTCTTCACCCGGAATTCCGGACCGTTCCCAGAGTTCACTACAAGAACCTGGATCGCTACCTGCGGTGTTTCGTGGCAGGAACAGTAGCCGTGGAAAGGGAGCGCATTGTGGATTGCGTAAGAGGTGCAGGGGTCCGTCTCGGGAACTCCTCAGGCACTTCCTGTGAAACGACGACCGACAGCTTCGGCGATTTCAAACTGGACGGCCTGGAAGAAGACAGCGGCAAATATTCCCTGGAGGTCGCTCATCCGGCGCTCGGCCGCAAAATGCTCGAGGTGGAAGTCAGGAAAAGCGTGAATGTGGGGACGATTCTGTTTTCCGTGCTGTAAGGTCGTTCCTGGTTTCCACTCTTCAAAAAAGAGGGGCAGGATCCGACAGGATCCTGCCCCTTGCTTTTACATAAACCCTTCCGTTACTTCAGCACGCCGTCCAACATCGCTTTCTACTTGTACACCAGTGACGGCAACCACAAGCCGATGCCGGGGAACATGTACAGCAGGAATATTGCGAATATCTGAATTGCCATGTATGGCATCATCCCGAGAAAAATCTGGTTCAGCGTCACGTGGGGCGGCGAAACGCCCTTCAGGTAAAACGCGGCCATGGCCACCGGAGGCGAGAGGAACGCCGTCTGCAGGTTGAGGGCCACCAGCAGGCCGAAGAAGAGCGGATTGATATCGAAGTGACCCAGCAGCGGGATAAAGATGGGCATGAAGATGACGATGATCTCGGTCCATTCCAGGGGCCAGCCCAAAAGAAAGATGATGATCTGGGCGAGGATCATGAACTGTATGGGCGTCAAATCCATGGATTTCACCCAGGTGTCGACGATCTCCTGGCCTCCGAGCAGCGCGAAGGCTGCCGCGAAGATGCCTGAACCCACGAAGAGCCAGCACACCATGGCGCTGGTCTTTGCACAGAGAAACACCGCTTCCTTGAGCACACGCCAATTGAGCGCTCTGTAGAGCACTGCCAGCACTAATCCTCCGAAGGCGCCCATGGCCGCCGCCTCGGCGGGCGTCGCCAGACCGACGACGATGGTTCCGAGCACACCAAGGATGATGAGCGCCAGCGGGAAGAAGGAGGTGAGCAGCATCTTGAAGATCTCGAGACGGACGAAGGTGAGGACCGCATAGATGATCAGGAGTATGAACAGAAAAATAGCCAGGGTGATCCACCACCAGGTGGGGATGGGCCTTCTTTCACCGGGTTTGACCTCTTCTCCAGCGGCCGACCCCTGTTCCGCCTGCACGGCTTCGGCGGGTTGCGCCTCCTCTGTTTCTGAACCCTCCGGCTCCTCAAGACCGCCTTCAATCCGGGTTTCCACCGTTGCAGCGATGCCCATCGCCTGGAGGGTTTCGGGCACCACCTCTTCCGGCTCCGTCGCCGTGAGATAGAGCGAGCCCATGAGCAATGCGGTTGCGAGAGCCGGGAGAAGCGCAATAAAAAGGTGGGTGAGGAGGGTGCGCATGGGCACGTCCTTGTTGCGCTTGCCCTTCAGGGCGAGGAGCAGCCCTGCGAGGACGTTCCTGGTTTTGGTCCTGGAAATGATTTCCGCGAATTTGGGCAGGTCCACGCGCCGGTCTTCCTCGGAGAGGCGAGGCGCGGAATCGGGCCATATTTTCGCGCAGGCGATGACGTAGAGGACGTAGAGCCCGGCCAGCATGAGTCCCGGGAAGAACGCGCCGGCGTAAAGCTGAACCACGGAGACGCCGGCCGTGGCGCCGTAGAGGATGAGCAGCACCGAGGGGGGTATCATGATGCCCAGAGTCCCGCCAGCGGTCACTGCGCCGGCTGCGAGCCTGATCCCGTACCCCGCCTTCAACATGGCCGGAAACGCGAGCAGACCCATGACGGTCACCACTGCACCGATAATCCCCGATGCGGTTGCGAAGATCGCGCAGGTGATAATGGTTGCAACGGCCAGGGACCCGGGGATGCTTGCGGTCGCCAGGTGCAGCCCCTTGAACAACCTTCCGATCAGGTTGGACCGCTCGACCAGGTAGCCCATGAAGACGAACAGGGGGACCGAGATGAGCACGTCGTTACTCATGACCCAGTAGGCGCGAAGCGCCATCAGGTCGAGCGTCTGGTTCAGCGCTGTTGCCGGGTTCTGGCTGTAGTACGCGAAAAAGGTAAACGTGGTGCCCAAACCCATGAGCGTGAACGCGGTGGGAAAGCCGAGCATGATGGCCACCACGATCAAAGCCAGCATCAGGAGCCCCAGGTGGCCGTTGGTCATCTGCGAGGGTGCGGGCAGAATATAAAATATCAAACCCACGACGATCGCCATCATCACTAATCCGAACAAGGCTTCTCTTCTCACCGCGCACCCCTTTCCTTGGCCGTCACGAACTCATCCAGCTTGGAGATATCCTCGTCCTTGACGTGCATCATTTCCTTCAGCTTGTCGACATCCACCTCCTCGACATCCTCCTCGCGCGAGGGCCATTGGCCATCCTTCAGGCAGCGGATGCAGCGGATGATTTCGACGATGCCCTGCATCAGCAGGAAGAACCCGGCAACGGGAATGACGGTCTTGAAGGGGTAGATCGGCGGGCCTTCGGCGGTAATGCTCGAGTGCTCCCAGATGGCCCACGACTCTGCAGCGTATTTGTAGCCTGCCCAGCAAAGAGCGATAGTGCCTGGAAGAAAGAAGGCGATGTAGAGCGTGAGGTCAATGCCGGCCTGAAGCCTGGGCGGGAAGAAGCCGTAAAGCACATCCCCGCGAACATGGCCGTTTTTCGAGAGCGTGTAGGCGCCCGCCATCATGAAAAGGGCTCCGTACATCATGATCATGGCATCGAATGCCCAGGCATGCGGGGCATCCAGCGCATAGCGAGAAAACACTTCCCAGGTGACGAGAAAGGTGAGCGTCACGATCAGCCAGGAAAACGTCTTGCCCACGAAGGTGCTGATCTTGTCAACGGTAAGCAGCAGTTTCTGCATATCCGGTCCTTTTTGAGAAGCAGCCACCCGCACCGGACCGGGTCCGGATGGCTGCTGGCTTGTGGATGATCTGAAGTCTTACTTCTTGGCGGGGGCTTTCGGTGCGGCCTTTGCCGGGGCCTTCTTGGCGCCGAAATAATGGTTATAGGCCATGCGCGGGCTCACCATGGTGTCGAGGTACCAGCCGACGGTGCGCTTTGCAAAAACCTTCTGCGACTCGACGACCTCCTTGAACAGGGGGTTCTTTGCAGAATACTTCTCCATGACCTCGTCGAAGATGTCGAGCTGCTTCTGCAGGATCGCGTCGGGCGTCTTGTACATCTTGACATTGTCCTTGGTCTGCAACTCGATATAGTCCTTGGAATAGCGGTCGATCGACTTCCACCACATGTCGGCCGAGGCCGCCTCTACCGCGCTCTCAATCTGGGCCTGGAGTTTGGGCGGCAGGGATTTGAACTTGTCCTTGTTGAACATGATCTCAAACTGCTCCGCGCTCTGGTGGTAGCTCTGCAGCATGTAGATCTTGGCCACGTCGGGGAACCCGAGCAGACGGTCGGAGCTGGCGTTGTTGAACTCCGCGCCGTCCAGCAGGCCGCGGTCCAGGGCCGGCACGATCTCGCCGCCGGGCAGGGCGTTCACCGCCATACCGAGACCCGTGAAAAGATCGATGGAGATGCCCACGGTGCGGAATTTGAGACCCTTCATGTCTTCCACTTTGCTGATGGGTTTCTTCTTGAACCAGCCAAGCGGCTGGGTCGCCATCGGGCCATAGGGGAACGAAACCACGTTCGCGCCGATGGAGTCGTACACCTTCTGGAGCAGGGCCTTGCCTCCGCCGTATTTATGCCAGGAGAGCAGCATGTTGGCATCCATGCCGAAAGCGGGGCTGGACCCCCACAGGGCCAGGGCATTCTGCTTGCCGTAATGGTAGACCAGCACGCCGTGACCGCCGTCAAGCGTGCCCTTGCTCACCGCGTCCAGCAAATTGAAGGCCGGCACCACGGCGCCCGCCGGCAGCACCTCGATCTTGAGATCCCCGCCGGTCATGTCGTTCACTCTCTTGGCAAAGTCCAGGGCATATTCATGGAATATGTCCTTGGTCGGCCAGGTGGACTGCCAGCGCATCGAGATGGGTCCCTGGGCTTTAAGAATCGCCGGGAAGCCGAGAGTGGCGGCTCCGGCGAGCACTGCCGCACCTTTCAGGACGGATCGGCGTGAGACCTGCTTTGTGTTTTCCTGTACCATCTTCTTCTCCTTCATCTGTCTCCTCCTCTTTCTTGAATTACCCGTTTCTTGTGAATGGTTGTTAACGTCCTCCTCTGCCCAAATGCGGCAGGCTGGTCAGCAACATATCAATCCGATCATAGAGGAAAGCAAACTCCTAGAGGAAAACAAACTCCTAGGACCCTTTACACATATTGAGATGAAAAGAAGATCAATGAACTTGGGCTCCATCAACACGGTGCTGTCTTGTGTTCTTCCACGCCCTGGTTGGTTCAACCGATGCAAGGTGAGGCTTAGGAACTCGGTTTCAGTGTGCCAAAATATAGGTGATTCGGCGATTAGGTGTCAAGGATTAACTGAGAAATCCCGCTCATTCGGTGTCATTGACACTTGAGAATTCGAACCTACTTTCTGAGCTTTATCCAGAAATCCTTTTCTTTTTCTTCCCACTTGGGCCCGAACTTGGCATTGTAATAGCCTTCCGCCCAGCCCATAAAAGGGATCCAGGTGCTCTTACCTTTTTTCTTCGCCTCCAGGATGTTCGCCAGGATGTTTTCCATCTCGGCGATCCTGTCCTTGGGCACATAGAAGGCAGCCCCCCCTTTGAACGATTTTATCGTGTCCTCCGGGCTCAGGGCGTGGGCAGTCAGCATGACCGCGGTGACCTTCTTTGCAACGGCAATCTCCAGGAGCTTGTACCCGTCGACCCCCATGATGTCCAGGACCGCAAGGTCAAGGGGATGTTCCTGCAGATAATGTTTCGCCTCCTCAAAGGTCGTTGCCCTCACTATCTGGCACATCGAGAGCATATCCTCCAGTGTATCCAGCACGTCCGGCTCGTCGTCCACAATAAGGACTTTTTTGCCTTTCAGTATGTCTTCTTTTGCGTTCATAATCTCTCTCCTCAAAGTTTGTGCCACTTTTCCAATAATTGCATAATCGAAAGGTTCAGGCAACACGATCTCCGGGTTCGCGGCCCGCGAAGAATGCGTCCAGGTTGTCCAATGCCCTAAACCCCATTGCGTCCCGGGTTTCTTTGGTGGCACTGCCGATATGGGGCATCAGGAAGGTGTTTGGCAGGTCCCGGTATCCCGGATGAATGTTGGGCTCGTTGTTGTACACGTCAAGGCCGGCGGCAGCCACTTTACCGGATTTCAACGCCTCTATCAGCGCCTCGTCGTCGACGACCGCTCCGCGGCTGGCGTTTACCACAACGGCGCCGTCCGGGAGCAGCGCAATCCGTTCGGTATTGAGCATCCGCCGGGTCTCGGGCGTGGATACGCAATGGAACGCGAGGAAGTCGCAATTCGGCATGAGATCTTCCGGAGTAGGGTGAAAAATCGCTCCTTGTTCCTGGTCGGGTGGGAGACGACGGCGGTTGTGATAGTGGATAGTCATATCAAACCCCCGGGCCCGTCGAGCCACGACCTGGCCGACACGGCCCATGCCCACGATGCCGAGCCGCTTGCCGGTCACCTGCGTGCCCACCATAAAGGCCGGGCTCCAATCCTTCCACGTTCTGGTCCGGACCAATCGCTCCCCCTCGCCGGCCCGCCGGGCTGCGCCCAGCATGAGCAGGATGGTCACCTCGGCTGTGGCGTCGGAGAGGACTCCGGGGGTGTTGGTCACCACCAGACCATGCCGTTTTGCCGCATCGATATCGACGTGATCGAACCCCACCGAGTAGTTGGCAAGGATGCGGACGCTCTGTGGGAGTCGATCGATTACCTGGGCCGTAAAGCGCTCTGTGTGGCACGCAACGATCGCGTCCGCCCCGGCGGCGCTCTCAATCAGGCTGTCGCCGTCGTAAAGGCGATCCTCCGGGTTAAGCCGGGGCCGGTAATCGCGCAAAAGGCGATCCTCGACTGCGGCAGGCAGTTTACGTGTGACTAGGACGACGGGTTTCATGGCGAGTCTCCTTTTCTCTCAGATCTTTTCCACCTGACAAAGCAGTGACTTGAATCCCGGGTAACCGGAAAGGGGGTCCAGGTAGTCCGGTGCGATGAGCATGTTTGCGTCGGCATCGGGCCAGGCATGATAAAAGCTGACGACGCCCGGCGGGACGATCTCGGTTAGATGTGCCCGCACCTCAAGGGAAGCCCGCGGGGTGGAGAGAAAAATCCTGTCACCATCCGCGATTCCCCTCGATGCTCCATCCGCCGGATTGATGTCCGCGCTGGGATCCTTTCTCAACCCCCGTGTCCAGCCAAGCCTGAATGTCCGCGAGTGCACGTACATCGGCAGCCGCGCCCCGGTGGTCAGGATAAGAGGAAATTTCTCCGCAACCTCCGGAGTCGAACGCGGGCTGAGCCCTGGTTCCTGGTAGCGGGGAAGCGGATCATCACCCTCCTCCTTGAGAATGGTCGATGAGAACTCCATTTTTCCCGTGGGCGTGGGAAACCCCTGTTTTTCATACTTCCGATAAGGCGGCATCTGGAAATCCTTCAAATGCAGCCCGGCAGGATGTTCCTTCAATTTTGCAATCGTAAGCCCCGAAGGTTTCAGGATCCAATCAATCGAGGCTTCGTAGCCTTTCTGCATGAGACCGTCGTCCGGCGCCATTCTTCCGGCCAGATCGAACAGGATATCTGCGTCGGACCGTGATTGATAAAGAGGAGCAATGACAGGCCGGGACCACATCACGTAGTTCTCTACCCAGAACCGCAGCTCGCTCCGCTCGAAGCTGGTGCATGCCGGGAGCACCACGTCCGCAAATCTTCCGGTTTCCGTCATGAAAAGGTCTACATTGACGAAGAAATCGAGCTTCTTCAGGCTCTCCAGCATCCAATCCGAACCCGGCCACATCCGGTGCCTCATCCCGAAGGCCAGCATGGCTCGTATGGGATAAGGTTTTCCGCTTTGAATCTGAAAAGGAATATGAACCGCCTGTCCCTCAGGCGTTAACCTGCACCATACCGGATAAACATCCTCGCCCACACGAGGGGCCATATCCTTCCACTGCCTCACCTGCTTGAACTGATCCTCACGGGTAGAGGCGGCGGTTGAAATATTGAGCCAGGTGGGAGGAACCACATAATTGCCGCCGGGCCGATCGAAATTCCCTGTGAGCCCGATCAATGCGGTCAAGGCCCGGTGATTCTGAACGCCATTGGTGTGGTGAACCGTCGGACTCGCGCTTGGGAGGAGGGCAGCCGGCTTTGTCGTGGCATACAGCCTCGCCGCCCTGACGATCAGCTCGGCGGGGACCCCGGTAAGCGCCTCGGTCGCCGAAGGAGAGAATTCCCTTACATATTGCTGAAACTCCTCGAACCCGTGTGTCCATTTGTCCACGAATTCCCGGTCATAGAGGTCTTCTTCGATGATCACATTGGCCATGCCGAGAGCGAGGGCGCCTGAGGTGCCGGGCCGGATTCGAAGATGAACCGCCGCATGGCGAGTCATGGGGGTGATGAGCGGACCGACCTCGATGATTTTCAGGCCGCGGTCGATCGCTTCCATCAGCCTTCGGGTCATGGCCGTGTTCGTGTAAAAGGGGTTATGGCTCCATACCAGAAGGCAACGGGCATTCTTCAGGTCCGGACGACCGAAGCAGCCATAGTTGAGTCTGGCAGCCATGGCGGTCGCCTGATAACAGGTGCTGGACTCGGTGCAGTAGTTCGGGGATCCGAAACTGTGGGCCAACCGCTTGAGGAAAGGACGGAACCACTTGGAATATCCTGCATAGAAGACGACCGACTCCGGCCCCGTCTCCTCTTTGATGCGGAGAAGTTTTTGAGCAATCGTCTCCAGCGCCTCCTCCCATGAAACAGGCCTGAACTCATCCGATCCCCTCTCCCCCGTGCGGATGAGCGGTGTGCGGATCCTGTCTTTATGGTAAATGTACTGCCGGCTCGCCGATCCCTTGGAGCAGAGAGCCCCCTGATTATGGGGATGGCTCTCGCTGCCTTCCACCTTGATCACGGCCCCGCCTTTTACGTAGGCATCAATGCCGCAGTGGGTCGGGGCATTGCAGATCGAGCAAAATGTCTTGTGGATACTGATGCCTGTATCCTCACCGGGTATCTTGCCGGTTGTTCGTCCGATCGATGATGCACTTTCTTTCATATCGACCATCCTCTACCCTTCCGTTATTTGGAACAGACCCTTCATCAGGTTGTTCCCCATGCATGAAGCATCCCTCGATACATCCGAGCTTTCGGCGCGGGGTCGAACCATTTTATTCCATTCATGTTCAGAAAGCGAGACCGTTCTGACAGAGAACTTGTCATCACGGCACATTGTGTGTAGTAATATCGGCGAATACCTGAGAATAGGGGCTTTCTGGAACACCCAAAGAGAATTTCTCCCCATTTTCTTTCACGTTCCCCTGAGAAGGGACGATGATGTTAAAAGGATCTTCATTCCCGGGAAGTGACAGGGTGCTTCAGAAAACAGGTTCCTTCAGAAAGAATTTCCCATGTCAAGACCTGACCCCAAACGCAAGGCCGGTACCGAAAGCCTCGTCATGTTCCGCAATTCTCAAGGTGTCGAGGCACGGGGCACCCTTATCCATCTCACACGGAATATCGCAGTATTCGAAGTCTATAATCCCTATTCCATTGTTCAATTGAGCGAGGTACTGCAGGACCTCCGCATCCTGAGAGGGGAGCGTACTATTTACAACGGCAGGGCGGTTGTAAGCAACCTTTTGCCCACAGGCCTGATGGTGATCTGTTCGGCGACCCTTGTCGATCCCTGGACCGAACTGGCCGACCTCATGCCCGGTCACGGCCTGCGCGAAGAACTGGATCGTTTCATTGGCGAATGGTCGACCACCCACGCCATAGCCCCCACCTTTCGGCTCGCAGTCGGCGATTTGAAGTCCTTCCTCTCTGAAATGAGTCGTCTCCTGCAGCAAGTGGACGTCGCTCTTGAGACAAATCCGCCTAAAGAAGCCGGCTCCGGCCTCCAGAAACTGATGGAGGAGATAGTGCCGTCCGTTGCGCCAAAGGTTCAGGAACTTCTGGCCGCCTTTGAATATGAGGCAAGCCGCATCGACACGGAATTCGTGGCCGCTCATAAGGTGTTTGCGCGCAGTGAGCTTCACCCCCTTTTCATGTGCGCCCCATTTGTGAACCGGACGTTTAACAAGCCACTCGGGTATGCCGGAGATTACATCATGGTGAACATGATGCTGGAAGGATCAATGGAAGGGATCAACACCTATGCAAAGCTCGTCAATTTTTGTTGCCTGGAACAGGCCCCGGTTATAGCTCACCGCAATCGAATTGATCTGCTTCAGAGGGCTCTTATGGCCGAAGCGTCGCGAGTCTCCGGAGAGGGGCGCATGATGAGGGTCTTGGACGTGGGTTGCGGCCCCGCAGTTGAAATCCAGAGATTGATCCGTAAGGAATCCATTTCCGAGAGATGCGAATTCCACTTGCTGGATTTCAATGAACAAACCATAAATTATACCAGGGAAAAGCTTGCGAGCATACGAAAGGAAACGGGAAGGAAGCCTCGACTTGTGTTTATCCAAAAATCCATTCACGATCTGCTCAAGGAGGCTGTTAGAGGGGATACCCATGCCTATGCCGCTTCCTATGACCTGATTTACTGCGCGGGGTTATTTGATTACCTCGGGGACAGGGTGTGCAGGCGGCTTCTTCAACTGTTTTACCATTGGGTGCTGCCCGGAGGCCTCTTGATTGCCACGAATGTTCACCCAAGCAATTCGATCCGCCACTTTATGGAACATATTTCCGAGTGGAATCTCATCTATCGCGATCAAGAGACTATAAGGGCAATGTCGCCTCAGCCGCATTGCCGAGTCTATTCAGACCCGACAGGAGTAAACGTTTTCCTGGAGGTCCGAAAGGAAAATCAGGACAGTCGCAGATAATACCATGAACGATGTCCTTGCCGAAGCATACCTTCTGTACGATCGGAGCCTGCGTGTCAGCAGGTTTCGAATTGGCAGCATTCTCTCCCTCGTGTTGATGCTTGCCGGTGTAAGCCTTGACTTGCTCATTTATCCCGAGCTCCTTTACACATTTCTCTCTATTCGTGTTCTCTGCGATGTGGCGACAGCCGTTCTGTTGGCGGCTGCATACACCCCGTTGGGATATCGGCATATCACTCCTTTCGGCCTTGCCATGGTCCTGATCCCCAATTTGGCCATGAGCACAATGATTTATATTTCCGAAGGTGCCATGTCCCCCTACTACGCGGGGTTAAACCTGGTTATTCTCGGTGTGGGCGTTCTTATGCCGTGGTCCGTTAAAGAGACCGTCGGATTCTGCTTAGCCAGCATTCTCTTCTATATATCGGCCTGCCTGTTGCATAATCATGCGGACATCCACTGGCAGGCCCTTTTCAGTAATGTCTATTTCCTGACGCTTACCTCCATCATCTGCACAACCGCTACTTTCTTCACATCACGAAGTAGATTCGAGGAGTTTCGGCTCCGTCACGAATTGGACAAGCGCAATCAGGATCTGGCCCGATCCAACGAGCAACTGGAAGAACTCGATCGGCTCAAGTCGGAGTTTTTCGCCAATGTCAGCCATGAACTGCGCACACCGATTACCCTGATCATTTCCCCCCTGCAGGATGCGCTCCGAAATGAGAGTCTCCCCAGCGGGGTCCGGGACATCCTGAAGATCGCACTTGAACACTCCATGCGGCTGATGAGGTTGATCAATGATCTGCTTGAACTCATTCGTATCGGAAAGGGCAGGAGCCGGTGCAAAATGCGGCCGATCGATCTCTCCTCTTTTGTGCCGGGAATGGTGGATTCCGTCCGCTACCTGGCCCGATTGAAAAAGCAAACCATCCATTCCCAGGGGGAAGAGAACCGATTGGTGGTAATGGCGGATCCGGACAAACTTGAAAAAGCCCTCCTGAATCTCCTTACAAATTCCATTAAATTCACCCCAGCGAGAGGTTCGATCACGGCTCGCCTGCTCCGGGAAGGCCCCAAGGCCGTCGTCGAGGTTGAGGATACGGGTATCGGCATACCCGCCAAAGACCTTCCCTTTATCTTCGACCGTTTTCGCCAGGTGGATGGGTCCTCCACCAGAAAATTCCAGGGTCTGGGCATTGGGCTGGCTCTGGCCAAGTCTATTGTCGAGGAGCACAAGGGGGTTTTGCGCGCCCGGAGTGAACAGGGGAAGGGGTCTATTTTTAGAATTGAACTCCCCCTGAGCAATGGAATCCCTCAACCGGAAAAGATTTTGGAAGAGTGGTATGAGCAAACCGATGTCCTGTCCGAAATTTACCAGGCGGCCGACAGGAAAGTCGGAATCGGAATCCAAGAGGATCAGCGGGAGATTCCTGCTGTGGGCGCCGGAGAATCCTCGATTCTCATTGTCGAGGACGAGCCTGACATGCGCCGTTTCCTGGTCTCCATCCTTCATGAGCAATGCAGGGTGCTGCAGGCGGTCGACGGGGAAGCCGGGCTTGCCATGGCCAGGAAATACCACCCTGACCTGATCCTTCTCGACTTGATGCTTCCAGGCATCGACGGGCTGGAAATATGCGCGACAGTTAAGAAGGAAGAGGAGACACGGAATATCAAGGTGGTTCTCCTCACCGCCCGGGTGGACGAAGAATCCAAAATCTCGGCCCTGGAGCGAGGGGCCGACGATTTCATCAGCAAACCGTTCAGTACCACAGAAGTCAAGGTGAGGATTACAAACCTGTTGCTTGCGGCTCAGCTGGAAGAGAAGATGAGGAGGCGGAACATCGAACTGGAAGACGCCCTCAGGCGATTGAAGGAAACCGAAGCGCAGCTCGTCCAGAGCGAAAAAATGAATGCGATGGGCAATCTTTCGGCAGGACTGATTCACGAGATCAACAATCCCCTGAATTTCACTCTCACTGCAATTCAAATGGCGGTGAAAGAGGCGGGAAATGGCAGTCCTGATCTGAGAGAAACCCTGGACGATATCGGAAAGGGGATGACTCGCATCCGGGATATTGTTTCCGATCTCCGGACCTTTGTCCACCCGACCAGCGAGATGCGAAGTCAGCCTTTCATTCTTGCCGAAGCGCTTCAAATAGCGCTCCACCTTGTTTCCCATCAACTGAAGGATCTGCAGGTCATCAATCTGGTGCAACAGGGCAGGGTGAGCGGTTCAAAAAACCAGATCGCTCAGGTCTTTGTAAACCTGCTCGTAAATTCGGCGCAGGCCCTGCGGGCGCGATCCGGGAATGGGGGCTCTCCGCCTCAGATCCGTCTCTCCTCGGCGACGGAAAACCGGCGTCTCCTGGTAAAGGTCTGGGACAATGGGATGGGGGTCAGTCCAAAGAACCTTTCCAGAGTCTTTGACCCCTTTTTTACCACCCGCGACGTAGGAGATGGAATCGGCCTGGGACTGAGCATATGTCACACCATTATCATGAACCACCAGGGGAAGATCACCATAGACAGCAGGGAAGGGGAATGGACTGAGGTCACATTCGACCTTCCTCTTGCTGAGGAGGAGTAATCATGTACGATTACAGGAAGTACCATATTCTGTACGTGGACGACGAAGAAAAATCCCTGAAATACTTCAGGAAGGCATTCCAGGACGATTTCTCCATCCTGACCTCCCCGAATGTCCGGGAAGCGGAAGAGATACTGGAGCAGCAGTCCGGTCGCATCGGGATCCTCATCACCGATCAGCGCATGCCCGGGCGTACAGGAGTGGACCTGCTCGGCCACGTCCGCAGGTTGCAGCCGAGGATCGTGCGAATGTTGACTACGGCATATTCTGATCTGGACAGCGCGATCGGCGCGGTTAATTCGGGAGCGATCTTCAAGTATATCGTGAAACCATGGAATCTGCAGGATCTGCGCGGCTGTCTCCTCCGCGGCATGGAATTCTTTCTGGTCCAACTGGAAAGGGACACCCTTCTCAAGGAAAAAATGAGTATCCTCCAGCGCATGATCATCACCGATCGGGTGCGCAGCCTTGCGATCATGGCCGCCGGACTGTCGCACCAGATCCGGAATCCCTTGACCGCATTGAAGACGTTTCTCGATCTCGCTCCCAAGAAATTGAGGGAAGAACTGCTGGAGAACGTGAAGCTGAAGAGCCCCGAATTCTGGGAGGGGTTCTGGTCTGTTGCCGAGCAGGAAAGCAGTCGCATCCTCAAGATCATCGACCGGGTAGGGAAAATGGTCGTCATGCCTGCATCCCGTTTCAATGGTCCTTTTTCGCTGAACGCGCTTGTTCGCGCAACGAAGGAATACGCAGAAGAGAATGCGTCCGGATCCGTGGAGACGGATATCCTCGAGACCCTGCCCCCTGTGAGGGCGGACATACAGATGTTGGAGCGGCTTTTTCAAATTCTGCTCCGGCGGGTGATCGAGATGACGCCTGGCGGAGGGATCCGTGTGGAGATCAGAGAGATGGTTCGTATCTGGGGTGCGGAAGGGATCAGGATCCGAGTCCTCAGCAAGGGCCCGGAATGGACGGAGAGCCGCGTTGCATCGTTGTTTACGGCTTTCTCCATCATGAACGAGGATCTCCTGGAATCCGGATTGGACCTGCTGCCCGCCTTTTTTATCGTCCATCATCACGGAGGAGAAATCCTGATTCACAAATCTCCCCCCGAGGGCCCCGGGTTCGAGGTGATTCTGCCTCTCGATCCAGGAAATGTCGCCCTTCCATTCAGAGACGATGATCTGCTTCAAAAGATTATGGCGTACTCCGAGGATTGGCAAAGCAGCATCTAGAGGACCCCTCTGATGTAGTCGGTCAACACCCAGATGAGGGAGGCGATAACGAGGGCGATCAGAGTCACCAGAACCGATCTGTAGATGCGGTCTCCTGTCTTTGAAGAAGGCAAGGCGGGCACGACTTCGGCGCAGGAGAGCGCTAGACTCAAATCACAAATCGCGTCAACAAGGTTTCTATGCAGATGATGATTTTTTGACAGCAGGAGGCTTATGCTCCGATCGCGGATCACGACCCCTGAAGATCGGCTTATCAATCGGCTTTCCGCCTCTTCGTTCAGGGAATCGAGTTCCTGCTTCAGGGAATCGAGACAGTTCAGGATCGGTGCGTCGGAAAGAAGATCCCTGGCCTTTTCTGTGTTCGCTGCCCACACCCGGACATTCTCCACCGGGATTTCCAGCCGTTTTGTGAGGATACCCCTGTATTTATCGTCCGTTCTGCCCTCCATGAAGAGCCCTACACCGGTCTTGAGCATGAGGCCGAGGCCAAGGGGCCGATTGTGAAATGCGGTGACTCTCAACCCCAGTTCACGGCTGTCTTCATCGACGATCGGGCAAAAAGCCAGAGTGAGCCCCCTGTGGGACACCCGGAAATAGGGCCCACAACCAAAGAGTGAGAGGGCCCCAAAGCCTCCGTGGAAGCCCCATCTCCTCTCCAATGTCCATCCCAGCTGCTTCGCTAGAAGGACCAGTTCCTCCACAGGTTGTTTGCTCTTAACAACGGCAAAGAAAAGAGCCACAGCGATGAACGCGCCCATGGCGGCCGCAATCCAGGTGAAATGCACATCGATGAAGCGGACCAGGGATTGAAGATCGGAACCGGGCTTGGACACCAGGAAATATGCAACAAGACCCAGGAAGACCACATCGGAAAAAACCAGCATAGGCCATAGCCATCGAGCCGATTTCTTCATGTTCGCGCCTCCGGCTTTCTCTCCGGTAACTTCCTTTTCCTCAGCAGCAATCATCAATTTTCCTCCGTCACACAGCACTGCCCGCCCGGCATCCAGTGAAGGTAGTGGCAATGTTACACCTTCAGCTCTATGAAAAGGAGAAAGGGGGGGGTGGGCATATAGAGCCATACTGTATAAAAAGCAATATTTATGC
Source organism: Deltaproteobacteria bacterium HGW-Deltaproteobacteria-15 (assembly GCA_002840535.1). Lineage (GTDB taxonomy): Bacteria > Desulfobacterota > DSM-4660 > Desulfatiglandales > HGW-15 > HGW-15. Next base: position 49,158 of record PHBH01000006.1, on the reverse strand, counting down.
CATTGGAAAAGGGCTTGACTTTTTGCCGCATATGCTGGAAATAGTGCTTCCCGTGCGCTACTTGTGGGGTTTTTCACGCAACAGAACATGGATCGGTCATATCATTATACGGTCTATGCCGGTTATCATCAGTTTTATCTGAGCAGGGATGAGGATTCTCTGGTCGGATCAGGAGCTGCCAGTTTCTGGACCAGGGAGACTATCCGGAAACTGCTTGCAACCGGTCCGGGACTCGTTGGAATAGGGACAGGCACCTATGGAGACGTCCCTGTGTCCATACATCTTGCGGGAGGCGACCCGAAAGACGATCTCACCGGATGGGACCATGTAGCCGAGACCTGGATCGATCTCTGCAGCGGGCGACTTCACGTGATAGGTTGTCCTGACGATCCTGCGGGCCTCATCGAACTGGAGCCGGGAATTTACCGGGTACGGGTGTATTCGGCAAAGCTGGATACAATAGAGAACCAACGTGGCGAAGATTACTACCGGATCGTCATGTGGAGCGATGCCCCATGCCCGCCCCGTGTGCTGAAGCAATGGCCCACTGCACTGACGTTCGAATGTGACTGAGGGAAACCTGCCGAGAAAATCCCTACAGGCCAATATTCCAATTCCATCATTCCATCATTCCATTACTCCCTTACTCCAATCCTTTCCATCTCATGAATACAGGTCTTTTGAGACTGCCGGAGATGTGATATATAACCGACACATATCCAAATACGATGCGGCTCCGGCACAGGGTCATCCGATGGCGACCTTGCTGAAAAGAGCCCGCTGAAGAGGCGCCAATGGTCAGAGAAAAGAGGGAACTGGAGACGGAACTAAGCCACTTGGGGTTGATGGAAAAGGCGAGGGAGATATTCAGCCAATTGGGAGACAAGGCCGCTCTCTCCTATCTGAAGTCCAGCTACAGACTTCTGAGCAAGGTCTATCACCCGGACCTTAACCCGGGGAATGCGGAAAAGGCCAAAATCGCCCAGCAGAGACTCAACAGAGTGAGCACCCTCATCGGCAAAATGAGTGATGAAGAGATCATTGATCTTCTCAGGGGTGAAAGAGAATCGACTCCTGTCAAGGAGAAGCCGAGCACTGTGCGCGGGAAAAAGATCCTGATCGTGGAAGATGAGTTCGGTCTTCAGGAAACCTTCAGGGACATTTTCCGCATGGAAGGCTATGAAGTAAGGGTCGCTGTCGACGGAGTCCAGGGCTACAAGATCTTTCATCAATTCAAGCCGGATCTGGTCTTCACGGACGTGGTGATGCCCGAAATGGACGGTCTGGAGCTGGTGAGCAAGATTCGAGAGACCCATCCCCGCACCAAGGTCATTTACATGAGCGGCTTTTTCGGAATCAAAAGGTTAAAGGAAAGGCTCACCGAAGATCTGGAAAAATACAAATATCCCACCCTGGCCAAGCCTTTCAAAGTGAGCGTCATGCTCGATCTGGTCAGAAGCTACCTTGGCGGCGCAACAACCTAAGCCGTTCTGATGGTCGGCGACCGGTGCACGGGGGCCGGGACCATCTCAGGTCTTGACCGCCGGCGAGGCAGCAGATGCGTGTTTTTCCCGTCAGGGCCGCTCAGGAAGTGCCAGACGCCGGTTTTGAGATCGCACCATGCCTCGCCGGTCACATGCTTCCCTCTTACCCTGACGCCGGCCTGCAGGATCAGGAATTCTTCCTCTTCCCTCGCCATTCCGTACACCCTGGCCTGACGTTCCCGGCCGTCTTCACACTGAACCATTCGCTTTTCCATCGGCTTCCTCCTTGTTTCGAGGGGTTTCGTCCTTTTCAGGAGTATTCGGTGAGCGAATCAAGATGCTGGCCAGCGGGACCGTTGGAGCAGTTGTTTCTCAGTTTGCCGAGTCCCTTGGTCAGCTCTATCAACACCCCCAGTCCCTCCTTGACTTCCTTGTTGGACCCTGCGAACAGAAGACTCAACGGCCCCACCTCTTTGCTTGCGGCAAGGTCCATCTTGCCGGGAATTTCCACCACCCCCTGCAGGAAAGTGATGGCCCCAGGGCAGCTGATCTTCTTGGCCAGCCCGAGCAGAGCGACCAGACCATCGCCGATCTGATCGATGTCTTCAGGGGTGTATTTCTCGGCAATTTTAGCGCGGATGCCAAGGGTCGCATTCAGGATCCGGAATACGCCCTTTTGTTCGATATCATCCAGGTAATTGATCACCTGTGGCACGCTGGACTTGAGCAGGGGCTCAAGAGTGTTGATGAAATCAATGACGTTGCCGAGCTGTCGAAGCGAGTAGGAGATGTTCCGCACGTTTCGGAGGAACAGCTTGACCATTTCAAGAAGATCTTCCAGCTGAAAGCCGGACTCGACATCCTGCAGTTCTTTGATCACCATCTGGACTGCATGGTTGGCAAGGGGCGTGAGGTCCTGCTTCAGTTCATTCATGGTCCCGGCGGCCCGCGCAAGAGGGGCAAGCCCGGCTTCAATTCGATCGAGACGTTCAAGGATGAGTTTTTCGTTTTCCATCTGTTCCTCCACTTATGCGAAGCTGTGCCGCATTTTCCCGGCCATGGTGAACTGAGGCTCGAGCGGAAGCTCGAGACCCTTGAGCATCAAGTTCCAATACACCCACTTGAACATCATTTTGCCGTAATAGTTGAACGTGCTTTCGCCAAGGAGATTGAACGGCCCCAGGCCGGGGAAGGGGAACTTGCCGGGGAGGGGTTCTGTCTGATAGTTGAAATCGATCAGGAGGGCCCTCTCGTAACCGGAGCAGATAAAACAGGTGGCGTGACCGTCGAAAGTCGGCTTGGGAAGCTGTCCTTCGATCTCACGCACGAGGTTTTCGACCACGGTGTCCGACTCGTAATGGGCGACGGCGCCGGCTTTGGAAGTCGGGACATTGGTGGCATCGCCGATGACATAGACACGGTCGAATTTTTTGGCCTTCAGAGAGTGCTGGTCGGTGTCCACGTAGCACATGGGATCGCCGATACCGGATTCCCCGATGAAGCTCGCACCGAAGTTGGGCGGAATAGAAACCAGAAGATCGTACTGGACCTTGTCACCCTTGTAGGACTCAATGGTGTTCTCGTTCGAATTGACCCTGGCGAGATCGAAATTTCCCGTAAAATGAATATCCTTTTTTTCTGCGAAACTGCCGAAGGTCCTGGCCGCCATGGGTTTGGTGAAGATATCGGCGAGGGGTGAAACGAGCTCGATCTCCACCTTGTCTCTGACCCCCTTTACCCTCAAGTACCAGTCTGCCATAAAGACGAATTCAATAGGCGCGACCGGGCATTTGAAGGGCAATTCGGCAATGTTGACCACCAACCTGCCCGAGTCGAAGTATTTCAGCTTTTTGTAGAGCGCATTTGCCCCCTGAAGCGTGTAGAAGGTATGGATGCTTTTTTGCCACCCATCCATCATGCCCTCCACTTCTTCAGGAGCAATGCGGCATCCGGAGGCGATGACGAGCCAGTCATAATCATAGTGGGCCTTCTTCCCTTCCACCCTCCGCTTATCCGTATCCACGTGGACTATCTCGTCGAGCACAAACTCGACTCCTGGAGGGATGAAATCCCTCTTGGGCTTGACACACTCCTGCGCGGTGTAAACGCCAAAGGGGATGAACAGCCAACCGGGTTGATAATGATGCAACTCGTCGTTGTCGATAATGGTTACCTGCCATCCATTGCCGCCGATCTTCTGTTGCAGCTTGTTTGCTGCCATGGTTCCGGCAGCTCCGGAACCCAGAACCAGAATTTTTTTCATTTACGCCTCCTCCTGCGGGGTGTGAAATCCTGAATCGTTATCCCACGTCGTATTATAGCCGATACCACAAAGTAGGATAAGATGTCAACAATTCCGTTTTAGAAGGAGAGAGATTTCAGGGTTGCGATTTTGCACGGGAGAAAATAGAAATAGACATGTTCCAATGCCGGAGATTCTCTCGATGGTAAAGAACTCCCTGCTTTCGAAGGAGGAAAATTGAAAAGATCCTTCGTTCTATTCCTTTCCGTCTTCTGGCTCTCGTCGCTTGCCATAGCCCAGGATGTTCCACCCAGGGAAGAGGGGGATTTCCGCAGCCCCCAGCTGGTCGAACTTCCGAAGGTCGATGCGACCTTTAAGCTGGATATCCGCTACGCTACAAGCAACAATTTCGTCGGGCAACCCGTATACGAGGAAGCCAGGGCATTCCTGCAGGCGCCCGCGGCAGAGGCCCTCGTGCGCGCGCATAACAGACTCAAAGAGAAGGGGTATGGCCTGATCATCCTGGATGCATACCGGCCATGGTACGTGACAAAGCTCTTCTGGGACCGGTTTCCCCAATTCAAGGAGTATCTCGCAGACCCGGCAAAGGGTTCGCGCCATAACCGCGGCTGTGCAGTGGATGTGACATTATTCGATCTGAAGACGGGCAGGGAAGTGTCGATGCCGAGCGCTTTCGACGATTTTACCGAACGCGCCCACCCCGAATATGGTGGCGGGACAGCCGAGCAGCGGGCTGCCCGGGATTTGCTTCGATCCGTCATGGAATCCGAAGGATTTGCCGTCTACGAAAATGAGTGGTGGCATTATGACTATCACGGCTGGCGGGAATATCCGATCCTGAATCTGGGGTTTTCGGATGTTCCGGGATCAGGCGGATAGGATCTTCGCTTCCTCGAGAACACGAGGCTTTGTGGGGAGCGATGTCCCGGTTCGAGCGCTTTTTTCAAAGAGGTCTCTCCCCAGCAGTGCAGCTCCCAACGCTCCTGTAATCAGGGGATCGGGCGGCAGCAGAAGGTCGCAACCAAGCTGTTGTGAAAGCGCCCGGGTGAGCCCGCTGTTCTTGGCCCCGCCTCCTGTAAGAACCACCTCCCTTTCCACCTTTATTCTGGTCACCATCCGTGCAACCCTGTCGGCAAGGGACTTATGGACACCGGCCACCAGATCGTGGACCGGCACCCCCTCGGCGAGTCTGGAGGCAACCTCCTGCTGTGCCCAGATCGTGCAGATATTGCTGATCTGGGCAGGGGCACAGCTCTTCAGCGAGGTATCGCCCATCTCTTCCAGTTTGAGGCCGAGGGTGTCCGCAATCACTTCGATGAATCGTCCGCTGCCTGCAGCGCACTTGTCATTCATGATGAAGTCGGTTGGTCTGCCGGATGAATCGATCCTGATGGCCTTGCTGTCCTGGCCCCCGATGTCGATGACCGTCCTCGCATTTGGGATGAGGTGGGCGATCCCTCTTGCGTGGCAACTGATTTCCGTGACCTGCTTGTCCGCAAAAGGCACATTGATGCGTCCATAGCCGGTGGAAACGATATAGGCGATGGACTCAAGGGAAAGTCCCGATAGCCTGAGCGCCTCTTCCATGACCTTGTTCGCGAGTCTTCTCTGCTCGGGCCCGGTCGGTCCAATGACCCTGGCGATGATCTCCTTTTCGATGATCACCGCCTTGGTTATGGTCGAACCGATGTCAATTCCCGCAAAATAGTGACTCATCGCAAATGAGAAAAACTAAAGAAGTTAGACAGGATCACAGGATAAACAGGATGAAAAGATGAAGACCTGAAATGACCGGCTCCAAGCAATTACGGGACGTAACAAAGTCGAAAAGCCCGTGCCGACTTGATAATGTTAGCACAAGGAGATATTTTCCCGGAGCCTACAATGAGCCATGTCGAGAGTTGAAATCACGTATCGACGACCCGCGGCTCGGAACTGTTTTTATTTCCGCTCTCAGAGCCTTATCCTGTTAATCCTGTTATCCTGTCCGGCCCTGATTGCAGTTTTCTTCACATCGATGCCTATGCCGCCTTGCTCTGACGGATCGATTCGAGCGTCTCGATGAAGGCATCGATCTTGTTTCTCGTATCCACCTCGGAGTAGGAGGTGATGTCGATGATGTCGCTTTCCAGGATGAGGGAGGGAAGCTCCCGCTTAGAGGATTCCTTTTGCCGGTCTTTTGTGAGCATCAGGACGGGGATCGGCTTGTAGATCTTGGACAGCTGATGGATCTGCCAGATGAGCCCCACATGCCAGGTCCGGCAGGAGAAGGCCTCATGCATGACGACGCCATCGATCTTGTAATCCTCGATGTAATTGATCAGCCGTTCGACATCGGGCTCCGAGCCCGGCCGATTCCGGGCCTTGTCATACCAGAAGGTGAAGTATCCCAGCCATCTCCATGCCAGGTGCTCGATGGGATCCCTGGTCTCCGGAAGGTCCATTTCGTGAATCGGCGCCACCATCCTGTAGGTGGTCTCGACCGGGAAGGATGCCCCCTTGCTGTTGAAGTAGTTGAAGTCGTTCAGAGCGAACCACGCAGGGAGCCCCCCTCCCCACATGAGCCGGTACTTCTCGTTTTCGATTTCTCCTTCACCCCTGGCGATCTTCTCCTTTAGCTCCTTGTTGAGACCAAGGAAGAAATCATAGGCCTCCTGGGTCGCCATTTTGAAGCACATGGGAACCATCGTGTTCATGGCGTCTCCCGTGCCCATGGGGCATGGCACGGCCCTTCGGAGCTCATAGGTCTCGTGGATCAGGTTCCATGTGCGATCGCTCAAATCCACCAACTCTCTCAGACGGTCGTAGTCCATCTTCCTGCCGGTACGCTCTTCCACGAACGCGACAAGTCCCCGCAGCTCCTTGACGATATACTTGTGATAATAGTCCCGCACTTCCCGGTGGTCGAGATTCTTCTCAAAGAGCGGGTAGGGAAGATCCATATTGTAGATGGGAACATCCGGCATGAACTGTTGTGAAGCCTGATACCACTTTGCTCTCGGATCGCAGAGTATCTGACCGCTGGAGATCATGAAGTCCGGCTTGGCCATTCCGCCCCAGGGGGCCTCCGGCGGCATGGTCCCAAGCTCTTCCCTCCACTGATCAAAGCCGATTCCGCAGAGGGCATACGTGCAGAGGGAGCGGGAGAGACCGAGGGACTCGGCCCTCTGGAGGAATCTCTCGGCATCCCTTTTTGCGCCACAGATTCCGGCAAAGTTCTCGGTCCAGATGGGAAGCACATCCAGCGCGTGGAGGATTTCTTCATGGTGGCACACGATGAAGGTGTAAGCCAGTTTCTTTTTCCCCTCGGCCCTGGCACGGTTCGTCCCTACAATGAATTCCTTGACCATAGGGCCTATGGAAGCGGCCGCTTGGGTTGCCGTCATCCTCTTCTTCGGTTTCTTTTGCTCTTCAGCCATCGGTTTCCTCCTTCGCTCGGAATCCCATTTACCCGATCATTTCCAGGAATGCCTGGATTCTGGTTCGCAACTGACCGATCGTTCCCGCCGAATAAAGGTCTTCGAGGTAAAGCATGGGTATTTTGATGGATTGATAATAAGCTTTTCTTGCAGGAACCTCGAACCCGAAGGGGTCGCAGAACTTGTACACATAGAGAATGGCCCCGTCCACCTTGAATTCGGATGCATAGCGTCCGATATCCCCGAAACGTCCCTTCAGATCGGTCTCGAAACTGCCGTCTTTGTTCTCCCGGTACGTCTTGGGGCAATTCACCTTGTCCAGATAACGGTGGGAAATGGCATCTATAGGATCCCCATCAGGCCGCACCTTGGGAAGCGAGTCTCTGGAGCCGTTGCAGGTGGTATCCATTACCACATTGGCCCCGAGTTCTTCCACGATCCGGACGATGTCGATATTGTCCACGCAGGGACCGTCCAGGAGAATCCGGGGCCCCTTCTGGAGAGGAGAGCTTCTCCGGGTCCGGATCTCCGCAAGAACCTCATCGAAGAGAGCATTGGATTCCTGGATGGGCAGACTCGAGCCCGCCGTAAGAACCTTGGTCAGTTCAACCCCTGAAATGAGCGGCGGGTCGGACATCCTCAGATCATAGAGCGCCCTTGCCTTGTCCCGGTTCTCATTGTGAACCCGAACGGCCTCGGCCAAGTCCTGGTCCGTGATCTTTTTCCCTGCAAATTTCTCCAAGGTCTTCCGGAAGGTGTTGAGCTCCGCATTGAAAAACTCGAACGAGGATTCCTTCACCACCGAAGGAATATTGAGAAAGTGGAAGTAGGGGAGGTCGAGGGAGTATCTCCAGACACTGTAGCTCCTTACCATGCTGTCGCAGCCGTGGGGCACCACCATTCCGGAGAGGAAGTCGTATCTTCCCTTGATGGAGAGGTCAAAGCAGCTCCGGACAAACGGGCAGACAATCGTCTCCAGCAGGGTGTCGCCCTTGGTGATCGGCTCGTGTATGTCGCCCCGCATCCGGAAGGGCACACAGCCTGCAGCCGTGATCATCTCCAGAGGAACAAAGGAACACATGTACCCGATCAGCTTCCTGCCTTGTTTGTGCAGTTCCTTTGCCCTGAGCCCGTAATCGTTATACAGCGTTTCCACTTTCGACATTGCCTTTTCCTTTTCGCTCATGGGCTCTCTCCTTTTGCAGCCTGACGTCGGGAATGGGTTGAAAAAGCCGTGGGGACCCAGGCCTGCCTATTCAATAAAGATCCCGAACCCAAGCATATACCACCCGGCAGACAAGTTCAATGAGAACTATCTATATTGTAGCTATAATTCAACTGGGTCGGTATTGCAACGGGGTTCGATATGAGGCAGATGTCCGGGGAGAGGGAAAAGTGCGGTGTCACGGACAAACAGAGTCTGTCCATGACACCGTAACGAAACTCTACGCCGGGAACCGAGGTCCCGAAAACCTGTCCTGGCAATTCTTCATGCGGAGAGGGCGACATAGAAGCTCGCGTCATTCCTCTGCACCAGCAGGAGAAGCGAGTCGGAACCGGTCATCATCTCAGCGGCTTCTTTCGCCGATTTCACCGGGCGGCGATTCACCTCCAGAATAACATCTCCTTCGCGGATACCGGCGCGCTCGGCGGGCGTCCCTCCCTGCACCCCTGCAACCGCCACCCCTTCGCCATCGGGAACTTCTCCTGGCGTGTCCTGGAGCATCAGTCCCCATTTGCCGGTGGCAGGCCGGCCTCTTTGTCCCTCGGCTCTTTTTTCCGACTGACCGAGTGCGCCTACCGCCACCTTCAGATCCTGTTTCTTCCCTCCCCGGAGCACCGTGACGACCGCTTCCTTTCCGACCTGGCTCTCGGCCACGAGGCTGGAAAGATCACGTGGTTCTTCCACCGGTTTACCGTTATAGGCGACGATCACATCGCTTCGCCTGACACCCGCCTTCTCGGCCGGGCCTCCGGCTGCGACGCCTGATACAAGCACGCCCTTGGCTTCACCGAGGTCGAGCGCGCGGGACAGGTCCTGTGTGAGCGACTGAATGTTCACCCCGATATAGCCGCGAGTAACCTCGCCCTTGGAAACCAGTTGGGGGATCAAAGGCTTTGCAGTGTTGATCGGGATGGCAAAGCCGATCCCCTGGCCCTGGGCAATGATGGCGGTATTGATGCCGACCAGTTCCCCCTTCATGTTATAGAGGGGCCCCCCTGAGTTGCCCGGATTGATGGAGGCATCGGTCTGAATGAAGTTGTCATACGGTCCTGCCCCGATGGTTCGACCCTTGGCGCTCACGATCCCGGAGGTAACCGTGTGGCTCAGGCCAAAGGGATTGCCGACTGCCATGACCCAGTCGCCTACCTGGAGCTGGTCGGAATTCCCCATGACGGCCGCATGGAGAGGCTTTTTCGGGTTGATCCTGATGATAGCAAGATCGGTTTTCGGATCCCGACCGATGATCTGCCCCGTATACTCCTCTTTGTCCGAAAAGGTGACGACCACTTCCCTTGCGCCTTCCACCACGTGATTGTTCGTCAGGATTTCGCCGTTTTCACTGATGACTACCCCGGACCCTGCGCCCTGCGTGGGTCTGCTCTCGGGCACCATGTTCGGGAACTGTTTAAAGAAATGGCCGAAGGGGCCGTCCGGGATGGGAAAGGGGCCGGACTTCTCTACCCTGATCACCTTGACGTTAACCACAGTGGGGCTCAATCTCCTGGCCAGATCGGCCAGGGAACCCGGAGGGGCCGGTGCGGCCTCCTGCGCCTGAGCTGCATTGAACTCTGTTTTACTCTCCGCACCCTTTGACCAGGTGAAGGCCGAAGCTGTTCCGAACCCGGAAAAAATGAGTGAGAAGATCACCCCCAGGAAGACCCTTCCCAAACGCCTGCGGAACGCCGATTGCCTTGATTTTTGAAACATGCGCAATTCCTCCTTTCTTCATCTGCAACGGCCCGTCTCCCTGACGGACGCCTGTCTTTACGGACCAATGTAGCAACCGAAGATTAGAAGGAGCTTAAGCGGAGATTAGAATTTTCTAATGGAGGGCATTAAAAACAGTCACCCGCGGACCAGGCTCTTGAAGGCAGAGTGACTAGCGGCAGAAGGAGGGCAAACGTGCTTCCGCGACCGGGCGCGCTGTCGATCTCGATTCTTCCTCCATGGGTTTCCACGATGGAGCGGGCGATGCAAAGCCCGAGGCCGTGGCCTCCCTCCCCCATGGAGAGCGCCGCCTGCGATCGATAGAACCTTTCGAAGATCCGGGATTGCTCCTCTTCGGGTATGCCGATTCCCGTGTCCTCGACGATGAGGCACGCCCTGCCGTCTCTTTGCTCCAACGAGAGCGTCACGCGCCCTCCGTCAGGGGTATACTTGATTGCGTTGTCGACCAGGTTCACCAGTGCCCGTCTCAGGTGTCCTTTGTCCCCCTGAGCCGAGAGAGGGGACAGAGGGCCGAGCGCGAGCGTCACGTTGCGGGAATTTGCCGGTTCCTTGTAGTGGCCATGAACCTCTTGCACCAGATGAAGCAGGTCCACCGGCTGCAAATCCATTTTCAGTGCCCGGGCCTCTGAGCGCGCAAGGAGGAGGAGCCCATCCACCAACCGGCTGATGCGGTCGATCTCTTCGAGTCCGCTCTCGAGAATTCGTCTGTATTCCTCCGGCGATCTCTCCATCCGGAGCGCCACCTCCATCTCTCCCTTGAGGATGGTAAGAGGCGTCTGCAATTCGTGGGATGCGTCTGCGCTGAACCGTCGCACCTGATGGAAGGAGTTTTCCAGGCGGTCGAGCATCTCGTTCAGGGTGCGGGCCAGACGGCTCAGTTCGTCACCTTTACCCGGGTCCGACAGACGCTCGGCCAGGTTTTCCACACTTATCTTTCGGGCCGCCTCGGCCATGCGGTCGACGGGGGACAAGGCCCTCCGGGCCAGGAGCCATCCCCCTCCCCCTGCAAGGAGAAGCGCCACAGGGAATACTGCCGCAAGGGTGAACAGGAATGTTCGTTTCGTCGATTCCGTGTTCTGGAGGGACATGCCGACCTGGATCAAGTTTACCAGGCGGCCCCCCCTTATGACCGGCCGTGTCAGGATACGGACCGGGTACTCTGCAATTCCTTCGATGGTTTCGAAGGTAAACCGTCCTTCGGCAGCATTCTTCCGTGCCTTGGGACTCAACCGGAGCTTGCCTGAACCGGAATCCATCCGCCCGCCCGGGTCGAACATCCCGAAATACCGCTCCCAGGGAGAAAACCCGAAAAACCTCCTGAAGACCTCGTCGACTTCCGAGGGAGGAAAAGAACCCCTTCCGTGGGATCTCTCCTCCAGTGCGCGGGCAACGCTGTTGAGCGATGCATCCACGTCCCTTGCAAGGCTGTAGGAGAGAAGCCCGTAGCACACCCCGCCCAACAGGAGCAGGGTAAGCGCAAGAAGGCTGCTGTACCAGAGGGTGAGTCGCGCCCGTATGGAAAGGATGCGCATGGATTATCCCGCTTTCAGCACATACCCGGCGCCCCGGACCGTGTGGATGAGTTTGATTTCCCGGTCGGAATCGATCTTCTTTCGAAGATAATTCACGTACACGTCGATGACATTGGTCTCCGGATCGAAATCGTAGTCCCAGACATGGTCCAGGATCATGGTGCGGCTCAGCACGCGTTCCGGATTTCGGAGAAAGAACTCCAGAAGCGCAAATTCCCTTGCGGTGAGATCGATCTTGGTCTCTCCTCGAAATACGGCACGGCGCGCGGGGTCCAATGTGAGGTCCGCATACCGAAGGAGCGACGATCCGGACTCCCCGCCTCTGCGCAGCAGCGCCCGTATCCGGGCGACCAGCTCCTGAAAAGCAAATGGCTTGGTCAGGTAGTCGTCGGCGCCGGCATCAAGGCCGAGGACCTTGTCCTCTATGGCGGCGCGAACCGTGAGAAGAAGGACGGGTTTTGCCACCTTCTCCTGCCGCATCCTCCGGAGAACCTGGAGCCCATCCATCCTGGGAAGGGAGATGTCGAGGATGATGAGGTCATGCACCCGGTCGAGGACCATTTGCAGCCCTTCCTCGCCGTCGTGGGCGACATCCACTGCATACCCTTCCTCTTCGAGCCCCTGCTTGATGAACCGGGCCACCTTTTTCTCGTCTTCCACAACAAGTAGCCGCACGGGGATACCCCCTCCCGGGAACCGGTTCTCTCAATAATGTATGGTTTGCTCAGACAGAGTTCCCAAACGACCTGCCTCTATTCGTTCGGGAGAGTGAGCCTGGACCCTACGCTGTTGAGGACAAAAGCGGAGGGAAACGCTTCTCGAAAACGGTGGATGGCGTTCCAGCCCGTGCAGTGCATCGGCGCCACGACTTTGGGCTTCATCTCCTTTAACGCTTCAATCGTATCCCCGATGATCGGCTCGTAGAGCGGGCCTGCCAGGTGAAATCCCCCCAGGACCGAGTGGACGGTATGGGCTCCTGTGATCTTCTTCCCGTAACGCACAGTGTTGATGATTCCTGCGTGACTGCACCCTCCAATCACTACCAACCCTTCACCCTTCAAATGGACGAACAAGGCCTGGTCGTCTGCGACCGGATCCTTTTCGATTCGGCCGTTTCTTTCCACCGTCGCATTGGGCATGCCCTTTTCAAAGGGGGTGGTGCGCTCCACTTCTCCGCTCACCATAATCATGTTTTCACAGATCAGGGTCGGCCCTGCGGTCTCCCTGATTTGCCCCCCCGACTTTTCGATCTTTGCCCGGTCCAACACGCGGGGAAATCGATCCCTCACTCCGTCGTTGCGGGTCACATAACGGGGCGATGTGAAGGCATAGGGATGGACCAGCACCGGCATGGGCTTGTCCATCTTCTCCAACAATACGTAAAGGGACCCCAGGTGATCCATGTGACCGTGGCTGAGAACGACGGCCTCGATCCCTTTCAGGTCCAATCCCAGGTGTTCAACGTTGTGCGGCACACCCACGGGGCTGTACCCCGTATCGAACAGGATCGTGTGGCTGGTTTTTCCTTCACACACGGTCACCAGCAGTGAAAGGCCATGCTCTCCAACAACGGTGTCTCCGAAAATCTGGCCGTCTCCCGAATGGGCCGCTCGACGGACCACGTTCGTGTTGCCGAGGAGCACATCCACGTAGTTGTCCATGAGCGTCAGCACCTCGACACGTTCTATTTGTCTCAATCCCCCGTTCATATCTTCTCCTTCCAAGTCCTTCTGCGATCGATCAATATCCCCGGGCCATCAATGTAGACGGAATGGCAGAACGGATATCTTCCTCCCGTTTCTCCGGGAATAAACCATACAGGGCCAAAATGCTTTTCCTCCATTGGAGTTGAGCTGCCTCCGGTTCCGAAAATTTTCATATATGATGCTGGTGAAACCCGCCAAGTCTCCGGCGGCGGACAATGGACAGGAGCATAGGTGAGTCGGCCCTCGGGTGTCAAGGGTTGGATTTACCGGGGAATTGCTCAGCAACCCCCCTTGCCTGCCAGCCCTGCATGACGTAGGCGAAGATACTCCACGCGATTTCCTCCACCGAATGCCTGTCGTTGTTGTAGACGGCATCGAAGTAAGAATGGTCCGCCGTCGAGACGTTGAGGAATTTGGAGAAGAATCTTTCCCGGGCCTCCTCATTCTCCTTTACATGGGTTTCCGCCTCGGCAAGGGGCAGTCCCAGACGGCGCCCTATCGAAGCGGCACGAAATCCGAAGCTTGCCTCGAGCCGGAAATGATAGCAGTTGGGGAGCCCCTGAGTTACAACCGCCCCGCCCCTGCCTATGATAATCGCTCGGCCAAGTCTTGCGATCCCGACCAGATGCTCCATCACCCGTCGATACATCTGGCTGTGAGGCATGCGCCGGAGGATGGTGATCGGGAGACTGTCCAACAGGTGGGTTGGACCTCCCAATGCCTCCAGCAGTCTGATGGAAAGCTCTTCTTCCTCGCTGACCTTCTTGAGCAGGGCCTTGTCATAGATATTCCACTCCTCACCGGTCCTGTCTTCAAAGATCTTCTTGAGCGCCTCTGCCAAAGCAAAGCCTTCGCACCCATATTGACGTGAAATGGTGACAGTGGGACCTATCTGCGTCTTTTCCCGGGATTTGCTCTTTTCAACCATTGAAATCCAGGCCGAGAGCCGGCGATCGATGCTGGGGATTAACTGCGTGTAGGTTTTGGCCATGAGGCACCTCCTCTGGTTGGAGGTTTATGAATAAGGGACACCCGCCCACGAAAGGGAGGAATTCAGATTCTTGAGGGGCAGAGCAGCAGCGTGGGCGCTGGTATTAAGCTAAACACAAATCCGCCCTTGTCTGCCGTTTTTTCAGAACCCTTAATCCATAGGGACAGACTGCTGAACAAATTCCGCAGTTATGCCCTTTGTGATACTGAGAGTAGTGCTCCTTTTTCCATTGATCACATGCCTGTACATCCAGGATCTCTCCACGACGCAATCCCGGATACCAAGCGTTGCCTTTCAATGCCTTTGCAGGGCAGGCCTCCACGCAACGCGTGCAGTGACCGCAGTGACTTTTCTCTGTTGCCGGTCCACAAGGAAGCTCGATATCGGTGAAAACAGTTCCCAATCGAATCCACGGGCCGAATGGGCGTGTAATGAGTTGACAATGCCGGCCTACCCAGCCCAAGCCCGCTCTTGTTGCTGCCGTCTTGTGCGGGAAGTCCCCCTTGACGTTTACAAAATCGGTACGCTCGGAGGCGGCCAGCGGCTTTGATCGAAAACCTCTGTGAACGATCAGGTCCGATAACGCCACTGAGAGTTCATTGATATGCTTGTTCACCCTTGCATACTCGTCAGCATACTTTTGGTTGGGTCCGTTCTGAATGCCGGCCATTACTTGAGGATCCATAGGGATCGCCATGGAAACAGCGAAAGGAAATCCTTTTCCCGTTCGATCCATGGGCGTGGAAAAACCCCGAAGATCCGCCCCACCCCAAAGGATGACTTCCTGCGCTTCCATCCACTCAGTCATCCATGTCGGGTAAGTTATCGAGATGCTGGACAATGAAATCTCCTTAGATCTTGTTTTCACATTCCTGTTGCCATTGTCGCCGGCACTATTTCATCAGCAGCAGGCTCAAAGCCATAAGAAGCATCCCCGCGACCAGCCCAAGAAGACTGTCGTGTCCCTTCCCATACGCCCGGCTTGTCGGCAGCAATTCATCCACACTGATGTATACCATGATTCCCGCTATGCCGCCGAAGAGTATCCCCATTATCTGCTGCGGCATCAACCTGAAATCGTCCCCTATGAAAACACGAAGCGCCAGATAGGCGATGGCAGCCCCCGCAGGTTCGGCCAAGCCGCTGAGCAGGGAATAGGTGAAGGCCTTTTTGCGGTCTCCGGTGGCATAGAAGATCGGCACCGAAACGCTGATCCCCTCGGGGATGTTGTGCAGCGCGATCGCCACGGCAATCGCAACACCGAGGCTTGGATCCCGAATGGCGGCAAGGAACGTTGCCAACCCCTCCGGGAAATTGTGGATACCGATTGCCAGAGCCGTAAACAAGCCCATCCGCATGAGGTTCCGGTGATGGCGGCTATGATCGTGGATTCCTTCAGGCGGTCCTGCTACGGAAGATGCAGCCACCGCTTCGAAATCGGGCAGCGGAGCCGATGCATTATGCAGCGGCTTTAACTCATCTTCCGTGTGGGGCTCGTGCGGGTTCCTGGCTGCCGGTATCAAGTTGTCGATCACGCCAATCACCAGCATGCCGCCGAAGAACGAGGCCGCATTAACCCAGTGTCCCCAGTAATCGCCGTAGTGTTCAGTGAGAGATTCAAGACCCTTGAAGAAAATCTCCACGAACGAGACATAGAGCATCACCCCTGCCGAGAAACCCGTTGCCACGGAGAGAAAACGATAGTTGGTTCTTTTGGCCGTGAATGCGATTACACTGCCGACTCCGGTAGCCAGGCCTGCAAACAGGGTAAGACCCATGGCAATCCAGACTTCCTTCACTCCAGCATCGCTCCTGTTTTATGTGTCGGATAGTTGGATTTTTTGGAGATCACTCAGGCGCAAATGCCTTTTGGACATCTCTTCCAGGATGAGTTCGGTGGCCCAGGCCGCGGCTCTTCCTACGACGGATGTGCATTTGTCCGCATGAGCTCCAAGTTTTTCGAAGGCTTCCCTGTCCGGACCGTGCATAAGATCAAAGTCCCTGCCGAAGATCTTTCGATGGATGATTCCGCAGATATTGCTCCCATATTCGCGTTGGAATTTACCCAACAGGACCCTTGCCATCGTGTGCGCGCAATCCTTCTCGCTCTTGTCATCCTTCCAGTTCTTTCGTCGCCGTCCAAACAGCGAGCTCATGACCATGACTCCACCGGTATACCCTCCACAGGAACCTTGACAGGAAAGTCCGCCACCGGCCGTGAGGCCGCTTCCCGCTTTAAAAACGGCATCATTCGGTATCCCGATGGCATCCTGAATCGCCGCTATCGTGCATTGGCAGCAGCCTGTAATGGTTTTTTCATATTCGAAGCCCAGGGAAAGGGCGAGTTGAATGATGTTCTCGTGATTTTCGATAGGATTGTTCATATCATTTTGCCTGCCACCGGTCCCGCTTTTCCAGCACGGAGCGCGGGCCATCGCCATCAAGCCAATCTTTGGCCGCCGTCCTTCCGCGCAAGCAGGCATCCCAAAAGGCCGTGCTCAGAGCGAGGATTGCCCGGTGATGATTCGGATTGCGATTTTCCCTATCGCCGGGCAGAGAACGGTCGGCAAATGCAGAATGCTCGGCGCCATAGAGGACCAACTCGTACTTGCCACCCGGCGGCAAGGCCGGGAACACCGCGAGCCGGGATCCCAAATTCACATCCCCGATGGGGGCAACGTCCCTGGTGCCCGTCATCAACATCCACGGGATGCTCACATTGTCGAATGCCTCTTCGGGGTCGCCACGGCGAGGAGAGCTGGGACTGAACAGGAGCGCGGCTTTGATGCGGGAATCTGTGGCGAATCTTCCGATAGGAAACCTCTGCCCGCTCAGGGCCTGGGTGGTCAGCGCGCCGAAGGAATGCCCCGACATTCCAACATGTCTGAGATCCAACCGCCCGCTCAATCCGGAAGCCGGGTCATCAGCCCACCGTTCAAGCTGATCGAGAACTCCGTGAATGTCTTTGACCCGGAGCAGAAGATTGTCCGGACTGGCCGCCCGTCTCATGACGGCGATGCGCTCCTCCGCCGGGTTTTCCCGCCACACCGAGGTATCGCTGCCCGGATGCTGCACGAACACTGCGACATATCCGCGAGCGGCCCAATGTTTGCCAAGATAACCGCTTCCTTCACGGGACCCTCCCAGCCCATGACTGAAGAGCACAATCGGGGCGGAGGATTCTTCCGACGGCAGGTAGACCCGGATGGGAAAGTCGCGTTTCAGCTCTCCATTATGGACCGTGAGATCAAGCGTCTGAGGAGTGAAATTTTCTGTTACCGCGAGGGGGTCATAGAATGACTCGGCAGCGACCGAGTCATTCGCTCCAAGCAGAAAGGTGAGAACCAGCATGAGGGTTGACCATTTACCTTGTTTTTTCACAAGTCCGTCCTCTCGGCGGCCAGCGTGAACGACGTCGGCACCAATTGTTTGGAACTCATGGTTTCATGACTGCATCCTCTGAGGTCAATGGGCTAATTTGAAGATTCTCAAAAGCCGCTCTCGTGATCTCTGATATCGCCTGGATGTCCGTCTCGATTTCATTGCGGATAATAATGTTCATATCCAACTCGCGCTCCTGTCTCATGCATTGATGGTTAGGACAAACTTGTATACCAGCCCATGGCGGGTTTGTCCATGGCACCATAAGGAGGACTTGGAAAGGGTGCGGTAGAGAGTTTCTTAGATATTTTTCGCCTGGGCCATCAACTTGTCGAACTTCTCCACTTCAACCACGGGTGATGTTGTAAAGGAAATACCTGTCAATTTGTTCAGAGCAACAGAGGTTGCGAGCGCTTTTTCCGCATCAGGAAACTCCAAAGTGAAAACCAGGTCGTGTTCACCGAGCACTGCGTACATCGATACAACCTTTCCCCCGTTTTTCTTTATCAGCTCAACCGCTTTGTCGGTTCTAGCGGGGCTGATTCCTTTCAACGCCTCCGGGGAATACTTCCCGAACATCATGAATATCGTCATGGCCGACCTCCCTCTGAGACCATACTTTCGAGCTTCAAGGTAACGTCAGGGAGGCGCAAAGTGGATCAGCAATATCCTGTATCTTTGTGTACAGCCGGGGAGCACAGGGTTATCCGGAAAATCGGTGGATTCCAAACAATGAAGTTTGCCACGGCGCCGTCAAGGAGGAGGATTTTAAACCGGAGAGCGGGAGGAGCGAGAAGATCCTCCCCCCGGCAAGTATTGTCTGACAACGCTGTTATCTGAACATCTTGTGGATGGTTGCCAACTGAAGGTCAATATAGGTATCGAGTGTGAGCCGCTTCTTGAAGTGCCAGTGCTTCAGTATCCACATATGGGCGGTCATAATGATGTTGTAGGCGGCCAGATCTACATCCACCTTCTTGAAAGCCCCTGAATCGATCCCCTCCTGGATCATTTCACCAAAAATCTTGCTGACTTCCACCTCCAGTTCCATGATGCGGGCCCTGGAGGCCTTATCAAGGGAGTTGGATTTCTGGTACATCAGCAGGGCCTTCTGCCTCTGCTGCTCCACCACCTTGAAATAGAGCCTTGCGGCAATATCCAGTTTTTCTACGGGGTCATCGATTCCATCGATCATCATGAGGAGATTCTCACGGAAGCTGTTCAACATATCTTCCATGATCATCCGCATGATCTCCGATTTCTTCTTGACGTAACGATAGGTGACCGGCAGGCTCACTCCCGCTGCTTCGGAGATTTCCTCAATTGATGTTGCATTGAAGCCTTTCTTGACATACAGGGCGCTTGCCGCGTCGATGATTTTTCTCCTGACCTTATCGGCATCCGCTATCTGGTCAAGAACGGTGAGTTGAGTTTTATGTGTATCCATATCAATTCACCACCTTAGAAAGGGTTAACACGACCGACGGCAATTTATCCATTCAGAAGGGGACCAGGGTGAGGTGAGAAGTATCAGAGTTTCTTTGAAGGATACGCTGTTTTTGGGGCACGATCAACCGTTTTGAACCGAAAACGGGGATTGCGGGCAACTCCTCGGAGAGGAATGGCCCGAATCCCCGAATGGTTCCAGGTTGATGGTTATTTCCTGGATTTCTTGGAGGCCGCCTTTTTCGATGCCGCCTTCTTTGGCGGAGCCTTTTTGGAGGCACTCTTTTTGGGCGCCGATTTTTTTGCAGCAGCTTTTTTCGCCGCCGGTTTAGCAGCGGCTTTCCGCGCCGGTGATTTCTTCGTCGTGTTCCCTTTGCCTGCCGGTTTTTTTGCAGCCGCCTGCTTCCTTGGAGGCACAACCCTCAACGCCGACCTCCTGGAGGAAGGCTTTGGCTTTTCTTTCGCAGCCGTCTCCTCGATTGCCGCCTGTGCAGCGGCGAGCCTTGCAATGGGCACGCGGAAAGGCGAGCAGGATACATAATCCATCCCGACCCGGTGGCAGAACTTGACTGAATCCGCATCCCCGCCATGCTCCCCGCAGATGCCCACCTTGAGATTGGGGCGTGTCGAACGGCCGCGGTCGATCCCAAACCGAATCAGCTCACCGATCCCTTCCTGGTCGATGGTCTGGAAAGGGTCGTCGGGAAGGATCTTGCTTTTGAGGTAATCCGGCAGGAATGAGCCGATATCGTCCCGGCTGAAGCCGAAGCCCATCTGGGTGAGATCGTTCGTCCCGAAGGAAAAGAACTCGGCGGTCTGGGCCATTTTGGCCGCGGTAAGGGCTGCGCGCGGAATCTCGATCATAGTGCCGTAGAGGTAGGGGATTTTTTTCATGTTCAGCTTTTGCTGAACTTCCTTGTACACCCTGTCGACCAGCGCTTTCTGATTGTCCATTTCGCTGACCGTGCAGGTCACGGGGACCATGATTTCCGGGAATGCCTTCTTGCCTTCGCTGATCAGCTCCCCGGCGGCTTCAAGGATGGCGCGAACCTGCATTTCGGTGACTTCGGGATAAGTGACGCCCAGCCGCACTCCTCGATGGCCGAGCATGGGATTGTTTTCGTGCAGACCCTCGGCCCTTTTCTGCAGCTCGTCCTGGCTCACACCAAGTTCCTGGGCCAGGTGCTCCAGTCTTTCCCTGCTGTGAGGAACGAATTCATGAAGCGGCGGGTCCAGGAGGCGAATGGTGACCGGCCTGCCGTCCATCACCTCCATCGTGGCCTTCATGTCCTTCTTCACATAGGGGAAAAGCTCGTCCAGGGCCTTGCGCCGCTCCTCGAGCGTGCTGCTCATGATCATCTTTCGCAGCAGGAAAAGCGGCTGGTCGCTGCCTTCGCCGTAAAACATGTGCTCGGTACGGAAGAGACCGATGCCCTCAGCCCCGAACTCGATTGCCTTTGCCGCATCGCGGGGGGTATCGGCGTTGGTGCGAACCTTGAGCCTGCGGAATTTGTCCACGAGCTTTTGCAGATCCGCGTAGCTCTTGTTTCGTTCCAGGTCGATGTCCACGAGGGGCATCTCCCCCACGTATACCAGACCTTTGGTGCCGTTGAGGGAGATCCAGTCGCCTTCGGATACCTTCACGCCGTCCGCAGTGGAGAAGGACTTGTTGTCCTGACCGATCTCGATATCGGAGCAGCCCACGATGCAGCACTTGCCCCAGCCGCGGGCTACCAGCGCTGCATGGGACGTCATGCCGCCCTTGGCCGTGAGCACGGCCTGGGACTTGTGCATGCCGTCCACATCTTCGGGGGAGGTTTCTTCGCGAACGAGGATGACTTTCTCGCCCCTGGAGGCCCATTCCACCGCCGACTCGCTCGTGAAAACCGCTCGACCCTTGGCCCCGCCGGGTCCCGCAGGAAGCCCTTTGGCAATGGGTTTGGTGGTCAGTTCGGCTTTGGGATCGATCAT
The DNA here is from genome assembly GCA_002840535.1 of Deltaproteobacteria bacterium HGW-Deltaproteobacteria-15. Lineage (GTDB taxonomy): Bacteria > Desulfobacterota > DSM-4660 > Desulfatiglandales > HGW-15 > HGW-15. Next base: position 28,012 of record PHBH01000006.1, on the reverse strand, counting down.
GGGAAGCAGCAACTCGACGAGCTGGTTGGGCTTCACGCGCGACACCGCCGTGGCAGCGTCGATCAAACGCTCTTTATGCATCTCGGTCGCCATTCGGACAGCGGCAACACCGTTGCGTTTGCCCACACGACATTGAAGCATGTAGAGGACGCCCTTCTCGATGGTGAACTCGATATCGAGCAGGTCTCTATAATGCTTCTCGAGCCTGCGCTGCATGTCATCCAGTTCCTTATAAAGATGAGGCATGGATTTTTCGAGACTTGGAAGATGGCGGCTCTGGTCGTTCATGGAAGACTCGTTTATCGGCGCCGGGGTTCGTATGCCGGCCACGACGTCCTCGCCCTGGGCGTTTACCAGATATTCACCGTAAAACTTGTTCTCTCCGGTTGCAGGATTTCGGGTAAAGGCCACGCCGGTGGCGGAGTCGTTCCCCATGTTTCCGAATACCATGGCCTGCACGTTGACTGCGGTGCCCCAATCACCCGGGATCTTCTCGATGCGGCGGTACTCCACGGCCCGTTTGCCGTTCCAGCTCATGAACACCGCCCCGATGCCTCCCCAGAGCTGCTCGCGAGGCTCTTCGGGGAAGGGTTTGCCCATCTCTTCCCTGACGATGTGCTTGAAGTCCTGTACCAGATCCTTAAGGTCGTCCACATTGATTTCGGTATCGAGCTTGTAGCCTCTCTGCCTCTTGAGCTGATCCATTCGCTCCTCGAGGACCTTGCGGATCCCCTTGCCGTCCTTGGGCTCGATTCCTTCGGCCTTTTCCATTACCACGTCCGCATACATCATGATGAGGCGGCGATAGGCGTCATAGGCAAAGCGCGGGTTGTTCGTATTTGCGATCAGCCCCTTGATAGTATCGTCGTTCAGGCCGAGATTGAGCACCGTGTCCATCATGCCGGGCATGGAGCTGCGAGCCCCGGAACGAACAGAGACCAGCAGCGGGTTCTCGACGCCGCCGAATTTTTTCCCCATGAGTTTCTCGACTCTCGTCAAGGCTTCATCCACACTGGGTTTCAGCTCTTTGGGGTATTTGCGACCCAGCTTGTAATACAGGTTGCAGATCTCGGTGGTGATGGTGAAACCCGGCGGCACGGGAAGTCGCAAGTCAGGATGTCCGGCCATTTCAGCCAGATTGGCTCCCTTACCGCCAAGAAGGTTTTTCATGGACTCATTGCCGTCCGCTTTTCCACCGCCAAAAAAATAGACGTACTTCGGCATAGCGCCCTCCGCAGTTTATGGTTTTATCAATACGGAAAGAGAAGAATTCAGTCCAAAATAGTTCTTTTCATATCCATTATCAAGTTTTCCGTCTCTGATGCAGCGGTGACATCAGCGGAAGATGTCGCATTCCAATCCGGGAAGACTCCAATTCAGCAACCTGCGGCGAAGAGGGCAGCACCCAATGCGGCGGTAATGAGAGGGTCGGCAGGGACAAGAACCCGATGGCCCCTGATCTCTTCCATGGCTCTGACAAGACCGATATCCTTCGCGCCCCCTCCAACCATGGCGAGATCCATATCAACCGTCACTCTGTCCGCAAGGCTGTTCAGTTGGGACGCCAGGGCATGGTGGATCCCGGCGAGGAGATCCTCCTTCGTTGCCCCCTCTGCGATCCTGGAGACCGCTTCGGACTCGGCAAAGACCACGCAGCCCGTGCTGAAGTCGACTCTCTTTTTCGACCTGAGTGAGATCTCGCCGATCTCTTCCACCTTGAGCTGCAGAACCCTTGCAATGATCTGGAGCAGCCTGCCGCTTCCGCCGGCGCATTTTCCGCTCAAAACGAACTGCGCCACATTGCCCTCCCCATCGAGGCGAAAGACTTTGCTGTACAGGTCTCCCACATCGATAACGGTCCTCACCGAAGGAAGCAGAAAAAAGGCGCCTTTTGCGTGGCAGGAGATTTCCGTTCTGACTTCGTCCGCGTAGAGAACCTGCTGGGACCCATATCCGGTTGCGACAGTGCGTGCTATTCCCGTTGAAGACAGACCGCCGGACCGAAGCAGGATCTCCCGGATCTTCTCGGCGGAATATTGAAAACTGCCTCCGGACGGGCGCGTACAAGAGCCGATCACCGCCCGGTCTCTCAAAAGAACCCCTTTTGAGCTCGCGGAACCGATATCAATCCCGAGCACGCAGTCCGTCGTCATCCTCTCTCCTCCTGCTGACATGCCGACGAGGTGAGAAGGAAGGAGTCATCCGACTGCTGAATGACCGTCAGCCCATATTTTCGTATGGTCCGGGTCAGCGGCCTGCCGAAAAGAAAGTCCAATTCGGAGCTTTCGATGGCGAGCTTTTCAGATGCCATAGGCCTCAAATCAGAATCGAACCTCAACATGTTCAGGATCTCCCGAACAGACTCCTCTCCATTATCCCGGATTTGCGCGACCAGATCCTCAAGCTTTCCGTAAGCACACCTTTTTTCGTGCTCCGCGATCAAGGTCAGGGCGCCTCCGGAAAGGAGATGGCTCCTCTCCAGCTTCGGACTGGAGTAGACCTTTAGAAAATCGGAAGGATCCCAGCACTTCATTGCCGAGCATTGAGCGGGTCTATGGAGGTAGATGCTGCAAGCCTTCCCGGCTTCATCATAAAACACACATCCTTTGCCGCTCTCTTCCCTCTCCCTGACCTTGATCATCTCCCGGTCGGCGACCGTGACGCGCCGCGAAATATTGTCCCAGACCGTTTCTCCTTTTCTTACGGTGAAGAGGGCCTTTCTCGGGATGACTCCTGTCTCCAGGAGGGGCAGGTCCTTGATGTGCAGCGAAGGACTCGAACCGAGACAGCACTCGCCGCAGCGGACACAACTTTTTCTCGGGCTTTTATTGCCTTTGCTCATGACCGGAGATGATACCCAACAAGAAGAGATACTTCCAGTGAAAGTTGGTTGGATCTGATAAACATTGACAGTGCGCTGAGGGCTTGTATTATGAGCAACCAAATCGTGCCGGCACAAAGGTCCACTCCTCTGCCATTTCGAGCCCGGCGAACCCCCGGATCAGGTCCGGGGCAACCGCCGGGGGAGAGATCTTGGCCCCATAGAACGACTCAAAGACCAGATTTCTCCCCTCGGTCGAAATGACAGGTACGCTCAACAGACTTTTTACGGGAGTATCAAAATTGACAATATCGTAAGAAGTCGTCATTCCGGCCCCGCACTTGATGCGGGGCCGGGATGACGAAAAAAGGGTATTTTCAACTTTTTACGGGTTCATCAAAATTGAATCTCCTCCGGGGATAACCAAAGCTGATCCTACGGGCCCGGATCCTTACTCACTGCATTTCATAGACGGGAGACTCAGGTGATAAAGTCGATGACGGCATCCTATACCCAATGGAGGTGGTGGAATGGATTTTTCCTTGTCCAAGGAGCAGCAGGATATCAAAAAGGCAGCCGCGGAATTTGCAAAGGGGGAATTCAAGCCTGAAGTGGCGCACGAATGCGAGCTGAATCACCGTTTCCCTCGCGAGTTGTACAAGAAGGCGGGAGGGCTCGGCTTCGTCGGGATGGATTACCCGGAAGAAGTCGGCGGCGGCGGGATGGGGGTGCTCGAAAACGTCCTGATCGTCGAGGAGTTCTGCAAGGCGGACTCAGGAATCGGCATGGCGATTCATCTTGCCTACCTCCCTGCAAAGATCGTAAGGATCTTCGGAACTGCGGAGCAGCGCCGGAAATATCTGACTCCGATAACCAGGGGGGACTGGATCTGCGGCGTCTGCTTCACGGAACCGGACCACGGGAGCGATCTCACACGAATGGAGACGACTCTGGTTGAAAAGTCGGATGGCTTCGTCCTGAACGGGACCAAGATCTTCACCACCAATGCGGCTTACGCGGACTATTTCATCGTCCTGGCCCAGGATGACCCGGATGCGGCGCCGGGAAAAGGCATGACAACCGTCCTCGTGGAAAAGGACCCTTCCTCCCGGCTGTCCGGGTCGCTGGAGATCAACGAAATCCCGCACAAGATGGGTATCCGGACCACTTCGAGCGGTGAGCTCGTATTTCACGAGCTCAAGGTGCCGAAGAAAAACATCGTCGGCGAGCGTGGAAAGGGGCTCAACACCGTCCTTGGGTTCCTCGATGAAAGCCGGATTGAGATCGCGGCGCAGGCGCTCGGCAACGCCGAGGGAGCGTTTCTGAAAGCCCTTAACCATGCACGGGAGAGAAGACAGTTTCAAAAGCCGATTATCGATTTTCAGGCGATAGGACACAGGCTCGGAAGGCTCTGGAGCCAACTCATGTCGGTCAAATATCTCACCTACTTCGCGGCGTGGATGTGCGATCAGAAGAACGAGAAGGATCTTGCCACTCTTCCTCTTTTTACATCCATGGTCAAACATCATGTGCCGGAAACGGCCAAGAAGATCATCGATGAGACGATCACGGTCTTTGGAGGGTACGGCTATTTCCTGGAACAGGACGTGGAAAGAAGATACAGGGACAACCGGATCGTGGAGATGTATGAAGGGACCGTGGAGGTCCAGCTGAACAACATGGTAAGAATCCTCAAGAAGCTGAACATGGACTTTATAGATTCGAGTCTTCTGTAATCTTCCGGATCTTGGTACTTTGTGCTCTTTCTGTAGAAGCAACCTCCCGGTTGCCATTCCATGTTGAGGATCGCGATCAGGAGCTCGCTCCTCCATACTGCAGCAATCGCGGTCATCGAAAAAAAAGCCGCCTCGCATTTTCAGCGAAGCGGCCTTAGACTGAGCAAACCTTTGTTCTAGCCTACCTTGAAGACCATGGCAGCGCCGGTATCGCCTGCAGCGCACCCGGCCCAAAGACCATAGCCTCCGCCCAGGATTGCGAGTTCCTCGATGAGCTCTGCAATAAGTCTTCCCGCGGTGGGGCCCTGTGGATGGCCGTACACCAGGGAGCAGCCGTAGTTGTTCATCTTCATGACGTCATTGCCCAACTTCTTGGCCATGTTGATGTCATTGACGATAAAGGGATTGTGGGTCTTGATCACCTTCATGTCGCCAATTTTCAGCCCTGCGGTTTGAAGGGCCATCCGGGCGGCCGGAACAGGGGCCGCGGCCATGAAGCCTCGCTTTTCCCTCGCAAAACCATAGGAGAGGATCTGGACTTCGATCTTGGGATCCGCACTCAGCGCCTTGGCCTTGTCCCTTGTGGTGATGATGAATCCGGCGTTGCCGTCTGCGGGATGGGTCTGAGCGCCGAAGCTGATCACCCCGCCCGGTTCGACCGGTTTCAGTTTGGCAAGTCCTTCCGCAGTGGTGGGCATGATCCCTTCATCGGTCTCGATGAGGAGGGTCTTCTTCTTGGAAAGGACGACCTCTGCCGGGAACATGTATCTCTTCTGGAAAGCCCTGTCGTTGGCGATTGCGTCCGCGTACTGCTGGTATCGCCGCAATGTCACGGCATCGCATTCCTCTTTGGTGATCCCGGCCTCCTTGGCCACATTCTCGGCCGTCTGTACCATCTTCAATCCGGCGTTCGGATCGCGGTTGAAGTTGTCCATCAGCCAATTTTCGGAGATGACCTCGCCGCCCGGACCGAGTGGATTGGGCCAGATGGTGTGCGGCCCGTTGGAGCAGCGGTCTGCCATGAGGGCATAGGCGGTTTGATAAGTGCCTGCCTCGATATTTACGGCTGCAAGATGGATGCATGTGGTCGAGGTGGTGCAGGCCTGATGGACCATGAGTGCCGGAAGCGGTTTGGCATTATCGACGAGCATGGCCGCGGCCCAGGTGTGGCTGTAGAACAACTGATACTGGGCAATGGTGATGCCGAAATACATGTATTCCAGCACGGTCGGATCCAGTTTTTTGTTCAGAAACCAGTTCCTCGCCGTTTTCGCCGCAAGCGAGATGGCGTTCTCGTTCGCCATGCTCCCCTGCCAGCGGCAGAAGGGAGATGAATAATAGCCACCGTAAGGGATAAACGCTTTGGTCAACATGTGGGTTTCCTCCAGTCAAATGAGTTCTATTTATGGTCGCTCCACTTGCCGTACTTTTCCCTCAGAATCCTGTGGAGGATCTTTCCTGTGGGCGTTCTCGGCATATCTTCATCCTTGATGAAATCGACCGTTTTGGGCCGCTTGAATCCTGCAATCTTGTTTTTGGTCGATTCCATGATCTCCTTGGCCAGGTTTTCGCTCGGCTCGAACCCGCCGTTGAGCACGATAACGGCTTTCACAGCCTCCCCCCACTTGGTATCGGGAATGCCGATGACGGCCACGTCCCTCACTGCGCTGTGAGAGCCTATGGCTCCCTCCACCTCGGAGGGATAGACATTCTCGCCGCCGGTGATGATCATGTTGGCCTTACGATCGACCAGGGTATAGTACCCGTCCTCGTCGCGCCTTACCATGTCCCCGGCAGAGGACCATTCCCCGACAAAGGCCTGTTTGCTCTTCTCCGGCTCCTTGAGGTATTCCTTGAACAACATGGGGGTTCTGTAGAAGAGCTCGCCCACCTGTCCATCCGGCACCTCTTTTCTGTTCTCGTCCAGAATCTTGATCCGGTCCGTGCCGAAGATCTCTTTTCCGATGGAACCGAGTTTCGTCAACTGATCTTCGGGGCGGAGCAGGGTGACGAGCCCGCCTTCAGTGGACCCGTATGCCTCCCAGAGCTCGGCGTTCTTGAAATACTCCATGATCGCGAGCTTCGTTTCCTTCCTGGCGGGCGCCGAAGAGATCAGCAGCTGCCGGATGGAGGAGACATCGATCTTCCCCTTCACGTCATCAGGCAGGGAAAGCATCATGATGTAGTGGGTGGGGACAAGGGAGGTGAAGGTGATTTTGTACTTCTCGATGGTCTTGAGAAGATCGACCGGGTCGAAGCTCACCATGTTGTAGACGAATACAGGGGCGGTTACCAGCGTGTAGGGGAAAGAGTAGAATATCGAATTCACATGACACATGGGCATGACCAGCATCACCTTGTCGGTGGGCCGGACCCCCATGTTGATGTCGTTCAGGTAATACTGGGCCATGTAGCTTTCGTGCGTCCGGATAACGCCTTTGGGCCTGCCGGTGGTTCCGGAGGTGTACATGACCGTCCAGGTGTCGTCCCCATCCACTTCATAACGTACTTCGTTGGGGGAGGACTTCTTGAGCCACTCCTCGTAATGGATATATCCCTCGGGCGCTGGACCTTCCCCCAGGTAGATGTAGCCGTTCTTCGGAATGGCCAGATTCTTCTTGATGCCGTTGATCAGATCGACGAAAGGTTTTTCAACGATGAGGGCCTTGGCTTCGGAGTGTTTGACAATGTATTCGATCTCGGGCGGCGCCAGCCTGAACATGAGCGGCACAATGGACTGCCCACCTTTGGCGCATCCCGCATAGATATCCATCCATTCGCCCCGGTTGAAGGCGATCACGGCAAAGGTGTCCTTGTGCTTGACGCCCAGATCGATAAGACCGTTGGCCAGGCGGCAGGCCCGGTCGTTCCACTGTTTAAAGGTATATTCATGGAGTTTGTCTTGCCATCCTAATTTGTCAGGATAGTTGATGGCATTCATCTTGAGCACAGTCCCTGCATGCATCCATCTGCTCGACAACATGTCCCGGTCCTCCTTTCAAATGATCGAATTGGGAAAAATATAGGTCATATAGGTCCTATGAGACCTATGTTTACTCCATTGCCGAGGCGACGATTTCGGTGATATCCATCACCTTGATCTTTCCGCGCTCGCCTTTGGGTATGGCTTTTGCCCCTTTTCTCAGGTTGTCCTTGCATGCTGCGCAGCCCGAGACAATCACCTCGGCGCCCACGGCCAGGGCATCCCTCACCCTCTCCGCGGCAATCTGCGCTGACATCTCGGGGACGTAGGCACTCACGCCGCCGCCGCTTCCACAGCAACGGGCCTGGAGTCTGTTCCTGGCCATCTCCACGTATTCCACCCCCGGGATGGCCTTCAGGATGTTACGGGGTTCTTCGAAGATCTGGAACGCTCTGCCGATATCGCACGGGTCGTGGTACGTAATCTTCTGAGCCGCATCGGTTTTGAACTTGAGCTTCCCCTCCTTGATCAGCTTGTCGAAATACTGGATGGAGTGGTAAACCTCGATTCCCATATCCGCCACTTTGGGGTAGATCTTCTTGAAGGTCTTGAAACAGCCGGCGCAGGGCGTAACCAGTTCCTTGGCCCCGGTAGCCTTGATCTTCTCGATGGTCTTTTTTGCGTGATCTTCGAAATCGCCGGCCCCCATCAGGTAAAGCGGGAACCCGCAGCAGCCCTCTTCAGTGGAAAGCGTCGTATAATCCACCCCGGCTGCATCGAGGGGTTTCAGCAGGCTCGGCACCATCTTCATATCCAGGTAACTCGGCACGCAGCCCATGAACAGGAGCGTAGAGGCCTTTGACTTCAGTTCCCCTTTCTTCGCTTTTTCCTTGAGAGAAGGAGGATAAATGGAGATCCGCTCGGCCTTGGCGCTCGCAAACACATTTCCTGTCTTCAGGATGTTTTCCCTGACCCCAAGTATCCCTTCGGGCACGAATCCCGCTTTGTACATCTTCTTCCTGACGCCTTCCACGATCTCGTCCACCTTGATCCTGGCGGGGCAGAAGTAGGTGCAGGCCTGGCAGGTGGTGCAGGTGTAAAAGGCCTCGGAAAGTTCCTTTGACGGCTCGATGGTTCCGTTCAGCAGGTAGAAGGCCAGGGCATTTCTCCCGCGGGCATTTCTGGATTCCTTCTGGCTTACGCTAAAGGTTGGGCATCCAAGCCTGCAGAAGCCGCAATGGATGCAGGCCAGCACCTCATCGTCGACGTCCTTGCCATAGGAGTTGACGCCCTGAGGATTGTCAATGAGGGGCTGAAAGGCGAAATGGTCATAGAGATCGGTCTTCTTGCCTTTTTCGAGATCCATCTTCCCGGGGTTCAGTATCCCGTCCGGATCCAGGGCCTGTTTGACCTTTCTCATTACCTCCATTGCAGGACCGAGCTGAAGCTCGATATGCGGGGAGCGTGTGAGCCCGGTCCCGTGCTCGGCGCTCAATGTGCCCTTCATCTCGAGAGCCGTCTTGACCAGTTCCTCGGCAGCGGGCTTCAAACGGTTCCAGTCTTCGCGGTTTCTCACATCGCACACAAAGGTAGTGTGCACGTTACCGTCACCTACATGCCCGAAGGTTGCGATGATGATATTGTACTTCTTGGAGATCTCCTGAGCCCTCCGGATCGTCTCCGGAATTTTTGTCGAAGGAACGCCCAGGTCCTCTGTAATGGCCACGAGACGGTTCCCCGGCTTGATGCGTGAAAGTGTGGGAACCAATCCCCCCCTCGCCCTCATCATCTCTTCCCTGCGCGCAGGCACATCGGTCCATTCGTATTCCTGCACATGGTATTTCTTGCAGATCTCGCCGATCCTGTTCATATCGCGGACCACGACTTCCTTGTTCCCGTCCGCTTCCATGATGAGAAGGGCTTCGATCTTGCTCACGTCCTTGCCGAGCGCCTTTTCAACCACCTTGAGGCTGAACTTGTCCATGATCTCGCAGCCAGCCAGCTTGATCCCGGAGGTGGTCACCTCCGTCACCGCATCGCCTGCGGCATTGACATCGCCGAAAACGGCGAGAGCGAGCGCGCCATACTCAGGCTTGGGTTCCAGCTTGCAGATGATCTCCGTGATGATCCCAAGGGTTCCTTCCGCAGCGCAGAAAAGCCGGGTAAGGTCATATCCGAGCGAAGTCTTCGGAGTGATGCCCCCGGTCTCGATGATGGTTCCATCCGCAAGTACGACCTTGAGGCCCTTGATATAGTCCTTGGTGGTTCCGTATTTGACCGCCCTGTGCCCGCTCGCGTTTGTCGACACCATGCCGCCGATCGTCGCAATGATCTCGCTCCCGGGGTTCGGCGGAAACATGAGCCCTTCCTTGCCCAGAACCGTATTGAGCTGCATGCAGATTACGCCCGGCTCGACCCGCGCATAGAAATCCTGCTTGTTTATTTCCAGGATTTTGTTCATCAGGTGAAGATCCAGCAGGATCCCCCCTCGCACCGGAAGAACGGCGCCCGTGGTGCTGGTGCCAGAACCTCGTGGGGTCACGGGAACCTTGTCCCTGTGGGCCAGCTTCATGATGGCGGACACCTGTTCCGTGGTTCTGGCGTAAACCACCGCTTCAGCGATGCCTTGATGGACGGACATGTCCCTGGAATTGCAGAGGCACTCGATGCGTTCGGTGGAGATGTTCTCAGGTCCGACGATTCGGGCGATTTCGTCGAAGATACTCATGGCCTGACCTCCTTGGTCGATGATTGAAAAATTGCTGGGGTGGCTATTATTTAGCTATAAAATGACTATAGTGGACAAGCTTCCGGCCTGTCAAGCGGAAAGACACAGAAGAAAGGCGAAAGTGGGAATTCGGAAGCCGGAGTAACGATTCCCATCCGCTTCCCGATTTTTCTCCCTCACCGGTTGCGGGAGAATATGGATCTTATCTCCAATTTTTCCAGCCATCGGAAGGACCCCCTGATCTGATTCAGCCATCCGGTCGTGTAAATGTAGTTGACCATGATACCGCAGGAATCACGTAGCCCCCTGGTGGAAGGATTGCCGAGGAAATTGATGTTGGACCTGGAAACCGTGGCGCCGTTTTCCATGTGAAAATTCGCAACCGCATTCAAGGGTTTCATCTCGCGGTTTTTTTCTCTGGAGACGTATATGTGCGCAATCCTGGTCAGCGGGGGCTGCAGAATTTTTTTCCACTCATCGCTCGCGGCCCACCCTTCATTGGAAAGCAGCAATAAGAGAGCGCTGTTGAAATCGTTCTCTCCATTTTTCTTCGAAGAAGCGTTTTCCAGAATCCTTCGCACGTGCCTGCCGGGGAAGTAGGAGTGGACATCTCCAGGTTTCAGGAAGAAGTCGTCATTCCCCTGGAGAATAGGGGACAGATAGTTTTTCCAGAAACCCGGGAGAGGACTAAGTGTAGCAAAAGTATTGATGTTTTCCATCTCTCTTTTCAGGGAATCCACTACCCTGTAGATGAGCATCTTTCCGAGCCTCAAACCGGAAAGCCCCTGCTGGGTGTTGTTGATGGAGTAGAACATGGCCGTATCCGCATCTCCATGTCCCGCACGCACCGAGTCGGCATCGATGATTTCGGAAATATGCCTCACAATACCCCTGGTCAGGGCGACCTCTATGAATACGACCGGTTCATAAGGCATCAGCCGGTGATAGAGGGCAAAACATCTCCTGTCGTTTCCCAGTCGAAGACCCATCTCCTCGATGTGAGCCATGGGGTGGACGAGATCGCTGTTCTTGATCAGTTCGATCTGCCTGTAGGAGGAATCAAAGGTGATCTCTTCAAGATAGAGGAATCCGCCCTGGAACAGGAGTTCGAACAGGATCACCATGTCCCTGTCCAGGGGGCTGAGGTCGGCCCTTGAAAAACGCTGTGTCGAGAGGACATCGCCCCTGAAATCCAGCAGGAACTTGAGACCGCCCGCCTGATGAGAGATCTTTCGAAAGATATTCAGCCGCGGAGATTGGATGCGATCCCTGAGATTCGAAATCCACTTCGGCCATTCAGGGTTCTTGTGATCGGATGCGAGCAGTTGCTCCAGGAGATCGGTAAGCCCGTTCTTGGAGATCTCGATCTCGTGAAGCATCGCGGTGAAAAAAAACTCCTTTTGCTCCTCGGCAAGGGTGGAATAGAGGGACTTGATGTCCCCGAAAACACTCCCTTCGTCGGTTCCCTCCAGGTCCAACCGCCGGAATGCCTCAAGCAGGCGACCTACCTTTTTATCGCTGAGCTTCAACGCTCTGTCTTCATTAACCGGCGAAATAGAGCTTGTTCCCATGATGGACTCCCTGAAGGGGTAATTACCTGTCCAGGGGTTTGGCCTCATCAATAAGCATAATAGGGATGTCGTCTCTGATCTCGTAGAGGAGCCTGCACTTGTCGCAGATCAGGCCATCGCCATTTTCCGTAAGATAGATGTCGCCTTTGCACTTGGGGCAGGCCAGGATTTCCAGCAACTCCTTGCTGATGGCCATAAGCTTTCTCCTTTCGGCTCGAATGGGTCTTAAATCCTGATCTTAGAGAGACAGGGGCCGTGTGTCAAGTTGGGCCTTACTTTCACCGGACAGGTTCTACCTGGGTAAGGAGGAGTATATCAGCGTTCAGCGTTCAGTGTTCAGAGTTCAGCCGCCTGCCGACGACGCGGCAAGATTGATCGATAATGAAACCCGATAAAGGATCATAGCGCACCTGTCATTTCGGCCCCCCGCGACTCGCGCGGGATAAACTGCGGGAGAAATCTGGGTTTTTGCGGATACGTCGGAGGGATGAGTATTTAGCGCAGAGCCCGGAGAGAACCGCGCCGATGCCCGGCGATTCGGATTTTTTCAGGGGCTTTGTGATCGAGTTGTTTCATCAAGGCATAAAAGACCCGGCCCACCGTGATCCCCTTCATGCATGTCTTATGGGAGCACGTTTTCTTGAAGCACGGACTGCATCCCAGATCCTCCCGAATGACCTTGTGTCCATTGCCGTAAGGACCGGTTCGCCAGGGCGCTGTGGGACCGAATAGAGCGATAACCGGGCAATTCATGGCTGCTGCGATATGCATGGGCCCGGTATCTGTCGTGATCAGGACATCGCAGCGGGTGTAAAGAGCGGCAAGCTCCTTGAGTCCAATCTGCCCGGCCAGATTGACCGCCCCTTCATTCCTCATGCCGCTGCAAATTTCCTGGATGATGGGTTCATCGTGTTTGCTGCCGGTGAAAAGGACTCTCATACCCAATTCCTCAAGGATACGATCTGCGAGCCGTGAAAATCTATCGGGTTCCCACAACTTCGTGTCCCATTTGGCCATCGGATTTATAGCGGCAATCCTCTTGCCGTTCAGATCGTTCTTACGAAAAAGTCGATCCATCGTTTTTCGGTGCGAGTCATCCACGGGAATGCGGCCGTTCCATGAGGCCACATCACATCCGAGGATATTCACGGTCTTCAGGTACCTTTCTATGGCATGCTGCCGGTACTGGTCTTCGAAAAAGGGCGGCTCTGAGAGAAAAAGGGTGCTTCCCTCCCTGGCCCAGGTAAAGCCGATCTTCCTTCGCCCCCTTGCCAGCCCGGTGAGAAGGCCGCTCTTGAACAAGCCGTGAATGTCTATGACCAGGTCGTACTGTTCGGAGCGGAGTTCTTTGAGAAAACTCATAATCTCTTTGAGGGTGGCGGCTCTCCGTCCGCTGCCGACGAAGTTTTTTTGCCACAGCTTCCTGCGCGAGACGATGACCCGATTCAGCGCGGCATGGCCCTTTATGATCTCGGAAGCTTCCTCTTCGATGAGCCAGTCAATTCGCGCATCCGGGAGATTTTTCCTCAGGACCTCAAGCAGGGGCAGGGTGTGTACCACATCCCCAATGGCGCTCAGCTTCACGATGAGAATGGACCGGATCTCACTGAGCGAAACCGGGCTTCTCTTTTTCCAGAATCCAGAGAACTGCATCATGGAGATCTTCTGCGATGTAAAGGGGTTTTTCCGCTCTGGAAGGAAGGACGTATTCGACCTCCCCCCGGCCATATCCTGTTTTCACGAGCACGCCATCGATGCCGCAGCGGTGGGCAAGCTCAATGTCAAGACACCTATCTCCTACCACATAGGAGTGGCTCATGTCGATGTCAAAACGGCTGCATGCCTGGGCAATAAGCCCGGTTCGCGGCTTTCTGCAATCGCAATCCACGCTGAGCTCCGGGACGATGCCCCTGGGGTGGTGGGGACAGTAAAAGATTCCGTCCAGCCTCGCCTGCCTGCGCATGAGTGCCGTATTCAGGAGTTCGTGCATCGTATCGATCAGCGAGGGCGGGAAATAGCCTCTGGCCGCTCCCGACTGGTTGGAGACTACGATGGCAAGAAATCCGTTGCTGTTCAACAGCCGCACGGCCTCTGCGACCCGGGGGAGAACTACGAACCGGCGCACATGATTGATGTACCCCATCTGCTCGTTTATGGTGCCGTCTCGATCAAGGAATAGAGCGGGTCGCTTCAAATTGTCCTCTGCCGGGAATCTATACCGGATCAATGACTCTGGATACGAGTGTCCCACAATAACTGTTCTCGCCTCATCCGATGCAAGCTCCGCCTCATGTGCTCCTGAGGCACGACACCAGCTCCTTCCACACCTCATCGGGTTGAATGGACTTGAGGCAGGGGCAGCCCTCCGGACACTCGGGCTTAAGACATGGAGAGCACTCCATGGGATGTCTGACCACCCTGGCCTTTTCGCTCCGAGGCCCGGTTGCTGTGGGATCCGTAGAGCCAAAAACAGCCACAGTGGGGACATCCAGGGCTGCGGCAAGATGCATGAGCCCGGAGTCATTGGTAAGGAAAGCCCTGCACTGTTGAATCACCGCAGCGGCTTCCCCCAGGCTTGTTTTGCCGCACAGATTGAGGGCCGGAGATCTCATGGCAAGAACCACCGCATCTCCGATGGTCTGTTCGTTGCCGCTCCCCATAACCACCACCTTTGCCCCCCATTTCTCGGCAGCCATATCGGCGACTGCAGCGAATTTCTCGGGCGGCCACCGCTTGGCAGGGCCATACGTTGCACCGGGCGCCATGCCGAGAAGGAAATCGTCTCTTTTAATACCGTAAGACAGGAGAAGGGAACGGGCGGCGGATACCTTGCTTCCATTCACATGGAGGCGGGGATCCCTGGGTTCCACTCTCCAGTTCATGCTCTTCAATATGCCCATATAATATTCCACCTGATGGCCCTGCCGGTCCTTTTCCTTTGGGACAGGATGCGACAGCAGGAGTGATCTCCCGTCGGTGTTGTACCCCAGTCTGTACGGAATGCCGGCGAGCCACGCAAGAAGTGCAGCTTCAAAGGCGTTTTGCAGGAGAAAGGCCAAATCGAACTTGAGCCGCCTGAGCTCCGATGCCGTGCTCATGATTCGGAGCAGGGCGCGCGGGTAAGGCACGTCTTTGCGGTAGTGCAAAACACTGTCCACGCACGGGTGGTTCTCGAAAACAGGAATCACCCATGGTTTTGCAAGGACAACCACACTGCTCCCCGGCAGGTTTTCTTTCAATGCCTCAAGGCTGGGCAATGCCATTATCGCGTCGCCTACCCAGTTGGGAGCACGCACGAGAACCCGGCGGATTTTGGATCGATCGATAGTCATACACACGTTCATGGTATCGCAAAAAACCTGGTCCTCTGGGCCAGGTGAGAGGTTTTTCAAAACAGACCAAGGGATTCAGGATCCCTTCAGGGTTATTTCAAGCCGGCCCCTCTGGAACCGGATCTTTTCTTATTCGCAAGCAGGAGCCTGCTCCTATCCGCAGACAGGATCCTGCACCACAGCACCAGTAAGCTATTTCATCCTCCCGGAGGATTCAAGCCAAAACAGGTGAAATCTCCGAAGCAGATTCCGGGGCGGGGAGCCTTAACTCACCCACCCCTTCCGTTGACGGAAGGGGCTGGGCGAGGGGGACAGTTTCCCACCGGTCCGCTCCAATAGAAATTGGTGGTTACTCTGAAAATCAGGAGGCTTGAAGCAGTAGGAAGTCAATCTCCATTCGCCTTTCGAGACCCTGAAACACCTATCCTATTCCCACGTCCTGAATCCGTACCTCTTGTTGTGTGAGCGTACAGAAGTTTCTGGTCTTCCACCTTCTGTGGAACCAGAACCACTGGTCCGGGTATCTGCGAACAAAGCTCTCGATGACTTGAGTAAAAAGAATTGTATTCTCTTCCACTTCCGTTGTCTTGTCCCCGATGACGAGCGGAACCTCTTTTTCAAAGATGATGCGGTGCCGACCGTCGCTCTCTCTAACCGAAAAAACCGGTACAACAGGGGCGCCGGTTCTTACGGCCATAAGGGCCAGTCCCTTGTTCGTGCAGGCCCACCTGCCCATAAAAGGAGTGAAGACCCCCTCATACCAATCCACATTCTGATCCAGGAGAATCCCGATCATCTTTTGTTCCCTCAGGGCTGAAATGATTCGTCTCATAGCTCCCTGCTTCGCGATCACCTCTGTTCCGAACCGGGACCGCAGTCCGCTCATCAGACGATCCAAAGGTGCATAGTCAATGGGTCTGACGATCACTGCCGCCGCTTTGCCGAATTGCAGGGTGACGGCGGCCGACATGAGCTCCCAATTCCCAAAATGAGCGGTCAGGATAAACACCCCTTTGCCCCTGGCAAGAGCGATTCGGAGATTCTCCTCGTTTTCGAACACCACATAGTCTGAAAGATTTTCGTGATTCAGCCTCAGGATATGCGGCACTTCGAAGATCATCTGCCCGAAGTGGATATAGACCCGCTTCAGAATTTTTCTGCAATCCTCTTCATCCAGCTGACCCTCAAAACTCCTGACGATGTTGCCGAAGACCTCGTCCCGTCTCATTATGGGGAGCCTGGAGAATCCCGCCCCCAGCAGTTTTCCCGCAAGCCGGGCAAGGGGATAAGGAATGCGGGACAAGAGGAAAACGATGCTGTAGATAAGGGAGTAGATCATGACTGAAAGTCCCGTCTTTCCCGGCATGCGGCTTTCAATTGATCGAAGAACGTCTCCTCGTCGAACAGCACTCTCATGGTAACGGTAAGAAACGCGAGATCAGGGCAAGCGGTCCGGAGCCTTTCCAGCCGGACCCAATCCTTCTCGGTGGTGATCAGGAGATCCGCGCGGGATGAACTTCTTGCAGACGCAAGATTCCTGATTTCCGTTTCGGTGAACCGGTGATGATCATGGAAAACTCTGAAATCAACCAGGTCCGCACCCGCATCCAGCAGAGTTTTCCGGAAGGCCATGGGCCTGGCAATGCCGGCGAATGCGAGGACCCGCTTGCCTCGGAGAAAGAGCGTGCTGTGTCTCTCTTTCTGGAGCACAACCTGGTCCGGAACATGAGCGCTCTTGAAGAGCGGCTTTCCTGAAAACCGTCGCCTGATGAAATCGGCCCAATCCTTCTCCCCGGGCTTGCCTTCCCATCGGGTCATGAGGAAGATGTCTGCGCGGCCTAGATGTTCCGCCGGTTCTCTCAAAGGGCCCCAGGGGAGAAGACGACAGTTCCCGAAGGGGCTTTTTGCATCGAGAAGCACCAGGTCCAGATCCCTTTCGAGCCCAATGTGTTGAAAGCCGTCATCCAGCAGGAAGAAATTGCTGTTGAACCTGCGAACCGCATGAAGGCCGGCCAGGTAGCGCTTACGGGAAAGGACTATCGGTACACCGGGAAGGTGCGCGGCCATGAGGACCGGCTCGTCTCCGGCTTCAGATACCTGTGCCTTGATCTTCTCGCCGTCCGAAACCTCCAACACTTCCTGATCGTACCGGCCTCCATATCCTCTCGAGAGCACGGTTACCCGGAACCCCTGATCCGCCGCCCATTTCGCGATCATCATCGTGGCCGGGGTCTTTCCAGTGCCTCCGGCAGTGATATTGCCGATGCTGAGGACAAAGCCGGGCAGTCTCTGCCTTCTTCTTCTCTCGAAGGCTTTGACCCTCCATTTCACGCCCAGGCCGTAGAAGACGGAAAGCAAAGCCAGGGGGAGAGAGATCGGCCCCAGTTTCCTCCTCTCATGGATTTCAGACCAGTCCATTTCTTCTTTCACCCAAGACTGTTTGGTACATTCCGGATTCGCTTCAAACTAAGCCATAAGCCATCGAAATGCAAGGTTTTGTAGGTTTAGCGGATGAATGGGCGTTATTAACGCGTCTCTCGTTTGGCGGTGAAGGTGAAGTAGTCGTAAGCATACCGCGCAATGTCGGCTATCACGCGTTCCACCTGTTCCCTGGGGGCGCGAGTCCTCTTGCTCATCACAGCGATGGCCACATGGCCTGCGTTGTCGGGCAAGGTAATGATTCCCACATCGTTGACTACCCCGCCCAGAGTGCCTGTTTTGTGGGCCACATCGGTTGAAGGGGGCAGAAGGCCTCGGATGCGGTTTGCGCCTGTGCGACAGCGGTTGAGGGTCTTCATCATTGCATCCGATGCAGCGGGATCGACGGCCCGGCCTTGCCATATCCTCTCGAGAAGCGCCACCATGGCATCCGGTGTTGCACTGTCGGCGGGGTCCGCTGCGAGCCGGTCGTCCTCGGCAAATCGCGCCTCTTCTGTTTCCGGACGCGGGTTGTTCCGTAAGAACTCCTGCAGATCGTCCCTGGCGAGTTCCTTGAGTCGCGCCGTATCGCGCCCGCCGTAATCGAGAATCAATTCCTGGCAGGAGCGATCTATTCGGATACCGTGGATGCCGATCTTTCGCATCCCGGCCGTGACCTTCGAGGGACCGCCGACTTTCGACAAGCAGATGTCGGCCGCCGAATTGTCGCTCGCGATTATCATCAGATTTGCGAGATTGCGGATCGACAGGATCACGCCGGGCGTATCGTAAACGGCGGTCAGTCCACTGCTGCCCAGGTGCTGGTCCGTGGAAGAGATCTCCACCAGGTCATCCCATTTAAACGCGCCCTCCTTCTCCTTTGCATAGAGCTCGACCAGCAACGGGAGTTTGAACGTGCTTGCCATGGGAAAGGGCTCATCGCCGTGAACGGCCACAACGATCCCGCTCTCCATGTGTTTGATCGAAACGCCGACCACTCCCTGCGATGGGGGAATCGCTGACTCTACACGGCTGCGCAGCCGTTCCAGCGACACCTCTGCAAAAGAGGTGGAATGCAGCGCAACGAGAACAATCAGGGTACGGCTGCAAAAGGCTAAACAACACCACACCAGCTTCATTTCTCTCCTATGTAATTGTTCGCTCATCTTTGGCGTATTTCATACGAGCCCTTGAACTCTGCGTTGACCTCGTAATGGATGACTTTCCTGTCATAGTCGACCATCATTTCATGAACCACCGGCGGGACCACAGCTTTGTCGGCCGGGTCCCCTGCAAATGCCCGAATGGATTCCATGGACTCCCACTCGGTAATGATCAGGAACTCCGTCCCCTTTTCGACCTTTCGCACCAGAATCGAACTCCTGATGAACCCTTTGATCTCTGAGAGCTTCGGAAACGTCTCCCTTTTGAGATGATCGATATAGCTGTCGGCCTTCTCATCCCTGGCTACTCCCTTCCAATGTCGCGAAATCATCGATTCTTCTCCTTAGCCTGAAACGTCTATATCTTCACGTCGAAAAATTCGGAACAGCTTTTGTGGAGCAGCCATTCAAGGCTTTCGCTGCGCAGCCCGGCCCTCTTCACCCAACGAAGCTCCCTGTCCCAGGCATATGGGATATTCGGGAAATCGGATCCATACATGATCCGGTCAATCCGGTACCTTTCAAGCTCGATCGGTTCTTTCAAAGGGAAGTACTCTGAAAGCATCATGGTCGTGTCGAGCCAGAGATTGTCAAATCGCGCAACGAGCTTCCGGTAGGCGGATATTTCGTCGAACCCAAGATGAGGGACGCAGACCCTTAAACCCGGGAACTCCTGCAGGACTCTTTTCAACTTCTCCGCGCTGCAAATCCGATAGGGGTCGCGACGGTATGCCTCGCTCTTAGGCTCTCTGCCGGCATGAATCACCAAAGGTTTTCGCTCGGCCTCACAAACCGCGTACACCTGATTCATTTCTTCGGAATTCATATCAAAGCAGTGCACATGGGCATGCAGCTTGACCCCCTTCAGACCGCTTTCGAAGGCTTCCCTGAGAATTTCATCTGCATCCTTTTCGCCGGGGAACACCGCGGCCAGGCCGGTAACTCTGCCGTGAAACCGGCTGCACGTTTTGGCCATGAACCGGTTCAACATCCGGGAGATGCGGGGCTTGTGAGCGTATTGAAGGGCAACAACGTGTCCCACTCCGCGGGACAAGAGGTATTCCAGTACTTCAGAGGCGGGCATGCGATATCGGATAGGCCAGGCATTTTCATCAAACCATGTCCAGAGAGCGGAGAATATGTCAGGGGGAAAGAGGTGCACATGTCCATCCACAAGGGCAGGAAGTCCTTCCGGGACCTGTTCGCCTTCCTGATCATTTAGCGATGGCAGATCGGGTTTCAACATGCTACTGGGCCCTTGCGTATTCGCGTATCGCGTTCATTAACTGGTCCTTTCTGACCGGTTTGGAGAGATAACCGCTGCAGCCGACGGCAAGGCATCGGTCCCGATCCTCCTTCAGGGCATCTGCCGTGAGTGCGATGATCGGAACGCTCACGCGCCCATTCGACCGTTCCCAGTTCCTGATCTCCTCGGTGGCGCGATACCCATCCATGATCGGCATGCGCATGTCCATCAGTACCAGATCGAAGCGGCCGGCCGTAAATTTTTCCAGCCCCACCTTTCCGTTTTCCGCAACTTCGATATGGAAAGGCGAATTCTTCAGATAAGATTCGATGACGATCTGGTTTTCCCTGGCATCTTCGATCAACAGAATCTCCAGCGGTTCCAGTTCCGGAATTTTTGCAGGCGGAGAGGTCTTTTTCCTTTCTCCGATGGCGGCGACTTTACCGAGCGTCGCTTCGACCGCCGATCTCAGTTCTCCCTTTTTGACAGGCTTGACTAAACAAAACGGGATACCCAATTCTTTGGCCCGTTTCATGTTCTTGAAACTGTTGTCCGAAGTCAGCAGCATGATGATCTGATCCAGATGGGCAAAGCGACTCTTGATCTCCCGCGCAGTCTCCAGGCCGTCCATTCCGGGCATCTTGCCGTCCAAAAGGATGAGCTGAAAGGGTGTCCCTTCATTCTCCGCCTCGGCAATTGCCTCGAGACACATTGGCCCGTCCACGGCTTCCGAAACGGAAACTTCCCATCCGGAAAGGATTTCCTTCAGAATGAGTCGATTGATCTCATTGTCATCCACGACCAGGACCTTCATCCCTTTGATGAGCGGAGGCATTACGCTGACAGCCGTCATCTCTTCCGGGTCGACCCGGAAGCGGGCGGTGAAGTAAAAGGTGCTTCCCTGTCCGGGTCCGCTTTCCACCCAGATGCGTCCGCCCATTTTTTCCACCAGATGCTTGCAGATCGTCAGGCCAAGACCCGTGCCCCCGTACTCCCTGGTCGTCGAGGAATCGGCCTGGGTAAAACTCTTGAAGATCTCCTGCTGCTTTTCCGGTGCAATGCCGATCCCCGTATCCCGCACCGAGAAAAGAAGCTCGACTTCAGCCGGCCAGTCCTTGGCTGTTGTCATTTCCCCGGGTTGCCCTGGACCACCGATCCGGCAGTCGACACCGATTTCCCCCTTTGCGGTGAACTTGACTGCATTGCCGATCAGATTGATCAGCACCTGGCGCAAGCGCACGGGGTCCCCGAATAGGGCCGTGGGGGTGCCGGGCTGGAGATGGCAGAGAAGCTCAAGGTTTTTTTGGTGGGCCTTCAAGGCCATCATTTCGCAGCTTTTTTCGAACACCTCCAGAAGATTGAGACGGGTATCCTCCAGTTCCAGTTGTCCGGCCTCCACCTTGGAGAGATCCAGGATGTCGTTGATCAGATCCATCAGGTTTTGCCCGGAATTATTTAAAATTTCCAGGTATTTGGCCTGATCGGGATTCACCGGCGAGTCGCGGAGAAGTTCGGTCATGCCGATGATGGCGTTCATGGGGGTCCTGATTTCATGGCTCATGCTTGCCAGAAACCTGCTCTTGGCCTGGGTTGCCTTTTCCGCCGCCTCTGTTTCCAGCCTGGCCTTGCTCAACAGCAGGTCCTTTCCCATCGACTTCTGCTCTGCCAGCAGCTTCTCGTCTTTCAAAAGATTGATCCGGTAGGCAAGACCCAGCGAAAAAGCGATAAGCTCGACCGCGTGCCCCAGTATTATGCTCTGGTTTGTGATCCACATACTCGGCACAACATCCATTTCCTTGAGTATATAGATAAACGTACCTGTCACGCCGAAAGATAGGGCAAAGAGGTAATACCGCGCCGGCTTCGAACCCCTCCTCACGCAGACGATTGCAGCAGGTATAATGATCGCGTACATGACCAGCCCAAACATGCTGGCCAGGATCGTGTCCAGATAGTAGGGCATGAAGGGCATCACAATACCCAATCCTGCACAGGTAAGCGCACATATGGTGACGGCCCTGTCAAACCCGGGTGAATATCTTTTCAGTTCAAGGAAGCTCCGTGCGAAGAGTTGGGCTGCAACGATGGCTGACCATGCAAAGAAGGTGGTGGTCAGACGTGGAAGGAGGGGCGATTCGGGCCAGAGAAATATCTTGTCGATACCGTCCAGTGCTACTTGAAGGAGCATTACGGCGAAAGTGAGCAAAACGTAGAATAAATAGGCGCTGTCCCGCACGGCAAAATAAAGAAAGAGATTGAAGAGGCCCATGAAGAGGAGCGTGCCGTAAATGATGCCCAACAGGAGTTGCTCATGGTGCTTGAAAATCCAGAACGGTTTCACGTCCCACAGGACAAGGGGTATCTCCATGGTGGACTCTGTTCTTAAGCGCAAATACAAGGTCTGGGATGCCTTGGCCCGGATATCGATTGGGAATACGAAATCCCTGACCGGGATCTCCTTCTTGCTGAAGGGGTGGAGTCTGCCTGCTTTTCCGGTTTCATAGGCGCCGCTGTCGGTGTGCGTATAGATCTCTATGTCCTCCATGCTGGGGTAGCCCAGCTGGAGGAACATCCGTTTGTCTGCCGGAAGATCATTGGTCAGCTTGATACGAACCCAGATGGAAGAAAGGGTTATCCCCAAATTGAGAGTCTCCTTCGTGTTCTCGACGAAACGGGCTGAAAAGGCTTCTGAAGAGACGTCGTCGATGGACCATTTCCCCTCTTTGTCTTCCAGGATCATGAGGTGTGGCCCGAGAGGGTATTTCTCAATGCCTTCCTCCACCTTCAGTACCATGCTCCCCGTTGATGCGGCACAAAGGTGTGGCTGGGAAAATGGGAAAAGAAGAGAAAGAAGGAAAAGGACAAGGATTCTCAAGAAGATTTTTTTAAAGGAAAACACGACGGCGCCTCCATTTCCAATACGGGGATACCGCGCTCTTCTGCCAGGTACCGGTCACTGATATTCAAGCGCATGAATCAGCCTTATCTCATCCTCCGTACCAGCGGATGGGTACTGCAGCGTATGGATCCGCCATCCTCAGTATGATGGGCGAAGGGAATGCGATACACGGTCCTGACACCGTGATCATTCAGATCTCTCTCGAGTTTCTCGGCGTCGAAATGTTCGTTGGTCCCTATAACATAAGTGTCCTGGTTTATGGGCAACCCGTTGATCGCAAGGTGAGTCGCCTCCTCTACGCTGAACATGATGGTTTTCCACTCGTGTTTAGGGAAGTATTCCTCGATCCCGCGGACAAAGGCGTCGGGGCACACGATGATGAGTCCCGGGCGCGGGACGGACAGGGCTATATCGAGATGAAGGATCTCTTTCTGCAGAGGTACGTCTTTGACTTCATATCCCATCGGCCCGAGATAGGATTTCAGCCACTGATATCCGAGTTCGCTCGACCCGGTCGCGGGGTTGGCTGAAATACCGACCAGCACCGTCTTGCCGAGTACAATCACGTCGCCTCCCTCCAGAACGGGAAAGCCGGTTTTTTCGAAAAGACCCTCTCTTATCATAAGGGAGTAATCCACACCCGGCATCGCCACCCATCGCGCGTCCGAGCCGAGGAGTCTATCGAGGAAAAGCTTTCGAAATCCGAGAATATCGGCACGGCGGTAAAGAGACCCCATCGTATTCTCGATCACGTTGTTTCCGATTACGGTGACCGGGTCGCGTGTGTACTGCTGGACAACACCGGCAAACCGTATCCAATCTTCTCCAAAATTCTGCGCCACCCCCTGCCAGTACAGAACGTCGGGTCGCCAGACTCTCACCCCGTGTTTGTCCTGCAGGATAGAGATAAGTTTAAGGTTCTCCTCCTCCATCAGCTCATATTTGCCGAGTTCGTATGTGTCTTTCCCTGATCTTTCCCGGATTTTCTTCCTCTCCGCTTCCGGCAATACTTTAGTCGATTCCTGTGCCCATCGTGCAACCTTGTAATCAGGATAGATCGCGTAGGGTACGCCCACTACCACTTCTCTGAGATCCCCATATTCGTAATCGACAAAAATATCAGGCTTCACACCAAGGTTCATGTTCGTCCTCGCTCAGCTTCATCAATTTGATGTGCATCACTTTCGATCCCTCATTTCCGGAAAGTGGAGAGTCAAATGACGTCCCTACCTATGCTCAGGCGGATTGGACCGGTGACAAAGAGATCCGTCTGATTATTTCCTCAACAGCCGCTTCATACGGGCCAATAGCCTGTCTTTGACAATCGGTTTTCTGATCCAGTCATCTGCGCCCACGGTCAGCGCCTTGACTTCGGTTTCTTCGGCTTCTGCGGCTGTAAGCATGATCACCGGTATTTTTTGCAGTCGGGAATGGGATTTCAGCGTTTCGATAAAGGCGATGCCGTCCATGTTCGGCATCTTGCAGTCCACCAAGATGAGATCCGGAGTCATTCCAAAGACCATCTTCATCCCTTCCAGGCCGTCTGCGGCCGTGATGACTTCATAAAACTCGCCGGTCAGCATTTTGCCTATGATTCTTCGGATCGCCTCGTCGTCGTCGACTACGAGGATCCGGTCCGGGTGGATGGACGAGCTCAGACCGGCATCCGGCATTTGCCGTTTTGCGACGGCCGCACTCCTCTCCTCCCCTTCAGCAAAAGCGTCCGGATGTTCTCTTATGGGACTGCGACTATTGGGGGGCGCCGTTCTGAGCACCTCTTCGAGTGTGGTGATGCCGTCTTTGGCCTTTTGGTAACCGTCTTCGGTCATGGAGCACATGCCGGCGTTTCGTGCGGCGCGAAGGATTTCCGTATCCGACTTCCGCGCGGACATCATTTCTGCAACTTCTGCATTGACCGCCAAGAGTTCGTAAATGCCGATCCTGCCGATATAGCCGGTTCGCTGGCATTCCGCACAACCCCGGCCATGTTTGAAAATGCCGGGTGCGGCAGCAGGGAATTCGGACAAAACCGCCGCAGGCACGTCATCGTGCTCACTGCAGCCCGGGTGTATCTTCCTCACCAGTCGCTGACCGAGTACGCACAGCAGTGAACTTGAGATTACAAACGGCTCTATTCCGATATCCATGAGGCGTGTCACCGCAGATGCGGCATCGTTGGTGTGGAGCGTGCTCAATACCAAATGCCCGGTCTGAGCGGCTTGCAGCGCAATGGAGGCGGTCTCCCTGTCTCGTATTTCCCCGATCATGATCACATCCGGATCCTGCCGCAGCAAAGATCTCAACCCTTTGGCAAAGGTCAATTCGGTGGCCGGGTTCACCTGCACCTGGTTGATGCCGGGCAGGGAATACTCAATGGGATCTTCGATGGTGACAACATTGATCTCGGGCGAAAAAATATGGTGGAGTGCGGCATAAAGGGTAGTGGTTTTTCCACTGCCGGTTGGGCCGGTCACCAGGATCAGCCCCTGAGGCCTTTTTAGAAGCACCTCGAACTGTTCCCGTATCCTTGGAGGCATGCCGAGGTCTGCCAGCGGATGGGCCGACTGGGATTCCAGAATCCGGATGACGATCTTTTCCCCGAAGAAGGTGGGCAAAGTCGAGACGCGAAGATCGAAGGGTTTGTCTTCGATGCTGATCCTTCCCCGTCCATCCTGAGGTTTTCTCCGGATGGTGATATCGAGGTTGGCCATGATTTTGATCCGTGAGACCGCGGCCGCATGGGCGGATTTTGCAAAATTCATGACTTCGCGCATCATCCCGTCCACACGGAAACGGACGCTCACATCGCGCTCCTGGGGTTCGATGTGGATATCGCTTGCGCGCCCTTTGATGGCATTGACGATGATGCCGTTCGTGAGCTGCCGGGTCACGCCGCCCTTGGCGGCTTTCTCGAGTTTGTCGAAACCGATATCGTCCTGATCCTGGATGTCTCTGATCTGGATCATATCGGCTATGTTTGCCTCTGAAGCTGCGGGTTGATGGTCTTCGGGGGGTGGGGAATGGAATCGGAAGAGGTAGGCGAGTATCTCTTTTTCGCTGGCGATTGCGGCTTTCACCGGGTATCCGGTAATGAAGGAGATGTCGTCCTGAGCACCGTAGTCGGTGGGGTTGCTCATGGCGAGCCGGAGGGATTTGCCATGGAGCCCCAACGGGATCACCTGGTATTTCAGGCAAGTCGATGGGGGAATCAGATTAAGCACCTCTTTTTCGATCTTTTTGTCCTTCAGATCGATCATGGGGATTTGTAGCTGCTGTGAGAGAGTGCGACAAATATCCTCTTCAGAGGTCCAGCCACTCTCAATCAGTACCCGCCCCAGCCGTCTTCCGGTCTTTCTTGCCTCGGCCAGTGCGGATACGAGCTGGGTTGGTGTGATGAGGTTGACATCAGTCAGGATCTCTCCCAGCCGTTTTCTTTTCATGAGCAGGAGCCCCCATCTCTTCCGTCCAAAGTGCCTGATCGCAGATGACTCATTCGAAGACCAACTCAACACTCCTCAGATAGTCCGAAAACCGATCGGCGGCGGCTTTGGCCGCCGCTGCATCTTTGTCCTTCGCAGCCTGCTCCAAGGCCCGCCCGATATCCGAAGCGCCATCAAAGCCGAAACTCTCGGCGCTGCCTTTCACACGGTGGCCGATCTCTCGAACGGTTTCAAAGTCTCCCCGGAACACGGCCTCTTTGATGTTTTTCGCATATTCGCCGAGTTGACCCAAATACCAGGTTGCTTCGTCTGCAAGGTCGGGGTCTGGCCTTACGATTATCTTCTCATTTCCCACTATTATGCTCTCCTTTGAGTTCATCCTTGTTTCATGTTTGCCCGCTCTCTTGTCAAGAAAAAAATGGCGCTGTCGTCACTCTCTATAAAACCTGGAAAAGGCTGGCGTGAAGGACATTCGCATCTCGCAGGAAGGCCGGGAGGGGCAGGAGTATGAGAGGCAGATCATCTGTTTCATGTCCCGGTGATAATCAGCCGCTTCAAAAGGGTAACTTCTTTCCCGGAGGTTCACGGCTACTCGAAATCATCAGGAGAAAAAGATGCGGTGTCACTCCATCTTTCGCGTAGCTCACACATGGCTTGTTCGATCTCGACCTTTTCAGAATTCCAATTCACCGGGCACTCTCTTTCGAGCCTTTGCAGAGTTTGCTCGATTCGATCGATCATGGCCTTCATGTCGTCTATGGAAGCCGCCATTTTTCTGTTATGAGCCGGCGACATCCCCTCGCTTTTCGTTATAAGATTGTGGGTCTTCGCCTTCCACCCCACCATTTCCTCCCTCAAAGTGGAACAAAAAGAATTCATCTCCATAAGTAACTCCCTTCATGGAACTCACGCGACTCCAGCGGCCCCTGTCTGCTGCGCTGGCTGCGCGGCCCGTGCTTTCGTTTTTCATAAAATAGGGTTCTTACCGCCAATGTCAAAAGGGGAAGGACCGGGCACAGAGGCGGAAAGCGGGACCGCGGTTCGGGAGTGCGCAAATTGGAAGAGTCTCGCGGTCAGCAGTAGTGAAAAAGATTGCTTTCCTGCAAAACTTCTAATAGTTTCGAGATATTGGGAATCCGGGCCGCGGATGAACACGGATAAACGCGGATAAGGCGATCTGATGCTGACTGATTTTAATTTCATTATTTCAGAGAAACCACGGATTGATGCCAATGAACCTGAAGTATGAAGAGTTGACTGACAAGATCCTTCAAGTCTTTTTTGCGGTCTACAATGAACTCGGCTTCGGTTTCCTCGAATCCGTATACGAAAACGCTATGGCAATAGCATTGAATGAAGCCGGCCTCACCGTTGAACAGCAAGCTCCCATTCCCGTGTGGTTTCGCGGTAAAAAGATCGGTGACTTCCGATGCGACCTTCTTTTAGAAAAAATCGTGATTCTTGAGCTCAAATCAGCCAGGAACATTGGACCGGAACATATGGCTCAAGCATTGAACTACTTGAGGGCCACTGATGTTGAAGTGGCCCTCATATTGAATTTCGGAGAAAAACCATCTTTCAAGCGAGTGGTGTTCGATAACCGGAGAAAGGCGTTATGCCGCGGATCAACGCGGATGAACGCGGATAAAAATACGTTTTGATCGCTGAAGTGTAATGAAAACGAACGTGCGTTGGAGATGAAGCCCAGATAATACCCCTCCAAGCCTTCTTTGTT
>PHBH01000068.1 GCA_002840535.1 Deltaproteobacteria bacterium HGW-Deltaproteobacteria-15 | reverse complement strand
TGGTCATTTGAATTTGTTTCGTGCTTCGATATTCGAATTTCGGATTTCCGCGTCTCTGGAAATGGGTCAAATATGAAGCGTCGCCCCATAAATCACATTGCCATCTTCTGATGCCGAACTTATGAGACGCGGCACTAGTATGTGAATCCCTGTAATCCGAGATATCCGTGTTTCAAGGAAATCTTCTGCTGGGACTCGGTTTCAACCAGTTCGAAGACAAAGCTCCCCAACGGGAATCGGCTCTGCATCCTGACCGGGAGCTGCTGTTCGTCGGCAGAATACCACAGCTTGATTTGTCGCCCCTTCTTCAGAAACCCTGAAAGGGACTCCATGTCGGGATCTACAACGAAGGTGTCGTATGTCCTGTCGTCTATTTGGAGTGTCTCTCTTCCGGTAACGGCCACCCTGACGGAAACGCACTTCTTTCCATCGGTCACCGGAACCTCCAGCACCTGGCCGACCTCGAGCTTTTTCATGCGGATGGAAAAGATGAGCGCAAGCGGGTCCAGCGTTCCGGGAATGATCCTTACAGGTTCTTGCGGTTCTCCGGAATCCACGCTGGTGGCGGTCAGATTCTTCCAATCGAAATTGACCACCACGTGCCGTAAACGGCTTCCCGTGCCCCGTTTGGAATACAGCAGGCTTTGAGTAAGACTCAGATTGGTAAAGGAGTCCTGCCTCTCCCGAATAGTATAAAAGGTGTCAAGCCGGGGATTGGTTCTTGCAGTCAGCGCAAAATGATAATATTGCCGCCCCCGGATGGTTTCCAGAGCCAGAGTCTCTATCACAGCTTCCCCTGCCGAAATGGCGCCCCACTTTGCGCGATAGAGGAGCCGTTCTCCCTCCTGGAAGGGAGCCGTTTCGACAGATGCCCCTGCGTGGAGAGCGATCATCAGGATCACGATACATGCAAAGAAGAGAGTTGCCACACGTGAAATTTGCTTCATGAACCACCTAAGTCGTTTTTCAGTGCGGCAATATTACTCTGGAAGGGTTCGAAATTCAAGCAGAAATGACATGCCATCATACATAATGTCTGGAACACGGATCGACACGGATGAACACAGATAAAAATCTGCACGAGGTTGATTGGAGGCCAGTAGTCGATTAGACTGTTTTTACGAGTGGAGTCTTGTTTAGGGCTCGAATTTGGGCAAGGTGAAACGATGAACCGTGTTGAGAACCACGAATTGGGCGGCGAGAAATTGGCAGCATTCACCCGGACTACGGCTGAGGAGCGCTTCGTCAGAGCGTTGTACACTTCTTTGGATGAAGCGATTGCCGGCAGCCTGGAGAGGCTCCGCAGCCGGAAAGGCATCACAGCCAGATGTGGAATAGGGTGCAGCCATTGCTGCCGTTTTCGTATTCCCTTGAGTGTAATAGAGGCCCACACGTTGTCGCAGCACATCAAACGTGAATTTACAGAGAATCAGATTGAAACCCTGAGGATGAGAACCCTTCAATGGCACGCATGGGATGGCTCCCGGCCCGGCAGGCACCCGTCCGGCATGATTGAACAACAGGCGGACCTTTCCGGTTACGACCATTGCTGCCCCCTGCTGGTCAACGGCGCATGCAGCGCCTATCTCGCGCGGCCGGTCGTCTGTCGAACCCATTTCGTCTCTTCCCACCCATGGTACTGCCTGGCTGCAAACGACCCGAAATCCACAGAAGACGAGCCGGTGGCGATCACGTCCATACTGACGGAGACGAGCCGGTTTTCAATGGCCATAAAGGATCATGTCGAAGACACAGGCGCAGATTTCTGCCGGTCCGTGATGCTGCTTCCCCATTGGCTGGCGATCCAGATGGGTTGGGATTTCGCCTTTCCTCTGTAGCAGGTTGCTGAAAAATGCCCATCCGCGGCGTTGCCCTCGTCCTTCCCCGTGTCTAGCCCGGGGCAGGCTTGTTGCGGCGTACTAAATGTACACCTCACTCCTCAGGATCTCGGGAGCCTTGCATCCGGGCGTTTTTGAGCAACCTGCAGCACTAACTGTTTCAGCAGCCTGTTCGATTCTGAAAAATAGAAAGGCTGCCGAAGAGAGGGATCCGTTGTTGCTCGAACCCGGTATGTCACTTTCCGCCGGCTGCTGCGGCCGGCGCGGGGGTAAGCTCCTCTCCTCCTGGAACCGCTTCCTTCAAATACCTGTAGAAGTCGCTGTTTGTTGTGAGAATCAGCACGGAGTTCTTATTTACGCCGTCTTTGTACGCTTCGACGGTTCGCGAGAATGCATAGAACTCCGGATCACGGTTAAAGGCGTCACCGTAGATACGCGTGGCCTCCGCATCGGCCTTGCCCTGGATTTCCTGCACCTGGCGGTAGGCCATGGAGCGGATCTGGCGGAGGTCCTTTTCCATGGCCCCCAGGATCTCCGCACTTCGACCCTCTCCCTCTGACCTGAACTGAGCGGCAATGCGTTTCCGCTCGGAGATCATCCGGGCATAGACCTTCTCGCGAACGGAGTCGATATAGTCGAGACGTTTGATGCGCACATCGACTAAATCTATTCCGTATTGAGGGATGATCTTTCGAGCCTCGGCAAGAATGGTTCGGGTGATCTCCTCCCGACCGCGGGTGACCTGCTTCTTAATCTCCTCTTCCCGCTCCTCAGGGACCTCTTCAAGGGCCTCTTCCTCAGGCACTTCCCATGTGGAACTGCGGACGAGCTCGATGAGTTCGCTGCTTGAGACCTGGTCCCGAACCACGGAATCGATGATGTCGTCCAGCCGGGATTGAGCCCCCGCCTCGGTGGCCACACTCTCAAGGAATTTCCTGGCATCCGCAATTCGCCAGCGGGCCGTTGTATCCACCCAGATGAACTCGCGTCCCTTTGTGGGAATCTGGTTGGGATCCCCATCCCAGATCAGAAGCCGCTTCTCAAAACGCCTCACCTCCTGAATAAACGGCACCTTAACGTGAAGGCCCGCATCGGTCACCGGATCGCCAACAGGCCGGCCGAACTGCACAAGGATCGCCTGCTTGCCTTCCTCAAGGGTGTAGAAGGTACCCATGAGCACGGCCGCGGCCGCTATCAAAAGGACAATGATCAGCACCCTCCAGACTTTTCTCACGGCTGCCTCCCTTCTACCACCGGCTGCCTTCCTTCCGGCGCCGCTCCGGATTCCAACGGCAACCAGGGAACCAGTGCCTTCTGTTCGTTGTCTACGACATAAAGCCCCTTCATCCCCGACAGGAAGCTGACGAGACCCTCAAGATACAACCGCCTGCGAGTGACTTGCGGGGCCCGCAGGTACTCCGAAAGCACAGCCTGGAAACGTGCAGCCTCCCCGGTGGCCCGATTGACCCGCTCGAGCGCATATCCTTCAGCTTCGCTGATCCTTTGAGACGCCACACCCCGTGCTTTGGGAATCTCGCGGTAGGCATGCTCCTGTGCCTGATTGATCGTACGCTCCTTATCCTGGCGCGCCTCGTTCACCTCATTGAATGCCGGCTTTACGGCATCGGGTGGAGTCACATCCTGGAGTTCCACCGTCACCAACCGCACGCCGGTGCCATATTCGGTGAGGATCTTCTGAATCTCCTCTTTCGCTTCTGTGGAAACCTTCACTCTGGCCACGGTAAGCACGTCGCTTCCGAGTCGATTACCGACCACCCGACGCATAACCGCTTCGGTGATGTCCCGGATCGTCTTTGGAGTGTCCCGGACATTGAAAAGATATTGGATTGGATCTTCGATACGGTATTGAACGATCCATTGCACATCGATGACGTTGAGGTCTCCGGTCAGCATGAGGGATTCGCCCTTGTAGGCCTTGTCACTGGCATATTGTGTCCTCTGCTGGGGGGAGGCGGCCACAGTCCGAAAACCGAACTCCTCCTTGAGCACCCGTGCCGTGGGCACCAGTTGCACACTCTCGATCCCTATAGGCAACTTGAAGTGGAGGCCCGGACCGGCCGTCCGCACGACCCTTCCAAAGCGCTGCACAACAGCGGTTTCCTCAGGCTGGACCGTGAACCAGGTTGACAAGAGGATGATCAGCAAAACAATGACCACGATGACCAGGCTTGGCCTGAACCCCTGCCATCGCTGCTTGATCTTCGATACGATTTCCTCAAAGGATGGGATTTGTCCGGGAGGGGGAGAATCTCGCCACTGCATAGGCATCTCCTTCTGCACTCATAAATGGCGGCAAGGAACCAAAGGACTTCATTCCGATAAAGCGGAGGACCCGGGAAGCCGGGCTGGTATTATAATGTATCTAGGTATTCTGAGGGGTGGTGGCAAGGACCCAGAGTCTCTTTTCGATCAAGAATCGAGGATGTCTTTCGCAGTCACCAGTGAACGTCCCGGGAGCTCATTGAATAGTGGATGCGAACCCGGATTTCTTCCCCTCCCGTGACGGGAGGGGTGAGGGGAGGGGGCTTAATGGTTTGGCCTATGCAGTCTCAGGCTCGGCTGATCGAATCTCTTTGGGGGACTTTTCCGGACGAGAAGCCGGACGGCGGGCCCAGGATAACCTTCGTGGCATTCGGGCGGGCGCAGGTTGAACATTGGTGATATTCACTGCCCGGATCATCACTTTAAGTTCCTCTTCGAACAAAACCTCCATTTTGTCTGGAGATATCAATTTCTTGACCATACCCAGCCCAAAAGAGCTATGGTCGACCTTCTCGCCTTCCTCATAATGTCCATCAAGGGTATAGGTTTTTGCAGGAAGGTTTCCAGCCCGCTCGATCTCTTCTTTCCAAAGATCGGCTGCCTTCTTGGGTTCAGCCTTTTTCCTGGCGGTTCTTGGTGCCATAGATCCTCCTTTGTCGAGGTTAAAAAACACAGGCTTCTTTCCTCATCGCGGCAAGTCTGAGTCAGAGGCCATGGAGAGGGCGTATAAAGAATGGTGAGCGATCAGGTGATGTGGATGTGATGAGCGCTGCAATAAATGTCCCGGAATGCAAGAAGACCGGATGAAGAATGATGCTCAGCCGTTGAGTAAAAATGGTGTTCCGATAAAAGAAGCCACGGATTCAAAATTTAAATATAGTTTACCCTAATAATATTTATAAGTCAAGGCTTAATAGCTGAAAGGCCCTGTGGCGGGAACACCGGGTGTGCTTTTGGGGCTGAGTCTGCTTCTTGGGAACCCTGCTGGTCGTATTTCACGGGGGAGGCGGGACGTTCTCCGGGCTTTCATGCGGGAGCGTGATTCTGGCCCCGTCAAGGTCGGTAGCCTTTGAATACTCTTCTGCAAAAATGTCCCACACTGTCAGAAACAGGGCGGCCAGGATGGGACCGAGGATAAACCCCGAGATGCCGAAGGCTGTCAGTCCTCCAAGTGTGGCGATAAGCACCAGGAAGTCGGGCATGCGGGTGGATCGGCCCACCAGAATGGGTCGAAGGATGTTATCCACCAGACCGATCACCAGAACCCCTCCGAGAATCAGAATGATTCCCCTCCAGATGCTTCCCTGGGCGAGGAGAATGATCGCTGCCGGGATCCATACCAGTGCGGTGCCCAGAGCAGGGAGGAGTGAGAAGACGGCCATTATTACTCCCCAGAATACCGGAGCTTTTATGCCGAGAATCCAGAAGAGGAGTCCTCCTATCGCTCCCTGGATGATCCCCACTACCAGCGTGCCCCTCACAGTGACCCGGCTGACTTCAGCGAATTTAGCAAAGAGTCTTCGTTCCCGTATATCCCCAAAGGGGAGCACGCGTATCAATACTCTCACCATCCTGCTGCCGTCCCGCAGAAAAAAGAACAAGATGTACAGCATCAACAGGAAATCCACCAGGAATCCTGCCGTTACCTGGCCGATGTTCACCATCTGCGATGCGAGAAAGCGGCTTACCACCACGGCGGCATCGGATATCCGCTGCTGTAGCCCCTCGAGGTCGACGCCGAACCGGTTCATGAATTCCGTGATCAGCGGGACGCTCTTTTCGAAGAATTGAAAAACAATCCCGAGGTCATACTTCCCCTCGGAAATGTTTTCATAGAGTGCGGCCGCTTCCCTGGCAACCGCCACCGCAATGAGAAAGAAAGGGACGATCACTACGAGGACGATGATCACCATGGTAAGAACGGCCGCAAGCGAAGAACGGCCCCGGAACCACTGTACCGATCTGGCCTGAATACGATGAAAGAGGATGGCGAACACAGCCGCCCAGAAAAGAGGCTGAAGGAAATCGCGGATCAGGCCAAGGAACGAAGCCGTCACGATCGCCAGAAGTATAAAAAATGACGCATGCTGTACTGTGCTTAATCTCATAATGATGAACTGGGCTATAAGTTATCCTAGGCATGAATTCATTCCTGTCCTCCTTCTACTCGCTAGTACTAAAGGGGATACAGTCCTGACCCCATGGAATCCTTCACCCGCTTGGGAAGCCTCAAATCGTAATCTCCGGCATATAGGAAGACTTTGCAGGGATAAAGCTCTCTTCGGGCGGTTACGATACTTTTCGGAGTTTTGGATAGACGATGAAGAAGACTGCGGTAAAAACACAGAGGAGCAGACCGCTAAGGGCGAGTGAGTCGGGAGTGCCTGTTTTCTCGGCGATTGCGCCGAAAGGCACTGCGCTGAGCGGCATAATACCGAAACTCATCAGGGCCATGCTGACGATTCGTCCACGCATCTCCTGGGATGAATAGGATTGCATGAGAGTCATATTGACCGCCATGAAGATCGAGCTCGTGAAGCC
Source organism: Deltaproteobacteria bacterium HGW-Deltaproteobacteria-15 (assembly GCA_002840535.1). Classification (GTDB taxonomy): domain Bacteria; phylum Desulfobacterota; class DSM-4660; order Desulfatiglandales; family HGW-15; genus HGW-15. The sequence goes on along the minus strand of PHBH01000068.1, from coordinate 22,315 downwards.
GACGAAAAAGAGGAAAGGAAGCGCGGTAACGTAGGATGTGGTGCAGGAGAAAATAAAAAGGCAGACTCCCCATAAGAGGCTGTCGACAAAAAGAAAAACACCTCGCCGTCTCAGGTGGCGTATGGATGCGAGCATGAGTGTGCCTGCAAGAGAGCCGGCGCCCATGACGGTCATAAGTAATCCAAGCCCGTCGGATTGAACATCCAGCACTTCCCTTGCCCATGCAGGAAGCAGGCTGAGATAGGAAAATCCGAAAAGGGCAGGGACAAACCCCATGATGACCAGCCCGAGAAGCGTCGAATCCCCCAAGGCGTATCGAAATCCCTCCCGAATATCGGAACGCATGCCTTTTCGCGGGGGTCCGCTTGGTTTTCCGCCCGCTTGGATCATGGACATGAAAAGTACGGAAAGCGCGTAGATCATGGCGATGAGATAAAAGACGCCGGAAGTGCCCAGGAAGGTGATGAGAACCCCTGCCAATGCAGGCCCAAGAACCCTGGTGAGATTCATTCCCGAACTGCTTAGGGAGACGGCGTTCATGACGCTCTGAGCGGGAACAATGTCCGAGATCAGGGATTGCCGGCTCGGCATGTTGAAGGCGGCGAGGGTTCCGTTCAAAATGCCGATCACTATGAGGTGCCAGAATGTTATCAAGCCCGTCAGGTCAAGCGTAGCGAGGAGGGCCGTCAACAGGGCATTTCCGCTTTGACTCACCATGACGATGTTTTTTCGGGAGAAGCGGTCGGCAAAGGCCCCTCCCAGGAGAGAAACAAATGTAAGGGGAAGGGCAAAGGCCATGATGACGAGCGAAAGCGCGAACGGGGAGTCATCGGTCAGGCGGAGGACGAGCCACCCCCTCGTGACCTGGTGCATCATCACGGCGAGAAACGACATGAAGGTGCCCCACCACAGCCACCGGAAATCCCTGAAATGAAATGACCGGAACGCGGGTAAGGACTTCAGGCCCGAAGGTTTGCGCTGCTTTTGGTCACCGTCCCGATTTGGAAGAGAGGAACATGTCTGCAAATCCAATAACAGATCCCTTCAAGAATTTCTTTGAAACTGCACATGAACCATAAGGCACGGCCTTGACCGCGTCAAGAAAGGATGTTGTGAGGCCGGATCTTTACTCTGTTTTAGCGGAGACTAGCGTAGATCCAGATGTGCTGTTCCGCGGGACCTGCCTACTGCTTACTGCCTACTGCTTACTGCTCATCGCCTGCTCTCAGCGATTCCGTTCCATCGGAAGGTGAATAATGAAACAATCCCGCGCATGAAAGTCAGGCCTGACAGCGTTGTGTGCCAGTGACCAGAATGTCACTTCACCCTCCCTTGTCTTGATTATGGCACTGATGCCCGCTTCCAGGCCGCAGCCTTTGAGGATCTTTTCTGCATCGAGCTCCATGTGTAGCAGCAGGGTGTCTCCCGTACGTTGTGTCGAAAAGGGAAGAAATGAGAAGGCCGTTTCTTCCTGCATGGATTGTCGATAAGACGAAAAGCGGAATGCATTCCAATGACCGGCGGGCGAAAGATTGAACTCCCAGTATTGCTCCGAGTTTTCCGGGGCAAGGAAAAGCTCAAAGCAGGTCTCTTCCCATAGCCTGCTCCTGCGGGCAGGGATCTCATCACGGGCGGGAATGAGGATTTCGTGCAGTGTGCCTTGGAGTTGGTAACTTATGGAAAGCCTGTTGGAGCAGCGAACAATGCTGCCTGTGATCTGCGCCGGCGACGTTAGTCCGTTTCCTGGATATGGCTCAAGAATAAAATCCCTGCAGATCATCCCAATGCGGACCTCCGGTCTCCTGCCTCCGTCACCCATTGGGGCTGGAACATAACGGATTCGACTCCCGGTGTCAAACGGCGGACAACAGCAGACAAACAGGAATATTGGAATGTTGGAATAGTGGAATATTGGGAAACAACAACAACCCAAAGCCTGGAGATGAGAGTGCCGCAAAATCGGTTGGTTGCTTTGAAACCATTGTTCCATGATCCATTTGTTCCAACGTTTCCAGAACATGTTTTCCCGGCTGACCAATCGTCTCTGACCTGCTCTGAGGGCCAGGGTTTGCCAGTATACTGCCAAAGTCAGGTTGAACTTTGACCTGTGATTGTTTATCTAGGAAAGAGTCAGTTGAGTAAAAGAGAACAGGGGGGCTGTTTTGAAGGACTATCTTGTGAGAATCATGGCGAGGGACGTGAATATACGAGGGGTTGCGTGCGTCACGACCAACCTGGTTGATGAAGCGCGCAAGAGACACGGCACGTCTCCTACAGCGTCTGCAGCCCTCGGGAGGGCGCTGACGGGCGGGGCTCTGTTGGGCTCCCTTCTGAAGAAAGAGCAACGGGTTGCTTTGAGATTCGAGGGAAACGGCCCACTCAAGAAAATTCTGGTGGAGGCGGACAGCAGGGGTGCGGTTCGGGGCTATGTTGGGGTGCCGGATGCGGACTTGCCGCCGAGGAACGGCAAGCTGGATGTATCGGGAGTGCTCGGCCGCAAGGGCTTGCTTATCGTGACGAAGGATCTGCGGATGAAGGAACCTTATTCCGGGATGGTGGAGCTTCGTTCAGGGGAAATAGCGGAGGATCTGGCCTACTATCTCGCGGAGTCCGAGCAGATCCCTTCTGCAGTGGCCCTGGGAGTGTACGTTGAGCCTGACAAATCCGTTACAGCGGCGGGTGGATTCATGGTCCAGTCTTTTCCGCCGCGAAACGAAGAAATGGTTGAGGAGATGATCAGGCAAATCGGCAAAGTTCCCCCAGTAACGGATCTGTTGAGAAGGGGCAAGAGTCCTGAGCAGGTTCTGGAGCAGATCTTTCAGGGAATCCCGTTCGATTTCCTGCTGCAGCATGACCTTTCATTCGAGTGCGGTTGCAGCAAGGAAAGGGTGGAAAGGGCCTTGATAACTCTGGGTCGGGATGAGATTGCCACTATCCTCGAAAACTTGGGTCAGGCGGATGTGAGATGTGAATTCTGCTTGCAGTCTTATCATCTCAGCGGGCGGGACCTCAGAGGGCTCCTGGATGAGGCTGCAGCGAAGGTAGTGCTTCATTGAGGTAAGCGTTCAGAGTTCTGTGTTCAGAGTTCAGCCGGCAATTAGCATTGGGATAGGAACGGATCTGCGGCTTTCACGGAAAGACAGAAATGGGACACGGATCTGCACGGATTTTCACGGATAAGACTGAACTTCTTGTAGATAGACACAGATTTTCCGATTTTATCTGTGTTAATCCGTGTTCATCTGTGTTCATCCGCGTCCCATCTCTTTTCAAGGAGGACATCATGGACCGTGATCAAGCGCTTCGCAAAGAGCTTGTGGCACTCCTGCGGGGTGGAAACGCTCACATGGGTTTCGATGATGCTGTGAAAAGATTTCCACAGAAACAGATCAACATGGCTATGGAGGGTACGACCAGGCCGCCTGACGTGCCCCTTACCCCCTGGCACCTTCTGGAGCACATGCGTTTGGTCCAATGGGACATTCTGGAATTCATCCGCAACCCCGACCACGTTTCTCCCGACTACCCCGACGGGTACTGGCCGGCGCCTGATGAACAGGCGAACAGAGCGAAATGGAAGAAGACCGTGGACTCCTTTCGTGCCGACCTGCAGGCATTGGAAGAGATTGCCCTGGATACCGGAAACGATCTCTTATCTCCAATCCCTCATGCCAAAGGCTATATCCTTTTCCGTGAGGTCATCCTGGCAGCGGATCACAACGCGTATCACCTCGGGCAGTTTGCGTTGTTTCGAGATATTGTAGGCCTGGGGTAAAGCGCTGAGGGCAAAGCGACGCATAGCGCCAATGAACGTAAATCCAGGGACTCAGGCAGGACCAGACGTCGAAGCAGTTCCTTTTAGTGAAGCCTTGCGAAGAGCGCAAAGTGTGGCCTTTGCTGTATACTCGGCTTGCTCGGGCGCGCATCGCCGGGCGATCTCGAAGTATTTCTCACTTTGAGAATACCTTCCGAGCCTGAAGAAGCAGGTGGCCAGAGAATCATAAGCATGTATATGAAATATTCTTGTGTCATAAGAGATTGAACGATCGAAGTCCATCCTTTTCCCCCATTGGATGAGCTTTTCAAAGAAGGGAACGGCTTCTTCACAGCAGTTGCGATCCATCAGTGCCCGTCCTTGTAGCCAAAAAAGGTGCGGATTTTCCGGAAAAAGCGCCATCGCTTCATCGAGCAGACTATTCGATTCTTCGCCGCGCTGCAGCCGCTGCAGGATAAGATCGACAAAAGGAAGAGAGTCGAGAGACTCGAGCTTGTCTCGTTGTCGAAGAATGCAAATGATGGTCCGCAGGGTTTCTTCGGCAAGGTCATCCTCCCCCATTTCAGCGTAAATGAGTGCCAGATGTCGCCGATTATTTGTATTCTGAGGATCCTGCTCCAGCTCCTTTAGAAGAAGTGGAAGATTCCTCCAGTGCTTGCTGGACTGGTCCTCATCGTACCCCACATGATCCAGGATCAGTCCGCTTTCACCGATCTCCAGCGCATCTGAAACAAGGATCCGCTCAATGTCCTGACGGATACTCTCGTGGATGAACCCCTGGTACCGCAATCGTGAATCATTGCGAAAAAAACGCAGCACGCGCATCCCTGTCCACTGGGTTTTCGGGTGCAACAGGGAATAGTATGCAACCTTGGAATTGTCGTTCAATAGTGAGCGGGCCCAAGAGGTGCAACATGGCCGAAGCCTCTCATCGGCATCGATGGAAAGGATCCATCTTCCCCGGGCCTGTTCGAGGGCCTTGTTTCTTGCCGCCGAGAAGTCGCCGTTCCAGGGGAACGGGTATACCCTTGCTCCGTGATCTGCGCAGATGGAAAGAGTGCGATCCGTCGAACCCGTATCGACCACGACTATCTCATCTGCAACATCCTTCAAAGAGAGAAGCGCGCCTTCAAGAAATCGCTCTTCGTTCCGGACGATCATGCAGGCGGATAAAAGCATGAATCTCTTCCCGTGAGTCGTCATATGGGGCTTGCTGGTGGAGGATTTTTTCCAAAGGCTGCTCTGACTTTCAAACCATCCATGGAAAACGATTGTATAAGAGGCAGTGCAAAAGCGCTTCCGAGGACGATTTTTTTCAGAAAGTCTCTTTTCTCTTCATCGACTTTGTCAAACAGTGAGTCTTGATCAACCTTATTTTCCATGCCTGTCCATTCCCTGTGCAGATTATCCGTTACAAGTTCCTGTGAATTTCTGAGTAATATAATGTCTGATCGGAATTAGGAAAGGAGGTCATGAATTATTTTTGAAGCATCTTCCGGCTTGCCCAGGCGCAGGGTATAGCAGGCACTGTTGTCAACCAGCCGGCACAGCTCTCGGATCTGTACTCCCGGGTCAGCCGAAAAGTTGTCTGTCTGGCGCATGAGACTGTGCACCATAAGATACTTCGGGCAGGGTTTCATAGTCGTGCTTTTCCCATGATCGGGTTCCAAATAAACAATGACATCCAGTCTGTCCTTCTTGATCTTCCATTCATGGCCGGCATCCAGGGGATCGAAGAAATAGAACCGGCCTCCAAAGTAGCTCGGATAAGATCTCCGCTTTGTGCATATCGGCACCAGCTCGGGGACAAGAGCCAGAGATGCCTCTTTGAGATGAAATTTCCTTGGAAAAGGTAGGGTTTCCAAATTGTCAAGCAGCACGTGCTCGTCAGAGTGGACGGTCATGCCGTCGAGCAAGAGCCTGCAAAGGAGAGTTGTCTTTCCCGTTGCCTTGTCGCCTGCAAGGATTACGCGTTTGCCCCTGAAACTCGCACAGCCCGCATGGATTTTGAGCAGGTCAGATGTTGCACGATAGACACGGTAGTTGATCCATTCGTGAAGGTAGAGCAATGCCTTTTCGGGATTGTCGTAAACGGCGACCTGCTCGCCCTCTTCGAGGATGACAAAACGATCTTTATCCTGAAGGACCTCAAATTTGAAGAGACCCATTCGGGGAAGATCCTGATCCGCCCTGACCACAATATCAGACAAAAGGTGGAGCACTGCATCACAGTCCGTACTGATCCGGATTTCAAAACCCAGAATATGAAAAGTTGTTCTAGTCGTATCGAATCAACCCTTCTTTGGTTAGTCTGTCCACGTGCTCTCGTATTTCGGCTTCCGGAATGCTCGGAAGGGAATAGGCCTTCTGTGTGATCTCGAGTATCTCCTCAATCGAATGTTTTCCGTTGCAGAGTTGTAATATGAAGGCGGCTGTATGGTTGAGGACATGAACACGATCCGTCTTGGAATCGTAGATTATGAAACCGTCAACCACTTCGTTAATTTCCAGTCCTTCGACTTGAACAGGATTTCCATTCACACCGGTTCCCTTTCAAAAGAATACATAATACGTGATTGTTGCTGATTTGGCAAAACCAACCGACGGACTAACAAGAGAACTTGGTTTAATACAATATTCGCCGCAGGTGGGGTCTTGCCTATTGGAAAGACCGCGACTCTCTGGTAAAGTCAAGCCGCTTCGAGCTTTGGGGAGGCTTCCACGAGGAAGATGCAGAGAGTAAGGAAAGTGGACAATGCATGAAATAAGAAAAGATTCAGCCCCGGGGGTCTGGCTGGCTTCGCTTGGCGAGGGACCCGGGAAAGAGGCAGTGCGCCTGGGTAGGAAAGGAGAAGAGCTTCACCCCAGAGTCATTGCCGGCTTGGGGCGAAAGCTCTCCCTATACAGCGCCGGCGATTCGCCGTCGTGTGCCGGGAACGAAGGCGGCACGCGCGGGGCCCTTTTCGATGGGCTGCTCTACAATCGTGTCGAGTTGAGCCTGCAGCTTTTCGGATCGAGATCATCTGCCGCGAGCAATGCTGATGTTGTCCTGGAGGGTTATGGCAGGTGGGGACAGGAGATCCTGGAGCGAATCAGGGGCGTGTTTGCCCTGATCATTTGGGATGACGATCGGGACACACTGCTATGCGCCCGAGACGCTGTCGGTTTCTACCCGCTGTTTTACGCGGAGGTAGGTCACGAGATTTTCTTTTCCACATCCATTGATGCGCTGCTCGCCCACCCGGATGTCCCCGATAAAGTAAGTCTCCCCATCGCAGCAAACTACCTGCGCCACATCTATCCAAGCATTGAAGAGACTTTTTTTGCGAAGATCAAACGAGTCCCTTCCGGCAACTTCATGAACATTACCCGGGGAACTCGACAGGTCAAACGATACTGGGATCCATTTCCTTCCGGCGCCGGAGTCGAGTGGGTGGGCGAGGACGAGGTCGCCCGGTTCGATTTTCTCATGAATCAGGCGGTCACGCGCTGCCTCGATCTGGGGCCGGCAGGCATTTTCCTGAGTGGCGGACTCGATTCGGTCACGGTCGCGGCCGTTGCCGCGGAGCGGAGTCGTGATCGGGGGATGCCGGATCCACTGGGGCTGTCGCTTCTTTTTCCTCATCCCGAGTGCAACGAGGAAACCACGCAGAAGGCAGTCGCAAAAGCCCTGGGGCTTCAACATGTCATGGTCTCCGTCGATGAAGCCGCCGGCCCGCTGGGACTTATCCTCGGTGCTATCAGGATGAGCAGCACATGGCCGACGCCCTTGCAGTCCGTGTGGAATCCACTTTACTATAGATTGGCTCTCGATGGTAAGAGGCGCGGGTGCCGGGTGATCTTGACGGGCGGCGGCGGCGACGAATGGCTGACGGTAGATCCACTCTACGCCGCCGACCTGTTTAGAGAAATGAATTTCCCGGGACTTTTGAGGCTGCTCAACAGCTTTCAACGTTCCTATCAGCTCTCCTTGCCGTCCCTGGTGCGCAATGTTTTGTGGAACAACGGGGTCATGCCTCTGCTGTCGGAAGCCTGGGCCGGGTCCCCATTTCGTGAGCCGCTTCGTGAGTGGATGTGGAAACACCTTCCGGAAACGATGCGAAGACGTCGCTTGCGCCATGAGCAAAGATCGAAGGCGATCATTCCATCATGGGTTATTCCGAGTGGAGCGCTTTGCCTGGAAGCTGATCGTCATGCAGAGCGGAACCGTGAGCCCGAACTGGCCGCCGGAAGAAAGGAGGGAGGTTTTTATCTGCGGATGGCTCGCAGGTTCATCGATCATCCCTTACTGACGATCGAGATGGAGGAGAGCTTCGAAACGAGCCTCCGGACAGGAGTTCCCCTCCATATGCCGTTCTGGGACAGGGATCTTATCGACCTGCTCTACCGAATACCACCGGATTCGCTGAACAAGGGTGGTCGATCCAAAGGGCTGGTCAGGGAAATGCTGGCTCGAAGGTTTCCGGATCTCGGGTTTGAGCGACAAAAGAAGGTGTTTTCTTTGAATTTCTTCACTTCCAGGACGTCGCGGGAGTCGCGGTCGGCCTGGAAGGCGATAGGCGGTGCTCCGACTTTAGGCGGATTGGGGATTATCGACTCCGGGCTGTTTGAATCGATTCTTTTTGGGAACGGTGCGGACAGAAAGACGCAGGATGCACAATGGACCTGGGATGTCTTGAACCTGGAAATGTGGCTGAGAGGGAAGTTATCCGGGAAAAATGAGGAAGTGCCCGTGGATTTTCCCAGGAAGGATTTCAGAAAAAAATTTTCTTGCAAAACATCTTGAAACAGGATAACTGATAATAATTATAGTTAATTCTACATAAGAGAGATGATTTTAAATTTATTTGTAACTCATACCCCTTCATGGACGGCTTGAAAATTGCATTTCTAAGTCAGCGGCGTAGCCATATGAAGAATTGAAGCTGAGGACAACGGCAATGAAAGACATCTTTTTGTCAAAAAACACGTGTGCAGACCCGGGACTAGAGAAGACGGACAAACTGCCTTGGGAAAAAATGGAACTTTGTTACAGGGGTAATGTAGCGGAGATGATTCAGATCGGCGGAGGGAAGCTCACTCTTTGTGCCGGGGACCCTGGTGAGCCGCGCAAACCGCGAGGCTGGAGCAGTGAGCATAAAGGGAAACACGGATGCGTTGATACATATGAAGGGCCATCAATAGAGCCCCTGAACGACTCCTTCAGCGATCCGTTCAAGGATCCGCTTGGCGGACCTTGAGGATCTCAATTATCTTCGAAATATGCTGAAGCTCTCTTTCGATCGCCACCATTCGGCTAAGCCGCCTTTCCCTGATATACCCCCCTCAGAGTTAGAGATCTGGTACGAAAACAACGGCGCTGCCGGTGCCTTCGGCTGTATCCAGGACGGGCGGCACTGGATGTTGCTGCCGGAAGTGGCAAGCTTCTGCTTCGACACTACCAGCCGGGAGGTAGATGCCTTTCCTTTTCCCCTGGTCGGGGAAGATCAGGTCAGAGATACCTTTTTGCGATGTGTGCTGCCCATCGCCGTTCAGGTTCAGGGGCTGGAAGTGCTTCACGCGAGCGCTGTCAGGCATCCTCGGGGAGCGGTGGCATTTTGTGCCGCATCCGGAACGGGCAAATCGACAATCGCCTACGGTTTGAGCCGGCGCGGATACCAGCTGCAGGCCGATGATGCTTTGGCCTTTGAGGCAACTGAACATCAGCGACCTCGAGTCATTCCCCTGCCGTTCAGAATGAAGCTGAGGCCTTCTTCCGCGTCATTCTTCAGGATGGAGGGGAGTGCAGAAGCCGAAGAGGAGATGTGGGCCGAGTCCATGCCGCTTGGAGCCATCTTCGTGCTTAAGCGCGAATCCGGCTCATGCCAGGACGGTCTGATTAACTGCATTCGGCTTTCCTCTAACGATGCCTTCGCAGCCATCCTGCCCCATGCCTACTGCTTCGGCCTCAAGGAGATAGAGCGAAAACGACGGATGCTTCAGCAATACCTGCAGGCTGTTATGCATGTCCCCGCCTTCGAACTCCACTTTCCTGAAGGTCTCGAACGGTTGCCCAATGTCCTGGATACGATCGAGCAGGCTATTCAGCCGCAAAGTCACCAAGACACAAAGGAATGATGGAAGGATGAAAGAATGGAATGATGGAATGTTGGAATGAAGGATGGAATAATGCAAGGATGGGATAGTGGAAGAATGGAATGATGGAAGGATGGAAGAATGGGGTGATGAAAGAATGGAATTTTGAAATACTGGAATGATGGAATGTTGAGGACCCCAAGTGGACTCCATTTGGATTGGAATATGGGGGATCTTTGTCTTTAACGCACCTATTCCACTATTCCATCATTCCATTATTCCAATCCATGATTCCATGATTCCATTATTCCAAGTTGTTTCGAGTGGGGAGGGAGTTGTATGACTTCAGATCAAGGCAGGGCAGGGGCTGAAGAGATCGGGTTGCACCCGAATCCCGACGTGGTTTCTCAGCAGCTTGAAAACACCATGATACTCCTCCACCTCAGGACCAACCGCTTCTATGAGTTGAACCGCACCGGTGCCAGGTTGTGGGAGTTGCTGGGGCGCGGACTGAGCCGGGCCGGGATCAAAAAACAGATGATGGAGGAATTCGATGTGGATCCGGTTCAGCTTGGAAGGGAAATGAAGGAGTTGCTCGAATTGATGAAAAAGGAAGACCTGGTCGTGACAGAGTAGAGTTGATCCATTTCAACCCACTACGATTTGAACTATGTGGCGCTGCTCTCAACCCCTTACGCCAAACTGCCTACTGCTTACTGCTTACGAATTAAGCCTTTCCCCTTTGTGCCTTAGTGCCTTTGTGGCAAAAGGTTTCCTCGCTCGAAGCCGCCTGCATCTGGGATGCCCACGATCTTGCATAGAGCCCGTCTGCGGATATCAATTCTTGATGGGTGCCCGATTCAACTATCCGGCCCTCATGCATCACGTGGATGATGTCGGCGCGCATGGCGATTGTGAACCGGTGGGTGATGATGATGCCTGTGCGATCCGTGAGCAGGTTTCTCAAACGTTCGAACCATTCGGCCTCTGCCCAGGAATCCATAAAGCTCGTAGGCTCGTCCAGCATGACAATCGGCGACCGCCGAAGGTAAGCACGAGCCAGGGCGACCCGCTGCCATTCTCCGGCGCTCAGCTCCACGCCGTCCGCAAACCACTTGCCAAGCAGCGTGTCATACCCCTTTGGCGTGCGCATGATGACCTCGTGGGCTCCGGCAGAGCGTGCGGCAGCCCGGATCTGTTCAGCTGTCGGCGAAGCGGCGAAATCCCCAAACGCGATATTGCGGGCAGCGCTGGCATGATAGGTGACCGGCGCCTGCAGCAGAACGGAGACAGAGCGCCTGAGTTCCCTCACCGACAGTTCGCGCAGGTCAATGCCGTCCAATTCGATCGACCCTTCCTCCGGGTCATAGAAGCGGCAGAGGAGCTTGACCAGCGTGCTCTTTCCCGCCCCGTTTTGACCGACTATGGCAACGACCTTGTTGGCAGGTATGGTGAGATTGAAATCTCGGATCGCCATCCGGGCGCTGCCCGGGTAGCGAAAAGCCAGGTTCTTGAAAGAGATCCCTTTCCTCATGGCCGTTGGGGCCGGCTTAGGGTTGGGAGGATCCACCACTTTTGGCTCCATCTCAAGAAATTCGTAGAGATTGGTCAGAAAAAGGCTATTGGTGTAGATTTTCCCGAGACTCCCCAGGAGGGAGCGCATCAACCCCTGCCCGGATCTGAAGGCCTGGTAGAAAAGAACAAGGTCCCCGAGAGAACCAAATCCCAGAAGCACCCGCCGCACCATCCAGACCATTGCCGATGCAGAGATGAGCAGGGCGAGAACAGCGGCCCAAAGCCGTGCCAGGCTTTGTTCCCTGGTCCTCTTCAGCTGATCCTCACGAAGGGATGAGCGTATCTCACGATAAGACGACCGGAAGGGTTCTGCAAGATCGAACAGCCGGAGCTCCGGCGCGAATGCGGCATGGGTCAGGGTCAGGTCATAATACTGGATCCACCGCCTGTCCGGGGTAGTCCGTCTCCACCACTGGTAGTAAACCCTGTCGAAGCGGAGCACCACAAAGAGAGCAGGCAGCGTGCTGAGAAAGAGGAGGGGAGGCAGCCAGGAGCCATACGGGATCAGGACAGCCGCCATGCCGACAAGGGTAATTGTGCTCTGCACGAGACTGCCGCTGCTTTCAAGGAGAGCAAGCGACCGAGAGCCCGCCTCGTCACGTGCACGATGCAACCTGTCATTGCACTCCGGCGACTCATAAAAGGCCATATCCATGACCACCGACTTTTGGTGGATCAGCCCTGTGATGTGGTCCTGCACGAACTCGGATTGAGCATGCCGAACCCAGTCTGCTCCGCTCTGAATGATCTCCGTGAGGAGCAGGAGCACTCCCAGAAAAACAGTCGGACCGGCCACAGGCCAGAAGCGCTCCCATGATCCGCCGGCGCTGATGGCCCCAACCAGACCATCGACCAGGATGCGGGTCGTGGAAATGATGATGACCGGCAGGATGCCTTGCAGAATCAGCAAAGCGGCCCAGGCGATGGTCCATCCCCGTGCAGCCGTCCAGATGAGCCGGAGGGTCCTGGGCAGGAAGGAGAGGGGAACCAGTGCGCTGCTTAGCGACGCTCTCGAGAAGATATCGAACAGGGGATTCATTGGTGCGCAGTCTGACTGAAAATCCGAATATCGAAATTCGAAATTCGAAACAAACAGATTAAATCCGAATTTTCAAATAACAAAGACTCAGCACTTAATGTCACAGTTCCTTTTTGAGTTTTGGTCATTTGATATTGTTTCGGATTTCGTGCTTCGGATTTCGATTTTATTCATAGTATGAAGGGGTCACCCGAGGCCGCGCGCTTGTGCCGCCATAGCGGGGCTCTCCGGGTGGAATCTCACTTCGGATTTCGAGCTTCGGATTTCGGATTTGCTCCTTACCTTCCTCCACCCCAGAGGACTTCCTTTACGGTCAGGAATACGATCACCAGGTCCAGATACCAGGACATATGCTTCACATAATAGAGATCATACTGGAGTTTCTGTTTTGCAGATTCGACACTGTCTCCATATGTGTAGTTCACTTGAGCCCATCCGGTCACGCCCGGACGCACGGTGTGGCGCAGGTTGTAGTAAGGTATCCGGTCTCCAAGCTGCTTCACGAAGAACGGCCGTTCCGGCCGGGGGCCGACCATATCCATATCACCCTTCAGGACGTTGAAGAGTTGGGGGATCTCGTCCAATCGCAGCTTGCGCATGACTCTTCCCACCCGTGTTGCACGTGGGTCATCTTCCTGGGCATAGACCGGCCCGGTCGTCTTTTCCGCATCGTGAACCATGGAGCGGAATTTGAGGAGGTGAAAGACCTTTCCGTTCATTCCCACCCGTTTCTGGCGGTAAAAGACGGGTCCGGGGGAATCCAGCTTGATCAGAATCATCAAGAGCAGAATGATGGGTAAGAAAACCAAGAGCGCAATGCCGGAAACAACCAACCCTTGCCATCGTTTGACAGAGGCGTTCAGAGAAGACTGGTAAAAACCGTTCTCAAAAACGAACCAGCTTGGTGTCAGGAAGTCGTCTATCGGCAGTTTCCGTCTGATCCTCTCATAGAAGGACCAGCACTCCTGCACCCTCACATTTCGTACCCTGCACCTGAGTAAATCTTCCATGGGGAGCTTGCCTCGCCGGTCCCTCAGCGCCACCACAATGGTGTCGACCGGGTGGTCCCGCGTCACCTGCTCCAGCTGACTTACCGTGCCCAAGACGGGTATGCCGTAGAATTCCTCCCCAGGCCGGTAATCGGCGGTCGCAAGCAAGCCGATGATCTCGTAGCCTTTGAAGCGTTTTGCAAGATCGTCTTCGATGATTCCACGAGCCAGACCTGAATATCCCAGGAACAGGACCCGCTGCCGATTCTTGGAAAGGACAAAGAAGATGAGATACCGGAAGAAAAAAAGGATCGCATAGATAAGAACCAGGGCGGGAATCATTTGCCAGCGAAAGATTAAGAGGTTCTCCGCAAGGAAAGCAAAGATGGAGGTGAAAGCAACGGAGAGGAAGAAAGTGGGGGTGATCCGTTTTGCCAGATCCACGGGGTGGAGGTATTCCATAAGGGAGTAGAGACGGCCGATTGCCGAAGAGGAAACGACGATGCAACTGAGCAGCGCCAGAGTGGCGTAGGAAAAGAGGGGTCCGTAGAATGACAAGAGAATAGAATCGGTCAGGAACCCTATAGTGATCCCGAATGAAACGGCACAGATGATAACGTCGGTGAGGATGATGGAAACAGCGCCCCGGGTCGTTCGCACTGAAAACAACTTAGACTATTCCTCCTGGCTCCGGTAAGGCATGTTGACCGTTCACTTTGTCGCTGATCTTGATGGGGACAATGTAGGATGCTTTGATGCTGTTGTTGACGAAATCTCCCATGGCTACCTTCGATCTGCGCTCAGGCTCTTTTCCGTGGAGCAAAAGAGGTTCATTCGCGGCCGCAACCTTCCCGGTAATGCCGCCAACCCAGACGTACGCGGGCCTTGCGGAATATCTCCTCTTTCAATCCGCGCGAGGTTAGAATCGAGAGTTCGTCACTGTCCTTGCCAAGGACCATGATGGAACCGCGTTCAGCTTTCATGACCTCGAAGATCACGTGAGCGTGAGCTCCAGCACATGAAGGGAGATCAAATCATCCTGCCGTGGTTCTGTTCCGGCTATGGCGGTTTTTCTCTGTCGTATCAGTTCCGTCATAAGCGATTCAACGGGAATGATACCTTAAGCTCCTGTTGCTCCCAAAATTCCACTATTCCGTCATTCCATTGTTCCGAGTTCTTTGTCATTTCCCAATATTCCATCATTCCATCATTCCATTGTTCCAATTCCCATATTCCATCATTCGATTCTTCCGATGTCTCAGGCTTTTGTTTTTCCGAATATTCCATTATTCCATCATTCCATTCTTCCTCTGCCTTAAGCTCTCCTCGATCATTTCCAGGGCCGCACTCAAGGTTGAGGGAGAGGGAAACCAGTTGAGCCGGAATGATGGGACGGCTTTTACTATCTGTGAACATTGGCGAAAATGGATACCCGAATCGATGATTCCCTGCAAGGACAAAATGCCGTACGAACTGCGAATCAGTTCGAGAACGGCCTCCTGTGGCTGCAGCAGCTCAATCTTAGGCTCCGTTCCATTGGAGAGCGCGTATATCGCTTTCAATGGAAGCGCTGATGAGTGGAATTCGTGGGGACGGCGGTAGTACCGCTTTTGGGGCAATAGGGGATGAGCCTCCAGGGATTCCTCGCCATACCCAAGAGGGGATCCCATTTCCGGAAAGAGCTTCATCTCAGGAGAACCCGGCAGAACCTCGAGCTTGCCGGGGTGCACGGCGGTTATGTCGTCGGACATGAACCTGTAGCCGCGACTGTGAAGCCCGGCAGCCAGAGAGGATTTGCCGAAACCGGATGGTCCGAGCAGGAGGATGGAAGCATCTCCCACCTTTACAGCGCTTGCGTGCAGGGCCAAAAGGCCCCTCTGATAAAGAAGCGGGAGAAAAGCCCGCTCTACGATCCACAGTCCCAGGATGAATTCAGTGACACCCGGCTGAGGGGTGACTGTTATTTCGCTCCCTTCAGTAACCTCAAAATGGCCAACGTTTTTTACGGTGAGAAAAGCACGCGCCGGGGTACCTCTGAATTCTTCTGTTTTCTCCTCCAGTTCTTTGGCAGGGGAGAGCGGAGGGTTGACCAGCACGCGGATATCACAACCATCTCCCTCGGCTGTCATCAGCCTCGGCAACTGCATGCCGGAGAGAACGTTAAAGCCATAAGCGGAGTACGAAAACACGATTTGTTTTCTACAAACAGCCGCTCCCGGGGACAGGAATGGGGTCCATGCCGGCTATCACTATCACGTCGGAGTTACCCGCCTTCTTATTAATAAAGATCTGTCCGGTGATTTCCGCAAGGGTGCCGAAATTCTTCAACTGAGGTGTTTCCCAGGATTTTTTCATCTTCTTCTCTTCCAAGTCAGTTTCTCCTTCACTCAACCCTTATCCTTTTGCGCGAACCAATCACATCAATCCAAACCAATATTCCAGAGCAGAAATAGCTATGGCTCATCACCGAATCGAGCGTGCTTCAATTCCAGCAAGAAACATTCCAAAATTGTCTTAAGGAATTTGCCTCAATCTTGGCCATTTATTGGAAATGGCCGTGTAAATGCGGTTTCACTTTGGCGTGAAAATTAGTGCTGTTCTCGCGGAACACAAGTACACGGATCATTGAACCTTTCACTTAAACGCGAGGATGTGGATTGGCGTGAGCGATCCGAGGCGACAGCGATCGGTTGAAAAGCACGAATATCGAAATTCGAAATCCGGAACAAACGGGTTCAAATCCAAATTTTCAAATGAAGAAACTCAGCAATTGCAGTTCATATCTCCTGGTTAGCTCATTTGGATTTTGACAATCTCGTAAAAAGTCGTCATTCCGGCGAAGGCCGGAATCCAGATATTCTGCAAAGGCTCGAAAATACTGGATCCCTGCCTTCGCCGGGATGACGAAAAAAGGGTATTTTCGACTTGCTTCGAATTTCGATATTCGGATTTCGGATTTATTTATCGTGAGTGTGTCAGTTTTCCTCAAAACTGCGGAGCCATGAAGCCATGACCATTCCACGAGAGAGTGTTGAAGCCTCTTGTTCGTGGCCAGGGGGATCAGAGGCGTATTGCGTGTATGCGGCACGCAAAACAGGAATGTTTACATATCTAGCCAGAACTTCGGACTCGTGCGAAAGAAATTCCTCAATGCGTTCGCGTTCGTATTCAAAGAATTTGTAGAGGAAATTAAGGCCCAGGTTGGTTTTGCTTCGCCTCCATTGAACGTCTGTGGGAAGAATTCCCTCCATTGCCCGGCGCATCACAACGCGGTTCCACCCGTTGGAGAGCTTCTGGTTTGGCGGAAGGGCAAGACAGAATTCCATCAGGCGGCGATCGAGAAAGGGGAATCTGGGCTCAACCTGGTATGCTGCGGCAATCTTGTCCGCTATCTCGACAGAATACCGGATCAAAGGAGAGGTAATGCTGAGCATGTGCATCTCTCGTGCATTCCGGCCTGGCAGCTGTCGGGAGGCGATTGAGTCCATGCGTTCCTTCAGCCGGATGCGAGTTACGAAATCGTGGTTGAGGATTTTGGAATTTGCCATCCCCTTTTTTAGAATGGCAGCCCTCATCCACTGGATGCGGTCCAATTGCCCGAGGAGCCAAAGCTTGAACCCGAGTCTCCAGATGACTCCGAGCATTATTCTTCTTGAGCCGTAGCTCAGTGCTGCGGCCTCTCTGATCAGAATTCGGAATTTTACGGTTCGAAAGAGCTCTGCGAGGTATTCGTACCCATGAGAGACAACGGAATCCCCATCGATTCCTTCGAGGAGCACACCGGTGCCCTGTTGCCTTGCCGCTCCGTAAATTGCCCAGTGAAGGTATATGTTGGCGCCCCAGCAAGGCTCATCGAGATGGTTTAGAACAGTCTCCATTTCAGCAAGCGGGCTGATCTTGTCCGCGCGAATGTATGACGGCTCTAAGGCGCCCATGGCAAGCACGGAGTCGATCCAGCGCCGTTCATCGATCCGATGCAATGCCTTTTCGGGGAGTGATGGGAACACGGCCGAATAGGTGCGCAACTTGTCTCCGTTCCCTTTCAGGAGTTCCCGCGCGCTGCAGACGATGGAGGAGGAATCGAGACCACCGCTCAGCATCGAGCCGACCGGCTGAGCGCTTCGCAGGCGGGAATTTACTGCCTCAGTGAAAACCTCCAGAAAAGCGGAACCATATTCTTCATCCGAGGCCAGGTGAAGTTCCCTGGTGGAGTCCAGGGACCAGTATTTTCGGAGTCTCTGGTCGGCAGCGGTAACGCTGAGAGAGCAGGCAGCAGGCAGATGCACGATGTCCAGATAGAAAGTGGTGTCAGGCTCATCGTGCACTGCCAGAAAATGGTATGCAACCGCGGCTTCGTTCAGACGGCGCGGCACATCAGGAACACCCAACAGCGCTTTTATCTCCGAGGCAAAAACAAAGGTCCGAGGCCCCCTGTAATAATAGAAAGGCTTGACACCCACAGGATCTCGGGCACAAAAAAGGTTCTGTTTTCGTTTGTCCCATATGGCAAATGCAAAGTCGCCGATCAGCTTTGCGGGGCTCTCTTCTCCCCACTTTCGGTAAGCGGCAAGTATGATCTCGCTGTCACTGAGGGTCGCAGCTTCAGGACAGGCGAGCCCCAGCACCTCGATAAGCTCTTCCCGGTTGTCAATCCGCGCGTCTGCGGTAATGACCAGTCCGGCATCCGCATCCGCCAGGGGAAGGTGCTCACCCATGGACTCAGGTGTTGTGCAAAGCATTCGATGCCCGAGCCCCACAAAGCCTTCAACCCAGGAACCCGTTCCATTTGGGCCTCGATGAGCGAGCCGCTCCAGCATGCCGGCCAGGAAGTTGTCACCGACCGGCCTGCCATCAAGGTAATATATTCCGGCTATAGCACTCATAAACAGCTGGAATACTGGAATGATGGAATAATGGAATAATGGTCAAAAAATTGATGCAAGGTGCGTGGCATAAGGCTGTTGGCAGTAAAAACCCCAACATTCCATCATTCCAATATTCCATCATTCCAATCTTTGTGTCTTTGTGTGTTTGTGGCTAAATGAAGCAACAAGTATCGGCAACCAAGGCACTAAGTCACCAAGAAGCGTTTTCTATTAAACCAACTCATCCTTCTTCATCTAAACCTTAGATCCTACTTTGTGTCTTCGTGTCTTTGTGGCTGGCATTTTACATCGTTCTTCGTGTCTTCGTGTCTTTGTGGCGGAATCTTACGTTTTTGGAAGGGACGGCAACAAAACGTACCGCGAGAGATCCTCCAGATCGCCGATGAGAACGCGCCCCTCGGTTTCCACCCAGGCATGAGCTTCAAGCTCCGATTCACTTCGCTTAAAAACCCCTATACGGAGATTGGAAGGAACACCATACCAAGAAAGCAAAACCTGCCCGGCCAGTCCGCGGCAGAGGCATTTCGCCGCCGGGACATATGCGCTTGCCTTCTCAATGGCCACGGCGATTCTATCTGGAAGGGGAGGGCGGCAGGAGTGTTGATACCTGACGACACGACTCAACTTACCAAGGATTTTCGTGAGACTCTTGAAAGGGAGGACTGATAGCCCAATCCTTACAACTGCGAGAAGGAAGAGGGCCGAGAGAAAAAGACGTTGATCGACGGAATTCAGCCGCAGGAACTTACTCAGCTTTGCCATTGTGAATTTCGATGAGACCAGCTGCCTTCAATTCGCGCAAGAACCCGATGAGCTCACGTCTGCAGGGTTCCATTTCGACATCATATTCCTCGAGGAGGAGACCAATGATCTCATCAATTGTCCTTGGTACTTGAATCAGACTCCAAATCCTCGATCCGACTCCGTTCAACCCATGATACGCTTCGGACTTGAGGTTAAGAATCACAGCCTCGCCCTGGAGTTCCGAGAAGACCTGCTCCTTGGCCGCCACGATTGTAGTTGATCCGCTGTATTCACTCATATGTCACTCTTGGAATAATGGAATGGTGGAATAGTGGAATATTGGAAGAACACAGGAATAATGGAATGATGGAATACTGGAAAACTGGGAGACCGGAAAAGATGGAATACTGGCGACGATCGTGTTTACTTGCATAGAAAGCTATCGTCCCAATCCTGAGTTCCCTGTTTCTTTTGTAGGGATTCAATCAGCTTCAG
This sequence comes from Deltaproteobacteria bacterium HGW-Deltaproteobacteria-15, assembly GCA_002840535.1. Lineage (GTDB taxonomy): Bacteria > Desulfobacterota > DSM-4660 > Desulfatiglandales > HGW-15 > HGW-15. Next base: position 2,737 of record PHBH01000068.1, on the reverse strand, counting down.
CAATTCATTTTCAACTTTGTAGTGGAGTTCATCCAGTTGCTCATAAACCTCATCGTCAATCTGATTGGCCTGTCTAAAGCTTTCGTAACAGGAGTGAAACTCCCCGAACGAGCCGAGCGAAATGTTGAGGTGGTTCAAATACTCTTTCAGGCTACGCCGACAATATCCTTCCGCTATGTTTCTGGAAATGCTGTGAGCTGCATCTATACTGTTTGCGGCCACCTTCTTGAGCTCAAACGGAACGCTAGAAAATGACTTATAGGCCAAGACATAGAGGGAGACTGCATCTTTCCAAACCCTGAGTTGCTTGAAGCCTCTGTTGATGTTCTTACGTTCCACTTTGGCTTATCTCATCTCACCATTATTCCATCTTTTAAAATTCCAGCATTCCAATAACCCTGGACCCCATCCTTCCAATGTTCCACTATTCCATTATTCCACTGTACCCCTACCCATTCTTCACATTCCACTATTCCATTATTCCAAAGCCACATATTGTCTTTGTGGCTGGATTGACTTTCAGCTCTTGAGCCACTCTCGCAGCAGGATCCGACTGTGTTCTGCTTCCAGTCCTATGCGCAGATCGCTGCCCTCATCGCTGATCTTCCCGACGGAACGCCCGTAGCGCATTGAGAGTTCGATGAACCGCCAGGGATAATAAAGATAGATATAGGGGCTACCCAGAGGCACCGAATAGATTTTTGCCATAAGCTCTAGAGGGAGGAAAATGTTGGCAAGAAAGAGTGCCATCTTACTCTTGTACTGCTCAGCCCCCCAGAATTGTGCGAAATGCTCTGAAACCCGTTCATCCTGGGAGAGGGGTGCAAAGATCGCTTTTCTGGCCCAGACCAGATTCTCCTGTTTAAAATCCTGTGGTTTAATAGCCGTCAGTACCTCCTCAGGCACTTCTGCACCCATCATTTCCTTGGCAAGACGAAGAGTAAGATAAGCGCTCTTGGTAATGCCCCATTTGCTCGCAGATGAGACTACCACCTCCCAGTCAATTTCCTCTCGATATCGCCGAATGATCGCATCGATGTCGCAAAAAGTCCTCAACCCGCAAAGATAAAAATGCTGGCCTCCATCATGCAGGCAGATGTGCAGCAAGAGGTGTTCCGGACGCAAAACCAAAACGGTTTTTCCTTTGAATACCTCGGACCGGGCATCTCTCCAAAGCTCTTCAATGTCCACCTGCACAGCCTGAGTAGGCTCGGAACAAATGTGCCAGTGTACTTCAACAACCACGGTCCTGGTTGAGTCTATATAGGCAACATGATAAGGATGGTCTGGGTTTTCCATACTTCTGGCAAAACCAATCTCCCGCATCGTCTTTTCGATTTTGTGCAGGTCTGCCTTTCTGACCAGAATATCCAGATCGACCATGAGCCGCAAGCTGATGTCCCGATATACGAATGCGGCAAGGTGCGCTCCCTTCAACAAAAGGACAGGCACGCCATCTCCGAGAATCTTTAGGGCCCTACCGAGCTCATGGAAAAAGCGAATATTTTTTGCTGTAAAATAGAGGTTAACGTTTCTAAAGCCGCTCATGACTCCATCCGGCAAACCAGGTGCCTTATCCAGAGCCTTAAGCCGGTGGTAGATCAGCGGAGCAATGCAATGGCGCGTCGATTGTCTGGAGATCCCTTGCCACTCGGATTCCGACAAACTTTGAAGTTGGTTTTGTCGTCTCCCATTTGAATTAGCATGGAGAAGTTCTAGAATCAGTTCGTTGGTTTTTCCATGATCCACGAATTTACCATCTGCTTACTTTCAAGTCACAGTAAGCTGGCAAGGTTTCTGCAAATTTAGAGGGTCTCGTTTAACAGATCTACGCCCATGGTGCCACGGCGTACATGGGAATCTAGCCACCAGATAGAGGCACTGAGTAAGAATTCACCACAGAGTGCACAGAGTTCGCAGAGAGAGGAAATCTCCGGAAAATTGGACTGCTTCCCATCATTCCATCATTCCAAAATTCCATTATTCCAGTCGAAATCCTTGGGTGAGTGATATGCTAATCGATTTCCTGCGGCTATGCCGTAAAATTATCTACGAAGCCTGACAAGTTCAGGTCTTCGGATTTCATATCGATTTCCTGCTCCATTTCCTTGCTGCATCCATCCTGGCTCTCCTGCTCAGGCGGTGGTTTAGAGCCTGGAAGACTTCTCTCCTGATTATCGTTTTGCTGGTGGTAAAAGAATTGATCGATATCTTCGTCAAATCCCGGATAGAGTACATCCGACCACCGGGATCGGACCTTTTAATGGACATGGCAGCCGGAATAATTGGTCTATGCCTAGGCTTAATTCTCGCACCGCGAGTACCCAAATGGGCAGTAAAGAAGTGATTGGGACCGCAACAACCGGGCATGTTTATCGTTTTCCCGGAGGGACGGCGGCAATCATCAAGTCGGATCGAGCGCTTGGTATCCGGGCTTTAGGTGCAATTTCATCATTCTAATAATTCTACTGCCGGCAACTTCAAGAAACTTGCTTAATACAACGATCATCAAAAGGGATAGAAAGAAGTCAAGCAATTTGATGTCTGTAATTACAAAGAACATATAACTGTGGATCAGATACATTTCGAGAAGGCATCCAGACAGAGGATTACAAACGCGCGTCAGGATGGATGAATCTAGATTCATAAATATAATAATGCCGCATCCGGGTTTTTAATGGGTATACACAACACCTAGCGGTTCTGATAAGTTGAGGCCATGGATGATAAAGCCTTC
>PHBH01000067.1:9167-39346 GCA_002840535.1 Deltaproteobacteria bacterium HGW-Deltaproteobacteria-15 | reverse complement strand
GGGGCATCCGGGTTTTTAATGGGTATACACAACATGTTGGGTTAAAGCCGGTCTGAAACGTAGAGTCGGAGCTGCTGGAGATCTCGGGAACAGATCCAGGCCGCCACAGTGAAAGTAGATGGCTGTTCGGTAATGAGCTCGGTTCCGGAATCCGCAGGCCAGCCGCTTCACTTTCTCTATTTTGGCGTTGATGCTTTCCCCCATCGCGTTGGTAATCCGGTGCCGCGCATAGGTCACGATGTTGTCTAAGTGAACCTTTAGAGTCTTGGCCGCTTTCTTGATGGGAGCCAATCGGGAATGAGTTGCCCAGAAATACCACCCTTTGAAGTAAGCCCGCATGTGAGCTTCATAATGGTAGTCCCACAGGTGTCGCAGGTTTTCTTTGATCACCCACGCTCGGCAGACCCGAAGGTCTTTGGCTCGAAGAGAATCGAATTCCTCTTGTCTCCACAAAGGAATGTTCTCCTTACTCCACAGCCACAGGTACTTTGTCCCCTTCAGCAGCTCTCAAAAACAATCTTCTTTTCAGCTCCCGGAATGTGCGCCTTTGTGGCCGCGATATACGGATCCCACATGTCCATGGCCACCGCTTTTACACCGGCACGTTCCTCTTCGCTGAATTGCCGGTAATAGCTCTCCAGGCTCTCCTGTCCACGATCATCACAGACGTATTCGACGGTTCCTCCGTCAAGGTCGTATACCAGAGACTCATAGCGATGGCCTTTGGCAATGGACTTCTCATCCACTCCGATTCGCGAGGGGATTCGGTGGACCTTTCGCGAGCGACCACGAGTCACCGCCCGTTCCAAAGCGTTCCACCCTCGCTCCCAGCTCAGACCGCAGAGCCTCTTCACCGCCTCAATACTGCACTCCTGTGCAAGGCGAATCACATAGCTCTCAAAGGCATAGGTCATGTCCGAGCCGTTCTCCCCAAACTCCGAGTCGATCTGCTTCACGCCATGCGTAGGGCAGTTTACTCGGGGAGGGCGCACGTGAATAAAGGTGGACATCTGGCAGGTATCAAGGTGGCGATAAACTCTCTCAGGACCATGATCGTACATCGCATAAAATCGATCGCACTCAGGGCACCTCACCTGGATTTCCCGCTCGTGATCAATGTAGATGTCAACCCGCTGCTCCTTGTCGTTGACAACCACCTCCTTCACAAACCAAGGCAGGTGTATTCCAAGAGAAGGCTTTATCATCCATGGCCTCAACTTATCAGAACCGCTAGGTGTTGTGTATACCCATTAAAAACCCGGATGCGCCTTTAAAATCAACCTGCATTTTGGGCAATCCGGATCTGCCTCCAGGCAACCTTGAGAACAAGCGGCTCACGACGTCTTCGGGCGTTCACCTCGGGTTGCCATTTTCCAAATAGGCAACGATTAGTACCTTTTACCTCTTTTGTCAAAGCGTTTTTCATGAGGATATTCGCTCCCTTTGCCTGAAGTGGTGTCACTTCTGAACTCGGATTTCCATCCGCAGGTTGGAAAGATTCTATTCGGAAAGATGTGCACAGGGATCTGGAGGTGAAGGTCCCTAACGCGGTCGATATATGCCGGGTTCTCGATGTGGCTTTGCTGATCTCTGACTTCCGGTCCTTTCAGACCTCTTGCATTGACTGTCCGCTCAGAAAACCTTTTAGAATGTTCCTGTAATTGCGGGACATGGAAATGATACGACACCCGGATGCGGACAAGGGAGTCTTCTTTGGCTGAACATCGGTCAGATTTTGTGTCCATTCAATCTTGGCTTCGCCGTGAACGGAGTCATTTTCAAACGCCAACTTGAATTTTATGATGTCACCCCGCGCGAGTTGTCGGCTGTCTTGAATGCAAAACCCGCCATTTGAAATCTTGGAGGCAATGCCGCTGCACTCCGCAGTGCTTCTACGACTGCAGTAGGAGAGGGGAATGACCACGTCATATCGCCGTTCCACCCTTCTTTCCTTCTTAAGAATCTTCCCTGCAAGGGTTACGACACTCCCAATTGGCGTGGAAATTTCCGGCAGGAGTTCCTGTGTGAATCGAAAGCAGGTGTGAAAGAGCACCAAGGTTGGAACCAATCCCAGCAAGAAAGCGGACGGCAATTCCAGGTGGTAGGTTCTCAAGAGGACAAAGGCCGTGAGCACAGCACATGGAATCCCCCACACAGCCACACGATAGATCATTCCTCGACCCTCATAGAGATACCGGGCCAACAGGAATACCCGACTCGCAGCGCCCAGGGCGAGGCAGGCCGTGAGCACGGCAAGGACTACCTTATAGGAAAGCACAAGAAACCCCTCTGCCAGTAACCCTTCCACCGCGCTGATATCGACCTCATGAAGGACTATGAATTGTTTTCCTACATGAGTCTCAGCGTAAACCATCCACATGAATTCCAGGGAATATACAAACCCTGCATAGAGGATCACCGTTATTCCTGAAAGGATAGAGAGTCCTAGAGACTTCTTGCACAACAGGCGGAGCCAGTCGAACAACGCTTCCTTCATATTTCTCCCCTCTCATCCAAAGGAATCTTGCGGTCAATGAACAGCACAGGGCTTTCCTCCCCTGTCCAAAGACCCTGGGCAAAAACCGGCTCCTCGCAGGCAGTTGTCCTGTCGTGAGCAACCAGTCCGGATCTAAAAGGGATGAATTTGGTAAAAGCTTATCAGATTGGCCGGAATATATTGACAAACCCATAACAAGTCAACAGATCGTAAACAATCAGCAGGTTCTTGTTTCGACACAATGGAAATAGTAGAAGGGGACCGCTTCACCGGCTCCCGGGTTTTGCCCTTGCTGACCTCCAGCCTTGGCTTGATGGACTCAGAATGCCGACCTCTGAATAGGTGTGATGGGAATTTCGGATTGACAGGAAATCGGCCCTGTCTTAGCTTAAAAGCGCAGATGACCGCTCTCCTCGTTTCATTCTATGTCTGCCTTCTTTTGCAGCCCATAGCGCCATTCCGAAGCGACGGCAGGAGATGAGGCAGTGGAACAGGCTGTTCCAGAAACAACCCGGTTCAGCAGGCAAAATCAGGGGCCGGATATGAAGAAGGAGAAGACGGGTGAGACCATCGAATCATTTTGTGGGACCTATGCTTACGGACCTGTACCAGCTCACCATGGCGTACGGGTATTGGAAGAAAGGCAAGGACAAAGACCAGGCGGTATTCGATCTTTTTTTCAGGAAAAACCCCTTCGGCGGTGAATTTACTATCTTTGCCGGTCTTGAAGAAGTTGTGCGTTCTTTGAACGCCTTCCGGTTCACCGATGCCGATATTGCCTATCTGCAGGACGGCACAATTCGAAAAAAGGAAGAATTGCAGCTCGACTTTGAAGCCGGGCTCAGGCACGGTTTCATCAGAAAGAGATCCAGGGGGTTCGAGGAACTGCGTTATGACCCCTGGGGCGCGGAATCCTGGGAACCGAAGGACTACCCGGATCATGACCTGCGCCTGCCGGGGCCCATGCGCCATTGCGACCCTGCTTTTTTTGACTGGCTCAAGAGTGTCGACTGTTCGGGACTCAAGATCTACGCCGTGCCGGAAGGAACAATGGTATTCCCGCGCATTCCGCTTATCCGCGTGGAAGGGCCGCTGGCCGTTGCGCAGATGCAGGAAACGGTGTTTCTGAACCTGACAGGTTTCCCCAGCCTCATGGCCACCAATGCCGCCCGTTTCAGGCTGGCAGCCGGCGAAGGCAAGGGGCTGATCGAATTCGGCCTCAGGCGCGCCCAGGGACCCGATGGAGGCGTTTCAGCTTCCCGATACAGTTACATCGGCGGATTCAACGCCACAAGCAACACGAAAGCCGGCCAGCTGTTCGGGCTTCCGGCAAGAGGGACCATGGCGCACTCATACGTCTCTTCTTTTTCGGGTCTGCACGAGATTGCCGATCCCCGTCTCGCAGGAGCGGACGGGAAGGAAGAGGATTTTCTCGACCTTGTCCTTCAGTATCGCCGGCAACTCGGTTACCTCCATACCAATGAAGGAGAACTGGCCGCGTTCGTCTCCTATGCACAGGCCTTCCCCGAGGGTTTCCTGGCGCTCGTTGACACGTATAACACACTGAAGTCCGGCGTCCCGAACTTTATCTGCGTCGCCCTGGCGCTCTTTGAAATTGGACATAAGCCGGTCGGCATCAGGCTCGATTCGGGCGATCTGTCGTACTTTTCGAAAGAGACCAGAAAGCTTCTCCGAAAAACAGCCGAGAGGTTCTCGATTGAATCGTTTGGCGGGCTCAGCATCGTCGCGAGCAATGACATCGACGAAGCGATCCTCTTCTCCCTCGGCCAGCAGGGACATGAGATCGATGTCTTCGGCATAGGCACGCATCTCGTTACCTGTCGTGCACAGCCGGCCCTTGGATGCGTCTACAAGCTCGTTTCCATAAATGGCCAGCCGAGAATGAAGCTTTCCGACGAAGCCGATAAGATGACGGTGCCCGGGAGGAAAGATGTGTACAGGCTTGTTGGCGGCAATCGCCACCCGCTCGTTGACCTGATGATCGAGGCGGGAAAACCTGCTCCCAAAGCCGGCGAAAGAATTCTGTGTCGCCACCCCGTGAGCGAGCCCAAGCGCGTCTACGTGGTGCCGAAAGATGTCATTGCTCTCCATAAGTGTGTCTGGGACGGCCGTCAGATTTTCTCGTTTCCGCCGCTCGATACAATTCGTCGATACGTTCAGGAACAAATCGCGGTTATGCGCCCCGATCATATGAGAGCGGTCAATCCGACGCCGTACAAGGTCTCGGTGAGCGAGGATCTCTACCGCTCGATGCATGAACTCTGGATGCATGAGGCCCCCATCACCGAGATCACCTAGCCGCCGAGAACCCTTTCCCTTTCCATTTTGAGTGTGCGTTCAAGGCGGCCGCTCATGAATACCAGAGGCTTCTGTCATCGTCAACCGGCTGGTTTCATACTGAATGGGGAATGGTGACATTCTCCGGACGATTGTCCTAGACCGGTAGTCCAAGTTGTGTGATGAATGGAACATTATGAATCCGTAGCCGGTTTCGGGCCGTATTCGTACGGCCGGAGTAAATTGATGGAGGGGCGGCCACATGAAGAAAAGATGGCTCACAATACTGTCGGTGCTGGCAGGGTTGGGAATAATGGCGGGGTTGCCGGGTTGCGCCTCCAAATCCAGGGAATTCCGCTACAGGTCAGACTATGAGGCGGGCGTCGCAAAGATGGTCAGGCAAACCCTCATGAATTTCGAGAGCGCTTACAACAAGCAGGATCCGGGTGGAATTCCGCCACATTTTTATGAGAATGCGCAGATTGTGAACGAAGGCGGAATCAGGGTATTCTCAAGAGGGCAGTTCTTCAAGGGACAATTCGCCGAAGTTTTCACTGAAACCTTCAAGCGGTTTCCGTCTATGGCCGTCGGAAGCCCCTACGCCTTCATGGTCCTCCCCACCAGGGACAAGGCAGTCATGGAAGTGATCACTACATTTGGTAAAGTCGACCTAAAGACCAAGGTTTCGATGATCCTTGATGGTGATCGGTGGCTGATCGTGAAGATCCTGTACTGGACCAGTTAGAATGACCTGACCATTCTTCCTCCTTGCAGTGATGATCATTCTATTGGTTGTGTTCCCGTGGATTTCAACTTTTCTTCCTTCTTTGATCACCTAATGAGAAATCGAAGAAGCGAGAAAAAACGTTCTCATCCACAGATTGGGATGCGCAAATCCCGATAGGCATAGACCTTTGGGATGCCGTGAGTACGGAACGAATCGGGTGCGAAAGCGAAATCGAGTAGATGAGGCCCTGATCATAGATGGGCTATTGTTTCAGCTTCGATCGCATGCACAGTGAATTGAACCTGCATTAGGGTGCGGCCTGCGATTTCTATCTCATCTGTATAGGACATTTTCACGTACACGTTTTTTTGTTCATCCTTTACTATGAAAACATCCTTAACGGTAATACTTCTCCGCTTCTCCTTCATCTTCTTGAATAGAAATTTGCGAGCCTCATACTCGTTCGTCTTGGTTCCGTAAATCGCCGCTTCCGCTATATCCAACTGGAGCAGATATCTGTCCCAGTACGGCCTGACCAAAATGGTCACAAACCATATCATCGACACAATAATCGCAAGGCTGAATAATTTTTTCATGGTTCCCTCCATCAAGATGTCGTATTTCGGTCACGACCATGATTTCGGAATACAAGGTCACTTTCCATTTGAGCAACTTGCATGCCATTCGTTTGACTTGAAGGGCATGGCTTAAAGCATTGTGAAATATGCCACTTGCATAACGGCCCTTCATTGGCCATCTCGACGAGGGCTATGAATATGCCCAAAAAGCTGTGCAAGCGGCACTGGGAATTGTGCATTCCCTTAAATCGCGAACCGGTAGAACGTCCGCCAGGCAGGCTTCCCGTTTTGAAACGAGAATGGTAAATTCCTGTTACAGTACTGTCGAAAGCGAAAAAGGAGTGTTGAAATGATGGAGAGAATGAGGGGAGGTTTTCTCGTGCAGTGTCTTCTGATACTGTCTCTTGCAGGTTGCGACCGTCTTTCTTCCACAAACATTGGTGAACTGCTGAATTGATCCTTCATATCCCCCATGCTTCAAAAGAGATCCCTGCCGCTTTGCGGAGCCAGATCCTCCTGTCCGACGCAGCGCTGTCATCCGAGCTCGTGGTGATGACGGATGGGTACACGGACAAGCTCTTCACGTGTCCGGGGGCTACCCGGATTGTATTCCCGATCAGCCGACTGATAGTCGACCCGGAGCGGTTTTTGGATAATCACGATGAACCCATGTCCCGGGTGGGGATGGGGGTGATCTACACCCGGACATCGGACGGGGGGAAACTCAGGCGTGATGTCACAGCCGGTGAGCGGAAGCGGCTCATTAAGAGTTACTACGGACCACACCATGATCGACTCCTAAGGTCGCTGGACGTGGAGTTGACCTCCCGAGATCATGCCCTGATTGTTGACTGCCACAGCTTCCCCAGGCAGCCGCTGCCGTGCGACCGGGACCAGAGTGTGCCGCGTCCCGACTTCTGTGTCGGGACCGACAGTTTTCACACCCCGGATGGGCTCAAGCGAGGTATCATGCAGGCAATCCGGATGGAAGGGTTCAGCGTGGAGGAGAATCGCCCCTTTGCCGGGACCATCGTGCCTGCGGGGTACTACAAGACAGATCAGAGGGTGTGGTCAGTCATGATAGAGGTCTGCCGCGACCTTTACATGGATGAAAAATCAGGTTCCATGACTGAAAATTTTTTCAGGATTCACCTGGCGGTTGAGGGGATACTGAAAGGGTTACAATAGATCAATTCAAATACAGGACATGCCCCTTCAACTCTTGAGGCGAAGATCCCCTGCAGCGTGCTGCAGGGGATCTTCGATGTTGTTTCAGTTTCGTTGGAAGTTCTCCTTTCGTATCTCTGTCATCTTCCTATCTTCGGTTCCTGCTGAAAAGATAGTGCTGGTGAGAACAAGCCCAAGTAAAATAATGATCGGGATGATTATCGTGTACATAGCGTGCTCCTTTCAACGTTCAACTGACTCATGTTCATCTGTAGAATCAACTTCCGTGCCAACCCGGCGAGTTTTGCGACGGCGGGGGATTGGCAGAAATTAGAAGGACTTGACGTGTCAGCGGAGAAAAAAGCAGTGATTGTCGGATGCTGGGGGATGTAACAGGTTACAGCCTGTTAATTTACAGACGTGTAATAACATTGAGGGGAAAGAATCTTGTTTGCCGCAGATCCTTGGATCCCGTGTGCTGTAAACCTTTCATGGATTCGATCGTCCAAAATGCAAAGACGAAAATCATGTCATGTGCCGAAAGGAGATCGACCATGAAGAAAGGTTTGCTTACCCTTGTGTTTGCAGCGTGCACATTTATCTCATGCGCTGCGACAGTCGGATATCATGGCGCCGGTGTAGCCATTGCCCCTCCTCTTCCGGCAACTGTGGTTATGGTAGAGCCATACTACGCCCACGGCGGCTACCACTACTATCACCATGATGACAAATGGTACTATTCACCCTCAAAAGGCGGGCGCTGGGTAGGCCTTCCAAGAGATCGTTACCCGAGAGAAGTGAGGTACAAGGGCAAGGGAGAAGGAAGACGCTGGGGAGACGATAGATCGAGAGGTCACGAGAGAGAGTGGGAACATAGAGACAGGGGCTACGAAAGACACTGATCGGGATCCATTGCCGAGAGGGCTCTTATGAGTTTGGACACCGTTATTTCGTCGTCGTCCGAATGTCCCAGCCGATGTGAGCGAAAGACTTAGAGACTAACTCACAGAGATGCGAAGCAGCCTCTCGGCATTTCTCCTGTAGATCTTGTCCTTGTCGTCTGTAGGAATTTCCATCTTCTCTATTGCCTCGATTTCCCGTCCCAGCCTTTCCACCGCACGTTTCCCGCCGAAAGGGTAGTCTGTGGCAAACACAAGATGATCCGCGCCGAAGAAATCATAACCGCACATGAGTGCGGCTATGTTTCCCTGAAGCACAGTGTCGGCGTAGAATTTTCGTAGATAGTCCAGAGGCGGCGGCGTGTACTCGCTGCTCACGGCCTCGGTACCGGGCGTGGCCCTGCCGGTCGGGTTCGTGTTGATGCTGAGCCCCGCCCAGGCGAAGCGTTGGGCAAAATAAGGCACCATGGCCCCGCAGTGATGAGTGATGAATTTGATGTTCGGGAATTTTTCCAGTACGCCGCTTATGACCAGTCTTGCCATAGCCAGCGTGGTCTCGTAAGGCCAGCCGAAAATGGCGAAAAGACCGTACAAGGATTCTCTCTCGCCCTCATAATCCGGCTGGGTCTCATCGCGTTGCGGATGAATCCAGATCGGCAGATCGTACTCCTGCATTTTCTCATAGAGCGGCATGAATTCCGGGCTGTCCAGGGGTTTTCGGTTTGCAGGGGTGTACAGTTGAACCCCCTTGAAGTTCAAGTCCCTGATCGCACGGTGGGCTTCGTCCATGGCCGCATCCATGTCGTTTAACGGCAGAGACGCGACAGCTGCGGCAAATCGGTCAGGATACTTGAGGACCAGCTCGGCCATCTCGTCATTGGCCGATTTCGCCAAGGTGACTGCATCCGAAGGACCGAGCACATCTTCCAGGGCAGGATGGGCCAAGGTCAGCACCTGCCTGAGCCCTTCATGGGAATCCATCACCCTGAATCTCGTCTCCAGGTCGAACAGGGCGGGGTGCGGCTCTATGATTCGCATGTGAAAACAATCTTTCACCTTCTTCTGGAGCCGCTCCTTGTGTTTAATCGGAAGAATATGCTGGAACATGTCGATCTTGAGCATGAGTATCTCCTTTGCTTCAATTCTTCCGAGCTCGAGGATACCTCCCCCAGGGGCGGCTTATTCATTCTATCCACAGCTTTGATGAGGTCTACATTTTGTAACCGAATCTCCTCAGGAGTTCTTTCCTGAAATTCACATCCGCCTCTGTCTCTATGCCCGCAGGCTTTTCGCCATCGATGACACCCATGATGCCCCGCCCTTTTCCATTGTCTGCGACGACCACTGAGGTCGGGTTGGCAGAGGCACAAAAAATCGTACAGACCTCGGGGACAGCCTTGAGCGCGTAGAGAACATTGATCGGATAGCAGCCCCTCATCATGATGATGAAGGAGTGGCCTGCTCCTATGGCCATGGCGTTCTTCTTCGCAAGCTCCACAAGACCCTCATCGGTCCCGGCTGAGCGGATGAGCCTGTGCTGGGATGCCTCGCAGAAGGCGAGACCGAATTTCGCGTCGGGAACAGAGTTGACCATTGCCTCATAAAGATCTTCAACGGTTTTGACGAAATGGGATTGCCCCAGTATGAAATTGATCTCCTCATCCTTTACGATATCCACCGTCTCGAGCTTCAGCTCCATATGTCCACTCCTTTCGAATCAAAATGCAGGTACAACTTTCTCTTGTTTACTATATTGACCGGCGAACCGCAATATTGTGGAAAGACATGTGCTGTCAGGAGGGCTCGTATACCTGAATATTGCATTGGCGCAATGGCGTGTGTTAGCCTGTGGATACTCTCTTGCGGGAGGAATGAATCGTAAGCAGGAGCTTGCTCCAGGCAATAAAGTCTCATAGAAGAGGGAACTGCAGTGAAGAGATCCCAGGGAATGGAGATGAACTCAGCAGAAACGACTCAAAACCGATGGTTCGTACTTGTTTTCGTTGCAGCTGCAATAGCGTTTCTGGTGCTACTGGCGATCGATGTGGCAGGTGTCGGCCGCACGGTTCTCAAGGCTATTCCGGTCGGCACGTTGATGGTTCTAGTGCTTCGGGATATGCGGGGGTTTGTCAGGGTGTGTCTGGCAGGAGCCATGCTCGGGTCCCTGTGTGGGGACATCCTGCTCGACCTGCCATCCCAAAGCCTCTTTATCTTTGGCCTGCTGGCCTTTCTGATAGCTCATCTCTTCTACAATGTGCTTTTTTTTCGCTATGCGAAAAGCCCTGATGGAGACGAGAAGGTGATTATGGCGGGGCTTGTCTTTTTTGCGGTCGTGATGATCTGGCTCTTCCGCGGCATAACCCCGGCCCTATATGGCCCGGTAGTTGTCTATATCGTGGTGATCATCGCCATGAGCGTCGGCGCACTTCTGGTTCCTTCGGAAAACCGTCTTCTCTTGTGGGGCGCCCTCCTGTTCGTTGCCTCGGACCTTGTCCTGGCCGTCAACAAATTCCTCATGACAATTCCTCATGGCCGGGTTGTCAACATCACCCTGTACTTCATTGCCCAGTTCGTGATCATCATGGCGGCAAGATCCATCTGGGGAGGGCGTAAAATGAGCCATGGCGAGATCCTCTCCCCTCATGGAGGAGAGACGGTGCATTGAGGAGCGAGGCCCGTAGTCAGGACCCTCTCTCCTGTCATTTCGATCCCCATGTGGCGCCCCATGATGGCGAATTGGCCCAGGGTCATTTCGTAACCCGTCTGTATGCGGCAGCCGCGCTCCCTGGCCCCTGCAAGCCATGGGGTGATATCGGGTTCAGTCACCACATCGGCGACAAACGTGGAAGATTGAAGGGTGTTCAGAGGAAACGGAATCCGCGGATCGCCGTTCATTCCTAGAGGTGTGGCATTGACCGCCAGATCGAAGCCTGCGAGTGAGACTACCTCCCTGGAGATTACGACCGAGGGATATCGGGACGCGATCAGTCGTTGAAGACGTCCTTGCCTGAGTGTGTCGGTGTCTACCAGGGCAAGCTCTGCCGCTCCGGCTTGCGCGATGGAGTAGGCAATGGCGCTGCCTGCGCCTCCTGCGCCGAATACCGCCGCACGCTTCCCCTCCACCTCGAAGCCGTTCTGCTGGAGCGCTTCCAGAAATCCCAGCCCATCAACCATGTCTCCGACGAGCTTTCCCTCTTCCGTCCTCCTGATGACATTCACGGCACCCAGGTCACGAGCACGAGGGGAGAGTTCGTCCGCCTGCCGGGAGCTCTCCTGTTTATGGGGAATCGTGACAATGCAGCCGGGACAATTTCGCCATCCCCGCAGAAACGAAAAGAAGTTTGCCACCTCCGCGCGAGGCACATCGATTGGGATCATCACCGCGTCCATTTGCCGCTCCTCGAAATATCGGTTGAATGTCGCCGGTGATTTCACCTGAGCAATCGGATGCCCGATCATCGCGTAGACGAGTGTCCGTTTCCAGGAGATGTGTTGTCCTTCGGTCATGAGAAAGCCACCCCGGTTGCTGGTCCTGATTCTGCCACGAAGACACGGAGGCGCGGAAGTGAAAAATGTGCCTGACCCGGACTATAACCCGAAACCGGTCGATCGGGTCCAGAATGTGCGCCCCCGCATGACCTCGAACCCCAACCCGAATATTGGGAAGTGGTTGATCTTTGAGCCTCTAAGGTATAGTGTCCTATCCCATCTGCAATTTGGCAGACGCTGCCTGCCAGATCTAAATACGCCAATCGCAACCTCCGACGAAGGTCCGCAGTGTCTGTGTGGAGGCTATGAAAGCATAAGGAAACATACCACAACCGAATACGAAGCATAGGCTTTATTCCGGCATGACCCGATCAAGATTGAAAAAATGACGCCCTTGAATACACTGGAGGAGAAACAGGTATGCTGACACCACGCTTCAGCATTACCAACCGCATCACTGCCGGGCTGACGCAGATCGAGAGGGCGCGGGGGTTTCTGGATGCGGCGACCCTGTCCGAGACTTGGGTGGAGCGGATGAGCCAACGGGCGGTGCTGTTGGAGGCGCACCACACGACCCATATCGAGGGCACCCAACTCACCCTCACTCAGGCCGAACGGTTGTGGGGCCGGAGAAGATGTGGCAGAAGCACGAAAGGACGATGTACGCGAGTTGCTGAACTACCGAGAAGCCCTCTTCCCTTCCGTCAACCGCCGAACGCTCCAGCGAGACCTGAAGAAGTTGCTGGAAAAAGGGTTGATTCGGGAGGTCGGTTCCGGAGCCACCGATCCGAGTCGTCACTATGTGCCCATAATTAGGGCAGATAAATAGGGCAACTCCGTCACCGGACTTGGTCCCCGCTGAGCACGGATTTTCGTCCGGTATCCAGTTTCCCACCTGGATTCCGGCTTTCACCGGAATGGCGACTTCGCAGCATAGCTGTGACAAACTGTGACAGGCAGCTATGACAAGCTGTGACGCGGAGCTGTGACAGCCGCGACAGGGAGGCAGGAAACAGATGAGTCACTGTCGCGAAGCGACTTGTCAACAACGAATTCCGTTTTTCAACGGAACCACGAAAGCGCTATCCCCGGCTATTTCCGAATGGACGCGCTACCTAAGAACCCCGGATTTCTTTGTGAACGGCAGGTCTCAGGATGTTCGCCAGAATCAAGGTTCCGACGGCTAAGCCGATCATCGTCAGGAACACGGGTCGGTAGCTCCGGACCGTGTCGAAGACAAGACCCGCCAAAACGGGACCGATGGAGCCCCCGAGGTTTCCAAACAAGAAACCGATCCCCAGGATAGCTCCATGGGAGGCGAGACCGAAGAGCTCGGCCACTAAAGGCGACATCACAGTGAAATAGGAACCATGGGCGATGCCGTACACTGCGGCAAAAAGATAAAGCATCCATATGCTCCCGGCCGCCTGCAGCCAGAGGAAACCGGAAATCAGCAGGATCAGGCAAATGGTCATGGACTTCCGGGTGCCGATCCTGTCGATGGCATAACCGGTCACGAGCCTGCCTGCCATGCTCATGCCGCCGATTGTGGACAGGAGGCCTGCCGCTTTAATGGGATCCAGACCCATATCACTTCCGTGAGGGACAATGTGCAGCATCGTGGTGAGCAGACAGCTGAACACCATGAAGTTCATTGCGCAAAAAAGCCAGAACGGCAACGTGCGGGCAGCCTCCCTCAGGCTTAGACCCGCTTCCTGTTGCTCCATCAGGCCTTGTACCGGAGCGTAGCCCCCATCCGGCATTTGCCCCATTTGGGCCGGATCGCGGCGCAGCAACAGCCCGGCGCCGAAAAGGATGACGGCTGCCCCAATGCCGATGAGGACGCCGGCCTGCCGCCAGCCGTATTTTAGAATGAAGAACCCGGCTATAAGCGGTATGGTCATCTGGCCGGCACCGGTGCCCACCTTCACGATGCCGGTCATGATTCCCCTTCTCCGCACAAACCAGCGGGCCGTGAGGGTCATGGGGATCACGTCAATGGGGCTGAGCCCTATTGCCAATACCACACCATAGAAAAGATAAAGCTGCCAGACGGCCTGTACCTGGGAGAGAAGCACATAGCCTGCACAGTAAAATAGAGCTGTCACCCCCATGAGCGCGCGAGGTCCGAACCGATCGTTCACGAACCCTGAAAAAACCCCAAGCACCCCCATGAGAAAATAGGCGAGGCTGGAAGCACCTGAAACCGTGGCCCTGGACCACCCGAATTCGGAAAGCAGGGGCTTGAAAAACACTCCGAAGGCGATGTAGGTCCCGACCCCTATGCTCTGGATAAGAAAGCACGCGAAGATGATGATGTAACCGTAGAAAAAAGGCTGGTCTTCCTGAGAGGAAAAGTCTGAGTTCATATCAAACCGCCGTACCGTTTTCTTGTCCTGATTCTGCTTCGCGCAAAGTTTCGAATATCAAGCCGTAAAAGCTCTCATCCTCTGAGGTGTATTTCCAGCCAAGTTGTGTAGAACAATTTCTGCAGACCTGGATCTGCCACGCATACCCGCGAAACCAGGAATAACCGTGGGAGATCCCCTGAACGCCCAGACATCCAGGGGCGGTTCGAAAACATCCCAGTCGGACGATCTGGCGATAGTAGGAGAAAGCGTGATCGTGCCGGCCGCGAACATCGGTCTGTTCCGAGACGCTCGTTATGGGATGCCTGCAGGAAGCGCAGATCAGGGCTGTTTCGCCGGCCTGGTCCTTTCGGTCATCCTCAAAAATCATCCGCCTCTTAAGGTATGTCAGGTGATCCGTTTTACTCCAGGATGGAATCATGATTCGGTATCCTCTTTATTCCTTTTCCACCCGGCAGAGCAGTGCGGTGTGGGCCAGCTTCCAGAGTACACTTTTATGGACCGCGGCACAACACCATGTCTTTAATCAGATCGCCTGCAGAAGCAGACAGGGATCATCGGTTTGACACAGGTTCTTGGAGAGGTTATCGTAGCGGCAGCAACTATTTCAGAGACGACTGCGCGATCTTGTCATTCCGGACCTTAAAGATGGTGAAGCCAAGCTTTATCTGTTAGTGTGAAGAAAAGAAAGTCTTAGAGAAAGGGACGAGGATGAAGAAGGAAGATTGTATATTATTTAGCGGTGGCATTAAAGGGGCTGAAGCGGAGTTCGGGGCGAACGCGGAGCGCTTTGGGATAGAAGAGGTGAATTTCACGTTTGAAGGACATTCCATCATTCGTAAACGAGGCTTGCGCGTCCTGAATAAGGATGAACTGAAAAATGGGGACGTAAGCCTGGAATACATTTCCCGATTGATGAATCGCCGCTACACGGAAAGCCCGACCTTCCGGAAAATTTTGCAGACGATCTGGTATCAGATCAACAGTGGGCGGGAGATCTACGTAGTAGGAGAGATCCTGGAGGACAAAACCGTTAAGGGTGGTACAGGATGGGGCGCTGAATTTGCAAAACTCTGCAACAAACCTTTGCACGTATTCGACCAGAAACGGAATTCGTGGTTCGTGTGGAAACAGATGGAGTGGGTTGAGTGCAAAGGAGGGGACGAACCGGTCATCAGCCACGTTCATTTCACAGGAACGGGGACGCGGTTTCTGGAGGAGAACGGCAAGAGAGCGGTCGCAGAGCTGTTCAAGAGAACGTTCGCATAATCCTATGATGTGGGCGGAGAGAAGAATCGGATACTCCCGTGTGCGAAATTTTACCAACCATGATGTTCTTCGATATTTCGGATAAATAGAGAAGAAGCTTCTTGTTCGATCAAACGGGCCGCTCCCTGCGGGCAACGGTTATGCTGATCACCACCTTGGTTGGTGGTAGGAAATAAAGACGCCGCCCCTTTTCGGGGCGGCGTCTTTATTCTTGGTTATGTGCATGTGAGCGGTGATCAGGCCTTTTTCAAGGCTGCGAGAACCGTTTCGGGGGTCATGGGGATGCGTCTGATCCTCACGCCCGTCGCATTGTAGAAACCATTCGCCACCGCAGCCGCAATCGGTGTAACGCCGGGCTCGCCGATCCCGCCGATCTTGTCCGTGCTTTTGATGATTTCGACCTCGATGTCGTCGGGCACCTCGCTCATTCGAATGATCGGGTAGTCTTCGTAATTCGAAGTGGCCACCCCGCCCTTTCCAAACTTGACCTGCTCTTTGAGCGCCGTGCTGAGGCCCATGATGACGCCGGATTCCATCTGCTCTACAAGCGGCCCCGGGTTTACCGCCGGCCCACAATCTACAGCAACATACACCTTGTGGACCTTGATCTTGCCGGTGTTCTTGTCCACGGAGAGATCCGCCACCTGCGCCACCCATGTCCCGAAACAGGCGCCCATGGCAATCCCACGGCCTTGTCCCTGTGGAGCAGGTTTCCCCCATCCGGCCTTCTGGGCCACGGTCTCGAGCACGCGGCTGGCCCGATGGTTGTTTTTCAGGCTCTGGAGACGAAACTCCAGGGGGTCCTTGCCGGCGGCCTTTGCCAGCTCATCCATGAAACTCTCGATTCCAAACACGTACTGTGCAACGGTGACCGAGCGCCATGGACAGACCGGCATGGGAAGGTCGGACAGGGAGAATTCAATATTGAAGTTCGGTATCTCATACTGCATCTCGGCGTTCCACTGGAGCGGCTTTGTGGGACCCATCCACAGGCCCCACATGTTGTACCAGTCGACCCCGCCTTTCAGCTCGGCAGCCGGGTTTGCGCTCCTGGTGATGGAAACGCTCGATCCCATGTGGGACCAGGTGGTCAGCCGGCCTTGGGCGTCGAGGCCGCCCTGAATCCGGTGGGCAATGGGCGCCCGGAAAAAGTCGTACTTGAAATCGTCTTCGCGCGTCCACACCACCTTGACGGGCTTTCCCAGGGCCTTGGAGATGGTCACGGCCTCGGGTACGATGTCCGGCCTGGCGGTCTTCCTTCCCAGCCCGCCGCCGAGGAAGGTCGTGTGGACAAAGACCTTCTCCTGGGGCAGGCCCGTGATCTTCATCGCGGTGGCCTGATCGCCTGTCTGGGCCTGCGTGCCCGCCCATATGTCGCAGCGGTCCTTCTGAACCCAGGCCGTGGTGTTCATGGGCTCCATGGTGGCATGGGCGACTATGGGGACGTAGTAGGTCGCCTCCAGCTTCTTCGCCGCTTCGGCCAGTCCCTTTTTCGCGTCCCCTACACTGTGAACCTTTGCGCCCTGCTTTTCCAGATCTCCCAGCAGAACCTGCTCGACCTTTTTGTCGTCGAGGTCGGGCATCTTTCCCTTGTCCCACTGCACCTTCAGGGCAGCTCTCCCTTTCAGGGCCGCCTCGGTGGATGTGGCGCACACGGCAACCCCCATGGGGATCTGCAGGACCTTCACCACCCCTTTGACCTTCTCGGCATCCTTGGCATCGAAGGACACGACCTTTGCGCCGTATGCAGGGGGCTTGGAAATCACCGCGTAGAGCATCCCCTTCAATCCCTTGACATTGCCGTCATTGACGTCATAGCCGTAGACTGCCTTGCCCTTCGTCTTTTCGGGTACGTCCACACGAGGCATCGCAGTGCCCATGTAGCGGAACTCGCCTTCCTTTTTGAGGACCGGCTGCTTGGGGACCTCCAGCTTGGCCGCCTTATCGCAGAGCTGGCCATAAGTCAGAAACTTCTTGCTGTCTACGTGGTACACGGCACCCTTCATGGCCTTACACTCGGACACGGGAACCTTCCACGTTTCTGCAGCCGCCTGGACGAGCATGGCCCTGCCTGCGGCGCCCGCATTTCGAAGGGCGTCATAAAAGGCCCTGATGCTCTGGCTCGCCACCGTGATCTGAGATTTGAAGAGAGGGCTCTTGAGACCGTCCAACGCTTCGCCCTGCCTGATCGCGACCTTTCCCCAATCGGCCTCCAGCTCATCCGCGATGATCATGGACTGGGAGGTCAGCACGCCTTGTCCCATCTCTGACTGGCCGATGGTTATGGTCACCTTGTTGTCAGGGGTGATTTTGTACCACACGTTGGGACCAAAGGCGGCAAGGTCCTTCTTCTCTGCCGCATTCAGGAGGGTGTAACCGAAGGGAGTGACGGAAACGGCTATGGTCAGGCCGCCCGCAGCCATAGAACCCTTAAGGAAGGTGCGTCTTGAGATAGATGTTTTCATGCCTTGCCCTCCTTTCTCATCATCTTGGCAGCGGTCTTGATACCCTTCTTGATCCTCAAATGGGTTCCGCACCGGCAGATCACATCGTCCATCTTCTGGATGACCTTTTCCGGATCGGGGGTCGCCGAAAGAAGGGACGCAACCTGCATGATGATCCCAGGCTGGCAGTAACCGCACTGGGCGACCTGCTCCTTGATCCATGCCTTTTTCACCGGGTGGGTGTCGGAAAGCCCTTCGATGGTGGTGATCTTCTTCCCCTTCACGTCAGCCACGGTCATGCTGCAGGAACGCTCCGCCTTGCCGTCGACGTGCACTGTGCAGGCCCCGCATTCCCCGATCCCGCAGGCGTACTTGGTGCCCGTGAGCTTGAGCTGATCCCTGAGAACCCAGAGCAGGGAAGCATCGGGTGGGACATCCACCTTGTAGATCTTGCCGTTCACATTCAGAGAAACCATAAACTCCTCCTTTGATGTGGGTATCCAACAACCTTTTCCTCAGGAAAAGGGCCGATCCAATGTTGATCTGGGGTTCTAGGGAACACAATGGCCGGGAAGAGCTGAGCATGAACGGCGCCCGGCATTTTGATCCTGTTCCGCTCTTCCTCCGAGGTGTTCAGTCACAGGAAGCCACCGGCAGCAGTACTCGTACAAGGTTCAGGAATCAGCGGGAGCCCGGAAGGAGCGGAAGGAAAAAGAGGATCATGGGCCACAGATATATTTTTTCGTTGCGGGCTGTCAAGAAAATATCTACGAATCTGGTATGTTCTTCCATATGTAAGAATTGAAAAACTCCCGGCATAAGGATTATCATGATGAAACTGCGTGAGGAGGAAATATGGGATTTCGTGCGCCGATCAGGGTCTGTTTCGGAGATATCGACAATGCGGGCATCGTCTACTATCCGCGGGTCATGCATTACTTCCACCTGGCCATGGAGGAGTTCTTTGGATCCGAGCTGAGGATCGACTATGCGGAGGTAATACACAGGCGCAAGGTGTCCCTTCCCACGGTTCACCTGGAAAGCGATTTTCGCAGGAGGCTGGCATACGGAGACCGCATCGACATGGAGGTAACCGTACTGCGGATCGGCCGCACATCCATCACCTGGGGCTATCGCGGATACCGGTTGCGCGAGCGGGAGGAACTGGCTGTGGAAGGGCACAACGTGACCGTCTGCGTGAACAGTGACACATTCGAGAAAATGGATGTGCCGGAGTGGCTGAGAAAGACCCTCCTCCCGTACCTTCGGGAACCTCTTGAGAAATAGGTTTCACATTTGCATCTTGTTTCAGGCTCTTACCAACTGGGAGGATGGTTCACCCAGAGGACAAAGGTGTCCTCTTTCCCGGGATTCCTGAAATAATGATTGCTCGTCGAAGCGAAATAAAAGCTGTCCCCTTCTCGAAGCGCATAGTCTACACCGTCTACCGTCAACTCGAGCATTCCGCTTATGACATAGCCGAATTCCTCACCCGGATGACGGTATTCTCCGGATGAGCTGCCGCCTGGATGGATTATGGCCATTCGGGCGTCGATTTGCTTCTCGGAGACCTGGGGAACAAGGATTTCTATGCGCGTTCTCGAACTCGGAAACTCGGCGCAGATCCTCTCATGGCTTCGGATGACCAGGCTCCGGCCGGCAGGGGTCTGAAACAGATCGACGATGGTAATCCCAAGCCCGTCGGCAATCCTCTTCAACCTTGAGACCCCGGGATCGATTTTACTGTTTTCGACCATAGAGAGATATGAGGGGGAACAGCCGACGCGTTCTGCCAGCTGCTTGAGAGACAGTTGTTTTTGCTTGCGCAGGGAGCGGAGCTTCAGGCCTAGCTGTTCCATTCAGGACGGTCCATTTCAGGAAGCACCAAAAAATTCATTATCCTGAACGCTATCACATCGCCCCAGCCTTATCAATGGCTGAGTTTAACAAATCCTCCAACAAAATATCTTGACAAAAATTCAGGATCTTGTTACTCGACGAATATACACGAATCGGCTTGTGATTCACATGCAGGGATGAATCCGGTCGATGGGATACCACTTCACACCTCAATTCCCGGACTCCAATTAACGATCTCCTATGCGGGAGTGCATATTTCCTCCCTTTGCAGTTCGTAATCGATCGGCTTTTCCGTAGCTTTATCGATCCCCATCCGGAAATCCATCCTGGGTTTTCCGATAGGGGATGCAGGAGTCATTGGACATTTCACTCGCTCTCTTCACACACTCTGAACATGTCGTCATGAGTTCGTTTGTAAACGGGAGATGAAGACGTTTTGCAACGATTCCGAATCCCGTGGTGAGGCGGGTCCCCCGGAAAAGGAGCCTGAGGGGTTGGGCGGTCCAGGGGCGTGAAATAATCTTTATGGCAGAGGAGGTGTGACATGGGAAAGAAGATCACCAGAAGGGATTTCATCAAGGCAGGGCTTCTGACCACGGCTGCGGCCGCAGTCGGCCCCATGGCCCTGAAGCCGACGGGCTTGTGGGCGGCGACGCCCAAGATAAAAGGACCTGTCAAAGTGGGCTATCAGGCCGTTCTGTCCGGAACGCTGGCAGGCTATGGCGCCTTCCACAATATGGGTGTCATGATGGCCACCGAGGAAATCAACGGCGCCGGCGGGATCGCGGGCGTTAAATTGGAGGTGGATTTCAGGGATTCCACGCTCCAGGCCCCGGAAGCTATCAAGAATGCCCGTTACCACGTGGACAGCTGGGGCGCAGACTTTCTCGGCGGGATAGACTCTTCCGGCCAGGCCCTCGCCCTTGCCCCGGTCATGGCAGAGCTTGACCGCGTGCTCATGGTCACCCATGCCGCAACGGAAAAGCTGACCGAGGAGCATGTGTTCAAGAACAAGATCAAACAGGTCTTCCGGATCTGCACGCCCACTTATCAGGACGGCAATGCAGCGGCTTTGCTGGCCAAGGATTTGCCGGCCAAGACCTGGGCCACCATCAGCCCCAAGTATGAGTACGGATATACGTGCTGGGAGATGTTCAAGAATACACTAAGTAAGCTCCGACCCGACGTGAAGTTCATTGCCGATTCCTGGGCGCCCTTCGGCACCACGGACTTCAGGGCGCATATCAATACCATCTTGGACGCGAAACCCGAGGGATTCTATTCGACCGAATGGGCAGGCGAACTCATCAGCATGATGAAACAGGCGAATCAAGCAGGCTTCTTCAACAAGATCAAACACGTGATGCTTCCGGTCGGGGCCGCAATGGACGTGCTCGAGGGGGTAGGGGCGGAGATGCCTGAAAACATATGGATCTCCGGCCGTTATTTTTTCCTCTATCCCAACAACGCCAGGAACAATGAATGGGTGGCCAGGTTCAAGAAACGGTGGAACCACTACCCTGCTTATGTCTCCGAGACCGGCTACTCCGCATTGTATGCATTCAAAAAGGCGGTGGAGCTTGCGGGATCCAAGGATACCTCCAAGGTGATCCAGGCCCTCGAGGGTATGTCCCTCGATTCCCCGGCCGGGAACCGGGTCTTCCGGAAGGAAGACCATCAGGCCATGTACGACGTGCCCTGGGGCCTTACCAAGAGCGATCCCAAATATGCCTTCAAGATCATGGGCAAGCAGGTGATGATCCCTGCCAAAGATTGCTTCGCCCGTCCGCCCTTTGAAGGGGCCGGAACAAAACCGCCTTTCAAGGCATGACCTCGCCACCGTCGGGGGCCGGCTGCAAAGGCGCGCCCCCGACGCCGCGACAAAGAATCTGGTGCCATTGTCTAAGGCGGTGTCCCTCTTCGCGTTCTTTGTGCCCTTCGTGGTAAAAAAGAAGGGATCCGTAGGGGTATTCCTATGCACGAATCATTAGTGCATGTCTGCCTGGCCGGCTTGTCCACCGGCATGTTCATCTGGCTTGTAGCAAGCGGTCTGACCCTGATTTTCGGTGTGCTCGGGGTCCTTAATTTCGCGCACGGCAGCTTCTATATGCTCGGGGCCTATTGTTGTTATGCCGTTCTCCGGCTCCTCGGAGAGAATTTCTGGCTCGGTCTTATCCTCGGCCCGCTTCTCGTCGCGATAGTCGGCTTTGTGATCGAGAGGTTCTTTATCCGACACGTTTACCGGCTCGAATTGCCCTACCAGCTTCTTCTTACATTCGCCTTCGTCCTTCTTTTCGACGACCTCGTCAAGATCCTCTGGGGGGCAGGCTCCATCGGATCGCCGGTCGTGCCGGGACTTTCCGGTTCAGTAGTCATCGCCGGAAGGCCTTTTCCCGTGTACAATCTCTTCATCATCGGCGTGGGGCCTCTCATTGCGGTGGCGATGTGGGTATTTCTGGAGAGGACATGGTGGGGTCGGATTATACGAGCGGCTTCTTCGGATCGTGAGATGGCCTCCGCTATCGGAGTTCGGGTTCCGGCGCTGTATACAGGAGTTTTTGTCATCGGAACCTGGCTCGGGGCAGTGGGAGGAGGTCTGGCGGTTCCCTATGTAGGTCTCCTGACGCCAGGAATGGGCGAGGCCATCATTATCGATGCATTCGTCGTGGCCGTTATCGGCGGCATGGGGAGCCTGAAGGGGGCCTTTCTGGGCGCTCTGCTGATCGGTCTTTTGTCTTCGTTCGGCATACGTTTCATTCCCACCTTCGACATGTTCCTCACCTTCATCCTGATGGCGGCCATCCTGCTCTGGAGGCCCCAGGGTCTATTCGGGGAGAAGACTTAGATGAATCGGCGCTGGAAATACGGGCTCTACTGCTTGATGCTGCTTTGCCTGATCGGTCTCGGGCTTTTCGCAGGCCGCTTTGTTCTCTATCTGGCTATGCGGTGCATGATTCTGGCCATATTCGCGATGGGGTACAATGTCCTCTTCGGCAGAACAGGGCTTCTTTCCTTTGGCCATGCCGCATTTTTTGCCGGAGGGGCCTATGGGCTCGGGCTTGTGGCCATCCATCTCTCTTCCCACCCGCTTCTGGGAATCCTGGCGGGTATTCTCCTGGCTGCAGCCATGGCCCTGATCATCGGGTATTTCTGCGTGAGACACACGGAAATCTATTTTGCGATGCTGACCCTTGCCTTCGGCATGATGGTGTTTTCTCTCATCTGGAACCTGAGGAGCATAACGGGAGGGGATGACGGGCTGGTCGGAATTTCCAGGGCACCCTTGTCCCTGTTGTTTGTGCGTGTTCCTCTGGCCAAGGCCGGCCATTACTACTTCTTTGTCCTCCTCTTTTTTCTGCTCAGCATTGGGATCATTCACAGGATTCTGCATTCGCCCTTCGGCCTCATCCTCTCCGGGATCCGTGAAAACGATCGGCGAATCGAATTTGCCGGCATCTCGCTTCGAAGGTATCGGCTGGCCGCGTTCGTCATTTCAGGCATGTTTGCCGGGCTTGCCGGGGCGTTGAGCACGCTTCTCGACAGCAATACAGCCCCTTTCACGGCACACTGGAGCCATTCCGCATCGCCAGTCCTGGTGAGCCTGATCGGAGGGATCCACACTTTTGCCGGACCCATGGTCGGGAGCCTCCTCTTCGTAGTTCTGAGGGAGATCATCGAGCGGTTCACTCATAACTGGATGCTCTGGTTCGGCATCATCCTCCTTGTGATGATCATGGGGTTGAGAGGCGGCGTGGTCGGCGCCCTGTCCGATTTCTTCAAACGAAAACCCCGCAGAGTGGCGGAGCGAGCATGAGCAATCCTATTCTCGAGATCCAGAAACTGAGCAAATTCTTCGGCCGGGTGGTTGCTGCCCTCAACATCAATCTCACCTTCGAGCCGGGGGTTCTCACCTCCATCATCGGTCCGAACGGGGCCGGCAAATCCACCCTGATCAACATGCTGTCCGGTTCCCTGTCTCCCGACTCGGGGAGAATAGTTTTCGAAGGCAGGGAGATCACCCATCTTCCCGTCCATCGCCGTGTGCAATTGGGGCTCTGCCGCTCGTTCCAGGTGGTGAACGTGTTCCCCCAGTTGAGTGCTTTCGATAACGTCCAGATCCCCGTGCTTGCGATGCAGAATCGCGCCCGTCGGTTCCTTCGTCCCGTTGCCGGGGAGGAAAGTGTTCACAGGGAAGTGGAGGATATCCTCGATCGGATCGGCCTTGGAGGCGAAAAGTCCCATGCCACGGCAAGCGCATTGTCTCACGGAGACCAGAGGGTACTGGAGGTCGGCATTGCCCTGGCAGCCCGGCCCAGGATCCTTTTTCTGGACGAGCCGACCGCGGGAATGAATCCGGTGGAACGGGTGAGGATTCTTGAAAACATTAAAACTCTTTCCAAGGAGGGGAGAACCACTTTTGTAATTGTAGAACATGACATGGATATTGTCTTCTCCCTGTCCGAGAGGATCATCGTCCTCCATCACGGCGTTGTCATTGGAGACGGCACGACGGAGGAGATCAAGAGCAATCCGAAGGTAAGAGAGGTTTACCTCGGTGAAGAGGTGAGTGAATGATCCTGACCGTCCAATCCATCAATACCTTCTACGGGAGCTCTCATATCCTCCAGGAGGTGACCTTCCAAGTCGAAACCATGGAGGTGGTCGCCCTCCTCGGGAGAAACGGCGTCGGGAAGACAACCACCCTTCGGTCGATCATGGGGTTGACACCGCCCCGAAGCGGCTCCATCCGCTTCAACGACAAAGAGACAGCGGGAAGCCCCCCCCATTCGATGGCCCGACTCGGCCTTGCCTACATGCCCGATGATCTCCGCATCTTCCCGGACCTCACGTGCGAGGAGAATCTCGAGATCGCCCGACGGCTTTCGAAAAGGCCGGGATACTGGAATCAGGAGAAAGTGGAAACGCTTTTCCCTGTGCTCCAGGCCCGGAGGAAGCAAAAGGGGCTGAATCTCTCAGGGGGTGAGAAGAAGATGCTCAGTCTCGGCAGGGCTCTCATGGCCAACCCTGAAATGGTTCTCCTCGATGAGCCGTCGGAGGGGCTTGCCCCCATGATCGTATCCACCCTGGTCAAGGTAATGGGAGAACTGAGGGAAAAGAGGATGACTATACTTCTTGCGGACCAGAATCTCAAATTCTGCAGACGCGTGTCCGACAGGGGGTATATCCTGGAAAAAGGCCGCATCGTCCACGAGGGCGCCATGGACGCGATCTGGGCGGATGAGACGGTGATCAAGAGGTACCTGGTGCTTTAGAAAATGAACATCCAACATCGAACGTCGAATGAATTCAAACCCCATACGGAATTGCCCCGGGACCTTGGACCCGGGACCTCCGGACCCTCAGAGACGAACGTTCAACATCGAACATCGAACGTCCAACGTCGAATGAGGGGAAAGACAGAGATAGGGGATATCTCACCACGAAGGACACGCTTGCGCCGAAGCCTTAAGCGCTCATGTACGAAGAGCACCAAGGACGTCGTAGTCATGATGAAGTTTCAGGAGAGATCAGAGGTCGATTCTAGCAGAAGAGAAGCCGAACGTCGAAAATGGTTGAGCGTTCAGTAATGATTTTTGGTTTTCATTCGATGTTGGACGTTCGATGTTCGATGTTCGACGTTCATCTTTCAGACTGGCTCTGAGCCTCTTTTCCGGCGACAAGGAGGAATAATGGGACTGGAGCTTTTCGATCTCCGAGGGAAGACTGCCATGGTGACCGGCGGGAACCGGGGGCTCGGCGAAGTGGCGGTCATGGCCCTGGCAAAGGCGGGGGCGGACGTCGCGGTGTGCGGACGCAAAAAGGGCGAGCTCGACCGGGTCTGTAGCGCCATTCGGGAACTCGGCAGGAAATCCTCGAGCTTTTTGCTGGATGTGACCTCCAAGGAAAGCGTTCACAAGGGGGTGAAAGAAATCCTTCAAGAGTTCGGGCGGGTCGACATCCTGGTCAACAACGCAGGTGTCAACTACCGGGTCCCGGTGCTGGAGTTTCCTGAAGATCAGTGGGATCTTATCCTAAAGACAAATCTCAAAGGGTACTTTCTGGTGGCTCAGGCGGTTGCTCCCAAGATGATCGAAATGGGATACGGCAAGATCATCAACATGAGCTCCATTCTGGGCACCGTGGCCCTTCCCAACCAGATTGCCTATGCCTCGGCAAAAGGCGGGGTGGATCAGATGACGAAAGTGATGGCACTGGAATGGGCAAAGACGGGGGTCAGGGTGAATGCCATTGGTCCGACCTACTTCGAGACCGAGCTTGTGGCGCAGCTTCGCAACGACCCCGAGCGATTCCAGTTCATCAATGAAAGAACTCCCATGGGCCGTTGGGGGTATCCCCCTGAGCTGGAAGGGATCGTCATCTTTCTCGCTTCGGCGGCCTCCGATTTCATCACCGGTCAAACCATCTACATCGACGGAGGCTGGACTATCTGGTGAGAAGAGTCATTGATCATTTGTCATTTCTCATTTCTCATTGAGCAATGAAGGGCCAGGTCGTGTCCGGAAGTACTTTGCATTGATGTCATTTCGAACGAAGTGAGAAATCTATATTTTGAGAGCTACAAGATCTCTCCCTGTGGTCGAGATGACAACTAATTAGTGGAACACGACACCAAGAACACTTCTTTGGATTGCTGGCCACAAAAGAATAAGAAAAATGAGAATGGGGCTAGGGTTTTTCAAATGATAAATGATCAATGAAAAATGACAAATGACAAATGAAAACGAAAGGAGGCGGTCATGGCGTCCATTTATGAGAAACGACCATGGCTCAGACACTACCCGGATTGGGTGAGCCACGATTTGGAAATCACTCCCGACACGGCTCTGACCGACTTCATCAACTCCGCTGCCCGGAAGGCGGGGGCTCCGGCGGTGTTCTATTTCGACCATAGCCTTTCTTTCGGAGAGATAGACAGAATGTCCTCCAGCCTTGCCGCGGCACTGAGGGATCTCGGTATCGCCAAGGGAGATCGAATTATCCTGGTCCTTCAGAATGTTCCTCAGTTCCTCATCGCAACCTATGCGGCATGGAAGCTGGGTAGCATCGTCGTACCCCTCAACCCCATGTATAAGGAAAAGGAACTTGCCTATTTCTGCCGGGACTCGGGTGCGAAGCTGCTTGTGATGCAAGAAGAGACTGCGGCCGGTCTGGACCGCTCTTTCCTGAAGGAGACGCCGGTCCAGAAGGTGATTACCACCTCCGCCCTCGACCTTCTTCCAAAAGACCACCCGGTTCCTTCCTTGCTGAAGGCGATCAGGAAGGTGCGGTTCCCGGATACCATGGACATGTTGTCGCTCGTGGAGAAGTACAGGGATAAGAAGGTGGAACCGCAGGGGCTCACAAGGGAAGATGTTGCATATTTGACCTACACCTCAGGCACCACCGGACCACCGAAGGGGGCGATGAACACGCATGGAAACATCGCCTTCAATGCTCGCGTGTATCACGCGATGCAGAAGATCGACGAAAAGGATGTTGTGCTGGGGGTGGCCCCGCTTTTTCATGTGACGGGAGAGGTGTCCCATCTTGCCCTTGCGGCCCTTGCCGGAATTCCCGTCGTACTCTACTACCGCTTTGACCCCGCAGAAACCCTCCGCCTCATCGAACGGTGGAAAGCCACTGTTACCGTGGCTTCTATTACAGTCTACATTGCGCTGATGAATCATCCTGACATTACAAAGCGCAACCTTTCGAGTTTCGTCAAGGCATACAGCGGAGGCGCTCCGGTATCGGAGGCGGTCGTCAAGCAGTTCGAAGCGCTGACGGGTCTCTACCTCTACAATGTCTATGGGATGACGGAAACCAATTCGCCGTCCCACATCTGCCCCTGGGGAACGAGGATGCCTGTGGACCAGGAGAGCGGGGCGCTCTCGGTGGGTCTTCCGGTTCCGAACTGTGTCATGAAGATTATGGACCTTGAGGAGGGTGCCCGGGAGTTGAATCCGGGGGAGGTAGGGGAAATTGTGGATTCCGGACCGATCATCGTCCCCGGCTACTGGGAGAAGCCGGAAGAGACGAAACATGCCATCCGAAACGGTTGGCTATACACCGGAGACGTGGGCAAGATGGATGAAGACGGGTGGTTTTATGTTGTGGACCGCAAGAAGGACATGATCGTTGCCTCGGGGTACAAGGTCTGGCCCAGGGAAGTGGAAGACGTCATCTACCAGCATCCTGCCGTCAAGGAAACAGCCGTGGTGGGCATTCCCGATTCCTATCGTGGCGAAACGGTCAAGGCATTCGTGGCCCTGAAATCAGGGGAGGAAAACATGGTCACGGCCGAACAGATTGTTGCCTTTTGCAGGGAGCGAATGGCAGCATATAAATATCCGAGGCAGGTCGAATTCGTTTCCGAGATCCCCAAGACGTTGACCGGAAAATTCCTGCGCAGGAGTCTCAGGGAAAGCCAGAGGTCAGAGGGTTAGAAATGAAAATCAAGAACGGCGCCGAATACATCAGAAGCCTTCGGGAGGTGCACCCCCGGGTTTACTACAAGGGGCGGAGAATCGAAGATGTGACTCGTCATCCGGCAACGGCCCCCCATGTGCGGTCTGCGGCCATGACCTATGCCCTTGCCGCGAAAAAGGAGTATGCCGACCTCGCCACGGCCACGTCACACATCACCGGTCGCAGGATCAGCCGCTTTACCCATATTCACCAGAATGTGGAGGATCTCATCAAGAAGGTGCGGCTCCTCAGGCTCCTCGGCCAGAAGACGGGCAGTTGTTTTCAGCGATGCGTGGGGCTCGATGGAATCAATGCCGTGTACTCGGTTGCTTATGAAATCGACAAGAAACATGGAACCGGGTATCTGGAACGTTTCAAGAAATGGCTCACCTATATTCAGGATGATAACCTCATGGTGGTGGGCGCGATGACCGACCCGAAAGGGGATCGCTCCAAGGGGCCCGCGGAGCAGGATGATCCGGACCAGTATGTGCACGTGGTCGACAGGAGGAAAGACGGACTGGTCATCCGGGGGGCGAAGCTCCACATGACCGGAGGGGTCAACTCCCATGAGATTCTGATCATGCCCACAATGGGAATGGATGAGCGTTCGAAGGAATATGCCATCGTCTGCGCATTGCCCGTGGATGCTCCGGGAGTGACCATGGTTTTCGGCCGGCAGACCGGCGACGACCGGAGGGACAAGGGTGAACGGCTCGATGTGGGAAAACCCTCATTTGGATCGGTAGGCGGTGAGGCGGTGATTGCCTTCGAGGATGTATTCATCCCCTCCGATCGGGTGTTCATGGATGGCGAGGTTGATCTGACAGGCACGCTGGTCTATCGATTCGCGGCCCATCATCGTGCGAACTATGGCGCCTGCAAGACCGGGCTGATGGATGTATTGATCGGCGCGATCGCCTGCCTGACCGAAGTTCAGGGCACGGCCAAGGGTTCCCACGTTCGAGACAAGATTACTGAAATGACCCACCTGTGCGAAACCCTTTACAGTTCCTCCATCGCATGTTCCGCCTTGGGCTGGCCCACACCCTCCGGAGCATACATGGTCGATACCATGCTGGCGAATGTGTGCAAGCAGAATGTGACGCGCTTCCACTTCGAGGTGGCCCGTTTGGCCCTGGATCTGGCGGGGGGGTTCATCGCGACCCTGCCCAGCCAGTACGATCTGGAGAGTGAGGATGTGGGCCACCTGGTCAGAAAATACTTCTCAGGGGTCGCCGGAATCCCCCCTGAAGATCGAATGAAGCTCGCTCGTCTCATCGAGGCCATGACCGGCGGAACCGCCCTGGTCGAATCGATGCACGGCGCAGGTTCGCCCCAGGCCCAGCGGATCATGATTTATCGGGAGAGCAACCTGGAAAAGAAGAAAGGTCTGGCAAAAGCTCTTCTTGGGATTCCTGGAAAGCGAAGAGAGAGAAAAAGTTAATTGCCGAATCCGACACATGAGCACGGGGCAGCAGAAAGCCTTCCTGTACACCCGCCTGTACACAAAAATACCTGTTTTATCCCATACCGAGTTTCCACCTTAGATGATTATTGTCTATTTGTAACACCTTAGCTCTATGAAACAGATGAAACTTGATACCCGCATTTTCGCGTTTCGATTCAGGCGGGATTACAGACCCCAGGCTCTTTATTTTCTGATCAAGCGCGAAGTCATCCTGAAAACCCACGACGACAAGCTCTACCTGTCGGAGAGGAATCTCTTGAGGTTCCCTGAACAATGAAAATCAAGGTCGTGTCCGAGAAGTTCTTCGTCCATGATGTCCTTTCGAACGGAGTGAGGAATCTTATCCTCAGAGGGAAATACAGGATCTCTCCCTTCGGTCGCGATGACAAGCTTGCCGGACACGACGAGGATATTATCCGTCCTGCCAAACCGGGATACGGAATCCGCCGGAAGTTTCTTGCAGTACTCCTTCTCATTTCAAGTTTGTGCGTGGTCTCTTTCCTGGGGTGCGGATTCCTCCCGGACATCCGGGACATAGCCGCCCGCCAGGGCTTTGCAGAGGCCCCTCCGAGCGTGGCGGGTCCGTCCGGACCCCTATCCATGAAAGAAAGCCATGCCCTGATCAGCCGGCAAAGCCCTGGC
>PHBH01000067.1:0-9149 GCA_002840535.1 Deltaproteobacteria bacterium HGW-Deltaproteobacteria-15 | reverse complement strand
TTGTCGAGACTCTCAGCGGTCAGCCTCTGATCGCAGGCAACAAAGTCACGCTTCTATCCGATGGACCGGAGACCTTCACCGCCATGAGCGAGGCAATCGACAAGGCTAAAGACCATATCAACCTGGAGACATTCATCATCCGGGATGATGAGGTGGGGAGACCCCTGTCCGAGCTTCTGATCCGGAAACAGCAGGAAGGCGTGCGAGTGAACCTCATCTATGACAGCTTCGGAGCCAAAAAAACCCCGAAGGAGTTCTTCGAACGCATGAAGGAGAACGGCTTGAATGTGCTCGAGTTCAATCCATTCAGGTTCCTTGACCTGCTCAGTTGGGGGAAAGCCAACAACAGGGATCACAGGAAAATTCTTGTAGTGGACGGAAAAATCGCCTTTACAGGCGGAATCAATTTCTATCGCGTCTATTCAAAGAGCTCGTCCTCCGTGCTATGGGGGGAAAAGGACCCGCAGTTGAAGTACTATTGGCGGGACACCCATGTTCAGTTGGAAGGACCCGCGGTCGGGGAGTTTCAGAGGCTTTTCCTGGAGACATGGAGATCCCAGGGCGGCCCTGAGATTCTGGGGGGCGAATATTTCCCGCCTCTTGAAATGGAAGGGGATTCTCTGGTTCGCGTCATCGCCAGCTCACCCGATCAACCGATCTCCAACATCTATGCAGCATACGTCTCGGCCATAGCCCATGCGGAAAAGTCCATCCATCTTACCCACGCGTACCTTGTGCTGGAGAGCGGTATGCTCAAGGCAATCGCAGATGCGGCCATGAGAGGGGTAAGTGTGAAGATCATCTTGCCGGGTTTCAGCGATTTCTGGATGCCCTTTCATGCTGCGAGGGTCAACTATTCGGAGCTGCTCAAGGCCGGTGTCAGGCTTTATGAAAGAAAAGGCGCACTTCTCCACTCCAAAACCGCGGTAATTGACGGGGTATGGTCCACGGTGGGGTCCAGCAACATGGATGTGCGCAGCTTTCTCCACGATTACGAGATAAATGCGGTTGTCCTTGGAAAGGATTTCGGCGAAAAAATGGAGAGGATGTTCGAGTACGATCTTTCGAAATCCGATGAAGTCATCCCGGAGCAATGGGAAAAGAGACCGCTCAGCGATCGTGTGAAGGAGCGTGCTGCATGGCTGTTCAGGTACTGGCTGTAGCAGGCAAAGCGCATGGAGCATGGCGCGAAACAGAAGTCCTCAACTTCACACCTTCTCAACTTCTGCTCTAGCCTTCATTATGCGCCAGAGAATCCCGTAACCGGCGAGGATAGCACTCAGGAAGGTGCCGGAGGCAATCAAGGCCTGGATCGTCGATCGGCGCAATTCATCAAACCCGGTAATCGGCTGACCCTGAATCCAGACATAGAGGATGCCAAGAACCGCCGCTCCGGATAAAATGGCGAAGAAGGTGGTCGCGCTTCTGAGGATTTCTCTTTTTCCACAGCCGCACCCATTCAGACAGTCTTTGGCCTTGAGTGCAATCCATGCAAGTCCAATCAGAGAACTTGCGTGATGGAGGACCCTTGTGAACGGCACCTGTTCAAAACCCAGGTCCATCACGTTCACTTTAAGAAAAGGCAAAAGAGTCAGCGCCCAGCCGCTCTCGTGTGTGAAGCCGTCCCACAGGAGGTGCGTGAAAGCGCCGAGAGCAACAGAAGCTGCCAGGACCGGGAGTCTCCGAATCGACAGTACCCTGAGTTGCGGGTTTGGATCGAGGAGGGCTTTCCCGAGCGGGTCCGGTAAAAGGGCCGTGAGGGGCGCCTTCAAGAGGGAGTGATAGACCCAGAGCACGCCCAGGCCTGCAGGCACACAAAAAAGGAAAACCCCCTGGATCGTGTGGGTGGAATGTCCAAGGGGGGCAAGGAGAATGAAATAAATAAAATCAGGGCTGAAACTTCCGATCACCAGGGCAGAAAGATTGAATCCGAACCTTGCGAATGGAGCAGCAGCCGCCGCGTGGCTGGCTGTAAAAGGCAACTTGATACCTCGAATCCGTAGTGTCCTTCTTGTTTAATGTGTCAGCGCCGCACAGTCAATAGGCAGTTCTGTTTTTAGAGGGATCTTCCTCAGGATACGAAACAGCTCTTGTCAGAGGGGGCCAAGAGAAAATAGAAAGAACCGACAATGACCGGTACGGCAAAGTAGAACCCGATCAAGGGAAATATTGTCAAACCTGTAAATGCAAACACCAGCCCCAGCGCCATCAGGATGAGCCCGACAAGGAGATTGACGTATCTTGCATAACGGCAGTTCTCATTCATGATATCCACCTCCAATGTATTAAACAACCGGTACCACTTTAACTCGATGAAACATCCGGTTGAGTGAGGTTTGGGCATGGTTGCATCGCCCGAGTTTTTCGCTTTTGAAAAAAGACCCCCATGCCCAAACCCTGCGCCATTTTCAAAGAGCTAAAGTTACAAACAACCTAAGTCAGGACACCTCGAAGTCAACCCGGCTGATGTTACAGGGAATGGGAATCCCCTTCTGCCTTATTCCCGGGCATTGGACATGCTTGACACAGGTTTTCAATTTGGACATTCTCTGGAAAAAATAATCCTCCGGATGATAGCGTTTGTCATCTCCTACACCCTTCTGCTAGAATCCGGCACGCCATCATTTTTAGAGAGCTTTTTGTGATGTCCTTCACGATCTTCAAAAGAACCGCCGCCGTCTACCTCGTAATCATGTGTTTCGTAATCTTCATGGGCGCGTATGTCACTGTCACCTTGGGGGAGCTTTCGCAGATCAACCGCGAAGTGGCCGAGGTCGACGGTCTCATCATCAGGACCGCGGAGCGGATGCAGGAGACCCTCCTATCCCTCCTTGGGTTTGAAAAGAAATATATCATTACCGGCGATGCCGATTTTTATTGGGAGTTCCTGAAAATGGTCCCCCTTTTCCGGGAAGAGATCGGGAGGCTCTCAGCGGCAGCCGGAAAGGGAGACGCTCTGCTGATTGATAATGTGAAAAGCCGCTTCGAGCCTTACAGCAGAATTCCTGAGGGACATCAGGAAGCAGGTTGGGAGCTTGAAGAGAGAGAAATCCTTGTAAACGAGATGAATGCGGATATCAAAAAGATCATCATGCGGATGCGGATTGAAAGGGACCGAAAGGTGGCCATCTCCGACCGTATCGCCTACAGGGTCGTGAGGGTGATCACTGTGACCGCAGCCCTGACCGTTGTTGTTGGAGTCCTGCTCTCGCTGGCCATGACACGCTCCATTGTCAAGCCGATTTCCCTCCTGAAAAGCAAGACCAAGGAGATCGCCAAAGGAAGCTATCAAAAAGTTCCTCTCGGCCCGGCGCCTCCCGAAATTCGGGATCTGGCCGACGATTTCAACACCATGGGCGAGAAACTGAAGGAGATGGATGACCTGAAACGGGATTTCATCAGCCATGTATCCCACGAACTCCGAACGCCGCTCACCTCCATGAAGGCCGCGTCGGGCATGCTGTCGCAGGGTTCCTTCAAAGGGTCACCGGAGAAGGAAAAAGAGATCCTGCGGATTATTCAAACCGAGTGTGAAAGGCTCATCGGAACGGTTAACCGTCTTCTGGATCTCTCCAGGATGGAAGCCAAGATGATGGATTACCAGTTCAGGAATTGCGATTTGGCCGGCGTGATCCGGTTTGCGGTGCTCAAGCTTGCGCCGCTCGCAGAGAAACGAAACATCCGACTGGAAGTCGACCCCTTTCCAAATCTCGGCCCGGTTCGAATGGATCCGGACAGAATTTCCCAAGTCATTGAGAATCTCTTGGGGAATGCGTTGAAATTTACGCCTGGAAAAGGAAGAATCGCAATCGAAGCATCCTTGAATGGAGAGACCGGGTTCGTAAGGGTCTCCGTATGTGACACGGGTATCGGAATACCTCAGGACAGGCTGGAGCAGATCTTCGATCGCTTCACAAGGGCCCACGCCGAAAAAGGAACTTCCGGTACAGGACTGGGGCTCTCCATCGCGAGGCATATCGTAACAGATCATGGGGGGAAAATATGGGCAGAAAGCGCGCCCGGAAAGGGAAGCACCTTCTCTTTTACCTTGCCGCTGGCATGATGGTTTCCTCGTTTTTGTCAAGTTGTGCGGCCTCCTTGTATCAGGGAAGGGAACAGCTCAGAGCCTCGGATCTGTCTCTTCAGTCCGGCGATTACAAAGCCGCCCTGGCGCAGAACATGGAGGTGTATCATCGGTACCATGACCGCTTGGGGGATCAGGCGCTCTTCCAGCTCGGGTTGCTCTACGCCTATCCCGAGAATCCGGACGCAGATTACGAAAAGGCGATTTGTTCCTTCGAAGCGCTTGCAGTGGAATTTCCGGATAGCCCAATGAAAACTCAGGCCGAGGTATGTGTCTCGATCCTGAAGAACGCGGTCAAATTGAAGAAAAGGCTGCATTCCCTTGAAGAAACCTACGATGAAAAAGAGCAGACCCTTGTCAAACTGGAAAGAGAAATAGACGAGAAGAAAAAAAGCATTGCCCGATATCACAGGAGTGTGAGCAGCAGGAAGCTCGCGATGGAGCACTTGCAGTTACAGATCTCCGAGCTTCAGACCCGACTCGAGCAACTGGAAGCTCAATTGTCGGATCTCAAGAAAATCGACCTCATGATGGAGGAGAAAAGAAGAAAGAGTTCGCCCTGACTGAAGGCCCCCTGCACCGGCAGGGAATCTTCTCACTCTTTCTGCTCTCCGTAATAGCTCGTTTCTGTTTTGGTTCAGGAGGGATGGTGGAAAAGATACTCGTAGTGGATGACGATCAAAGCATTCTGACGCTCATGAAAATGAGGTTGGAGGTAGAAGGGTACGAGGTCACCGCATCCAAGTCTCCGGAAAAGGCTCTGGAGATCGCCCGTGAGTCGGTTTTCGATATTGCCCTGCTTGATTACAGGCTGGGAGGGAGGAGCGGAGTGGCCCTTATGGAAGATCTCCTTGGGATCAATCCGGAATTGCCGGTCATCATCCTTACGGCTTATGGATCCATCGAAGGAGCGGTGGAGGCCATGAAAAGAGGCGCCTACGGGTACCTTACCAAGCCTTTCGATTTCGAGGGGCTGCTGCTGCAGATCAAGCACTGTTCCGAAAAGAGCAGGCTTTCCAAAGAGGTGGAAAGACTCAGAAATCTTGTCAACGAACGGTATGGCTTCGAGAATATCATTGGGAACAGCGAAGCCATGAAGAA
Source organism: Deltaproteobacteria bacterium HGW-Deltaproteobacteria-15 (assembly GCA_002840535.1). Lineage (GTDB taxonomy): Bacteria > Desulfobacterota > DSM-4660 > Desulfatiglandales > HGW-15 > HGW-15. The sequence continues at coordinate 3,964 of PHBH01000067.1, read as the reverse complement.
GGTTCTTGCTCAGGTATCTCAGGCAGCACAGGTGGATTCTTTTGTATACATCAGCGGCGAAAGTGGGACAGGGAAGGAGTTGGTCGCCAAGTCCCTTCATCTTTCAAGCCAGCGGAAAGACGGCCCTTTTGTAGCCATCAACTGTGCGGCCATTCCGGAGAGCCTTCTTGAAAGCGAGCTCTTCGGGCATGAAAAGGGGGCTTTCACCGGAGCACAGAACAGTCGAAAAGGCCTCTTCGCACAGGCGCACAAGGGGACCTTTTTCCTGGACGAGGTTTCCGAGATGCCGTTGTCCATGCAGGCAAAACTCTTGAGAGCCTTGGGTGAGATGGCCTTTTACCCTCTCGGGGGGAATAAGATAGTCAAGGTGGATACAAGGGTCATTGCAGCTTCAAACAAGGACCTCGAAATGGAAGTGGCCCAAGGACGTTTCAGGGAGGACCTTTTCTATCGCCTCCATGTGGTTCCCATCCGGATACCTCCGCTGAGAGAGAGAAAAGAGGATATTCCGCTGCTTGCAAGGCATTTCCTGAAGAAAAAACTGCAGAAAACCGGAAAGACAATCGTCGATTTCTCCCCTGATGCGCTTCGGAAACTGATGCTGCATTCCTGGCCGGGTAATGTGAGAGAGCTGGAAAACAGCATCGAAAGCGCTGTGGCCATGGCGACGAGCAGCAGGATTACAGAGGATCTTGTTCTTCCCGGCAGGAATTCGGATCCTGACAAGATCAAATCCTTCAAAGACGCAAAGGATGAATTTGAAAAACAGTATCTGATCCAGCTTATTGGTATGACTGAGGGAAACGTTTCTCTCGCAGCAAAGTTGGCCGGAAAATACAGGGCTGACCTCTACGAACTTCTCAAAAAATATGATCTCGATCCCGAGTCCTTCCGAAAACCGCAGGAAATGCAGAAGGACGTATGAAAAAGCCTTCACCTCAGTAAACTGGTCATTGCAGATGCTTATGAAAAAAGACGGTCATTTGACCCGCCTCTCTTCTGTATGAAAAATCCTCCACCTCTATTCCTCCCTTTCTATTTGGATAAAGGCTAAACCCAACTATTTTGATCGCTTATCTTCATGCCGCCTCCTGGCACATGGTTTGCTCTGGGGTATGTAAGACAAGAGAGTCGCAGGAACAAGGGTGATCAGAAATGATTTACATCTTCTCTCGACCGGTAATAGCCGTCCTCAGACATCAATAACGCATTGTGCCCGGATTGCCGGACAGGGAGGTCGATCAAAGGAGGATCTCATGGAAACTAACGGTATGCAGTGTTTGCAGTGTGAAGAGGAATTCGGAGAAAGGGAGCATGAGTCCCGGGGTGGCTACGAGGTGCTCGTGGTGGACGATAATCCCGAGGTGCTTGTGGTTGTTTCTCTTGCCATGGAGGTTTTCGGTTACCGGGTCACCCCTGCACTGAACGGGTTGAAGGCGCTTGAGATTCTTCGTACTAAACACTTTGATCTCATGGTAACCGACCTGAAGATGGACGGCATGGACGGGATCGCGCTTCTGAAAAAATCGAAAGAGCTCTACCCCTTCACCAAGGTCATCCTCATGACCGGATTCTATGACCCCGAGGTGTTCATGGAGGCGATTCGGAACAAGGCCGACGACTATGTGTTGAAGCCGTTTTCTCTCGATGAACTCCAATTCAAAGCGGCCCATTGCCTGGGTGAGAGAGGCGAACTGAGGAACTAGCAGGATGCTGAAAGCCCGGAAGCGCGGGATCTGCGATCGGGGTTGCTCTCATCCTTTCCGTGTCTAGCGCGGGACAGGCTTTTTTCGATGGATTCCCCAGTACGCCTCAGAAATTGTCCGTGCAGACTCGGACTCCCATCTGAGGCGGGACCCCTCTTGGGGCCTTGTCGCTGGGCATTTTAGGGCAACCTCCGAGCAGGAGTTGTTTCAGCATCCTGCCAGTTCTTGCAGGATAGGAGGCAGCATGAAGACGATTGTCCTGGTTTGCCGTTCAGAACAGGAGACGCCGATATCACTTCTCCACATCATGAAGAATCTCTTCCCCGAGTGCGAGGTTCACATCGTTTACGATCATGGACAGCCCTCGGCTAAACAATCCTCGCCTGACCGGCTCGAGACCTCTTTCACCATGTAGTTCATCGTCGCAAGGCCCTCTTCGTAGAAGGCCGGATGCGAGATGTCAACGCCGACAGCCTTGAGGAGATCCTGCGGGGATGCCGTGGCGCCTTTCCTCAAGAGTTCCAAATAATGGGGGACGAAAGACGAGCCCCGTCTACGGTATTGGTGAATGAGGGACAGAGCCGAGAGCTCTGCAAACGCATACGCATAAACATAGCCCGGCGTGTGGACGAAATGGGGTATGTAGGACCACCAGACACCGTAGTGCTCACCAAGGATCAGGCTTTTTCCGAACATCTCCTGTTGGGTGTTCATCCATAATTCCGAAAAGCGCAGAGGCGAAAGCTCCCCGCTTCTTCGCCTTTCCTGGTGTACGGCTTCCTCGAATCGGTTAAGAGAGATCTGTCGAAAGGTAGTGCTGAAAAGGTCCTCCAGTTTTGAGCATAGCATCGCCAGACCCGCCTCCTGAGATTCCGCCTCCTTGAGAAGAGATTCAAATACGACCATTTCGCTGAAGACCGAGGCTGTTTCCGCCATAATCAGGGGAATCCGGCCGCCGTAGAGGCCCCGATCTCTGTAAAGGAACTGATGGATGCCGTGACCGAGCTCGTGGGCCAGTGTCATGACGTCGCGGTACGTGCCTGTGAAGTGAAGGGAAATATAGGGATGGCACGAGGGCACCGTCGGGTGTGAAAAGGCGCCGCCCGGTTTTCCTGGAATCGATGCTGCGTGGATCCAGTTCCGGTCGAAGAACAGGGCTGCAATCCGTGCTGCTTCGGGCGAAAAGGATTCAAACGCGGCCTTTACCTTTTCCTCTGCCTCTTCCCAGGTAAATTTCTTCAGGGGCAATCCCGGGAGCGGTGCATACCGGTCATAGTCATAAAGTTCGGAATATCCCAGGATCTTTCTCTTCAGGGAGTAGTACTGCTGAACGATATCGTAGCGCGAGACAACGGAGCGTACCAGCAGATCCACCTGGTCATCGGACAGCTCGTTTCGCAGATTCATATTCCGCAGCCAGTGGGGAAAGGAGCGCATGTCATCCCGCAGGGACTTGTCAAGAGAAAGCGCATTGTGGATGTGACATGTCAGAGGGAGGATTTTTTCCAGCCCTGCTGTCATCTCCATGGCGGTATTCCTGCGCACCTCCTGTACAGGCTGGTAGAGACCGGCCATCACCTGTGCAATGGTCAGCCCGTCCAGACCAAACCGCATTTGTCCCATGAGCTTATCGAACAGGTTTACCCATGCCTGGCGTCCTGACAGCGAGAGATTCTCCAGAATCTGCTCTTCAGGTTCCGATAGCCTGTAGGGTCCGTATGTGCGCATTTTATTAAGGTGATGGGTATAGCGGACAAGGAGAGGGCTCAACAGGAACTGGATCCTGGGGTCAGGAATTTTTGACCACTCCAGTTCAAAGAAGAGGATCTTCCGGTTAATTATGGTTTCCAATTCCTTGGCCGCCTGCCAAAAGGCGGAAGCATGCGGGTCCTGGGTTCTTGTCGCAAACGTGAGGTAGGCGAAAGATACTATTCGCTGGCACTTCTCTTCCACAGTCTCGAGGAGCGCGAGGGCTGCGAGAATGTCCTCCGGGGAAAGCATGGCGACGCGACCTTTGTAGTCTCGTGCAAAGCGGTCTGCCTGTTTGATGCACCAGGACCTGTCCTTTTCGATTTCGGGATCACGGTATCCTTCATAGAGATCCCTGAGATCCCAAACGATATGTTCTGCTGAATTTTCCATATATCGTCTATAGCTACGGTGGATTCAGGATGCAAGGGGCAAGGGAGGAATGAACGTCGAACGTCGAACATCGAACGTCCAACATCCAACATCGAATGAAAGATCAGAAATCCAAA
>PHBH01000095.1 GCA_002840535.1 Deltaproteobacteria bacterium HGW-Deltaproteobacteria-15 | reverse complement strand
GCTGGGACAGAAAATTCATCCAGTTCCTTTCCCACAGTGGCTATAAAAGGAAAAACCGTGTCCTGATCGATCAGGTTTCGGCTCAGTGCCTGGCTGGTAAAGCGGGTGCCGCCGATATCCACCGTATCCCGGTCAATCACCCGGGCGTGTGAAACGCGGTAAACCGCCTTCATGTGGGCCATGGCACGCGACCTCTCAAGGAGTTCGGAGACCATCGCCTCATGCCGGCCATCGCTCTTGGGAAGTCTTAGACGCTTGACCACCGAAGCATGGTCCAGCCTGAAAGGGATTTCGACCAGATAAATTTCATCTTCCACGGGTGTACTCAATGGCTTCTTTCATGTGAACTGAGGGACGTACCGCCGAGGTAGAGGCTTCTACCGGCGTCTGGCCTGCTGCTACCTGGAGCAATGGCGCGTGCGGTAAAATCCAACCGGCTCAACTCAGGGGCCTGGATCACTGCACTCACCCAAGATGAACCGGGACGATGGTCCACGGGAAATGTCCTCTTGGACAAGCCCCGGTTCGGCGCTTCCATGTCACGGATCAAGCGGTCTAGAATCCGAAGGTGAATCGCGAACTGGCCTCATGCACGACTTGCCCATACTCCCTGATCCGGCGGTTTTCTTCCTCCGACAAAGGGCCTTTATCCCTTAGCTCATGAAGGTTCTCCTGGAGTTGCTGAAGGTTCTTGGGACCGGTAAGGACCACGTCCACATGGGGGTTGGATAGACAGAAGCGATAGCAGTCTGCTGGGGTCATGACCGGCCCATTCCAACCTTTTGGTCGCTTGAGGAGACCGCCCCATCGCGTGGCGGTGTATGTGACAATGGCCGGCCGGCGTTTGGCGAGATGGGGAAAGATGTCTTGTTCGGCGCCTGGATGAGCGGCATTATAACGGATCATCAGCATGTCCAATGTGGAGTCCGCTGCGAGTCTGCCCGCCCGTGCGCGGTCGTGCATGCTCGCTCCAATGGCCCGAATCATGCCGGACTCACGAAGCGACATGAGCGCATCCATCGTAGAAGATGTCCAGGCACTCGTACGACCAAGCCAAAAAAGCTGAAATACGTCCAGGTAGTCGGTGTCGAGTTTTTTCAGCAATGTTTCGCAGGCACGCCTGATGCTCCCGCCAAAATACCCAATGGTCGGCCCGGACGCCAGAACAACCGACTCCCTGTCACGTCTCAAGGCGGCCTTGAGATGTTTCGTTACCCTTCGGGTAGTAGGAGGCCAAAAAATATAGTTTACACCTTGTTTCAGCGCCCACTCCAAGTCCTCTCCGTCAATGCCATAGTTGGTCGCCAAACCGAGCCGGAAGACTCTACGCCCGAAGGCGGCAACATCCCGATAGAGAAATTCATCACTCATGAGTCAGAACCCCTCTCATGACTTAGGGAGCAATCCCCATTAGCGTAAAGGGAATGGAGACTGGATCCTACCCCTTCATTGCGAAGTCGGCCCATGTGCCGCAACGATCTTTGTAATCGAAATGCCTGCCGTGATCGTCGTAGTTCCAATAGGGCGTGTGAGCCGCTTTGACGTTTGCCAGAAAAGGCAAGGTCTGGTTTTCGAGACGCACCGGTGTTCCGTCACCGCCCCGCGTCAATTCCTGTTTCATCCCTCCAAAGGGCATTTTGAACTGAACGGTATCTTCTATAGTCTCAACATCGATACCCACATATTTGATTCCGAAGCTTTTTTTCATAAGCGCCGCGCCGAGGCTGTTGACCACGAAGGTGTCAAGCACCTCGCGCTGTTGAGGCGTGGCGACGTCACTGACGTAGATGCCGCCGTTCGAGCCGCGCTCCAGCACTTCCTGAAATGTCGCGTGAGGAAGATCTCCCTGATAGATCACCGTGATCCCGGCCAAATCCACTTCGTTGACTTTTCCCTCCTGAATTCTGAACACCATGAAATACCTGCATCCACCGTCTCTCGGCCTTCCGAAATAGTAAGGACAATGTCCCTGTGAGGCACACGATTCATTGTAAATTCCTTTAACATGCCATCCCGGCTTCAATTCTACCATGGGTTTACCTCCTTTCCCTGAATGCTGTTGACATGGTTCAATGAAAGCTGCACCCGCTCACATAAAGAATTCTTCCGCCCAAACTGAAGGCTTGTCAAGGTTATTGCGTTTTCTGCAACAGGTCACCACAGCTTCGGGAGGGGCAGTGGGCAAGGGGTCGCCCACGAGAAGCAACAGAAATGTAACTGGATATTGCTAAATTTACCCCCCAAAGTGGCCTATAGCGAGTTTTTAATGGGCAAAAACGAGGTTTTTCCCTGGAGCTGAGGGTGAGAGTAATCGACAGTGAGAGGTGCGAAGACAGGGACTGTCCGTAAAATGTTGACATTCTCTTTCTCTCCAGATGTCAGAGATCAACGGTAGACCAGGAACCAGAGATCAGAGGGAAGACGCTCATCCTGATAGCTTCCGCGCTGTTCAGCACGTGCCAGAGCCGTGGATCACCACTTCGAAATTTGAACTGCGAACCGGTCTTCTGATAAACTTCCTGGATGAGGTGAAGCCATGACTCGAATTGAGCTCTTCCGTCTGAAGAATGCCATGATCATCGCGAATGCCGTCTCCAACCTGGTGGGTGTCTTCGTGGTTCTGCTCCTGGTCCACAGACCGATGTTCCCATCCACTCCTGAGAGCTGGATAGTTTCGAAGACGGTCAGCAGCATCTTCGTGCCTCTCGCGTTTCTTATCCCTGTTCTGGTCAGCGTCGTGTATGAAAGGCCCATCCGCAGGTACCTGGACCTGCGGTACCGCCAAGAGCCGGAGGCCGAGAACCTGTCTGGCGAGGCGCGCAGGAAACTGCTGAACGAGCCCTTTTTCCTTATCGTCCTGGATATCTCTATTTGGTTTGCCTCTGCGCTGATCTATTCGGCGGTGTTCTGGATCTGGGACGGCGATCTCAACCGCGTGGCCTCCACTTTTTTCACGAATTTCTACACCGGACTGATCACCACGGTCGTAGCGTTCTTCGTTTTTGAGTTTGTGGTGCAGCGCAGAGTTGTTCCATTCTTCTTCCCCGAGGGCGGGCTCTATGAAGTTCCAGGAACCCGGAGGATCCGCATCCCCACACGTCTTGCGGCCATGCTTCTCGCCTGCAATCTGGTGCCTTTGATCGCCATACTGGGCGCCGTCTTTTTCACCTCCCACCTGAGCCGGGACCCCGACATCCTTTTGAGGCAGATTCAATCCAGCATGGTGGTCAATGGGATGGTCTTCATGAGTGTAGGAGTCTGGGTCACATTCCTGGTGAGCAGCAATCTCACGAGGTCCCTTCAGGAGATCATACGCGTGCTGAGGTCGGTTCGGAACGGAGAGTTCGACCGGAAGGTCAGAGTCACCACCAATGATGAAGTCGGCTATGCCGGCGATGTGATCAACGAGATGAACCGGGGTCTGCAGGAGAGGGAGTTCATCAGGGAGACTTTCGGGAAATATGTGGCCAGTGAAGTCAGGGATGAGATCCTGGCCGGCCGCGTGCCCCTGGACGGGGAGGTCAAACACGTCACGGTCCTCTTTGCAGACTTGCGCAATTTTACACCTATGGCAGAAGCCCACCCGCCAAAAGAGGTTGTCAGGATCATCAATTCCTACTTCAAGGAGATGGCAGAGGCCATCCAGAATCACCACGGGCTCGTTCTGCAGTTTGTCGGCGATGAAATCATGGCTGTCTTCGGCGCCCCCCTTTATCGCGGCGATCATCCGGTGCTGGCGGTGCAGGCGAGCCTGGCGATGCAGCAAAGACTCGGCTCGGTCAACGAGATCCTGAAAGAACGGGGATTGGATCCCCTCGCCCACGGCATCGGCATTCACACAGGGGAGGTGCTGGCGGCCAATATCGGAAGCCCGGAACGGCTCTCTTATGCCTTGGTGGGCGATACGGTAAACCTGGCTTCCAGGCTGCAGGAGCTCAACAAAGAGTTCGGAACCGAGATCATTCTGAGCGGGGCCACCAGGGCCCACCTGGGAGACCGCTTCCCCGTATTTCCCCTGCCACCTACCCGGGTGAAGGGGAAGAGCCATGCGGTGGACATCTACTCCCTCTCGCCCGGAGTGAGCAGCCAGCAGCCCTGATATCCGGTCAATCCAGGTATTCTTTTACCTTCTCCGGAGTGTAAGGAGCACGACGGCCTGGACATCGCTTTTGCGTGCAGAGGAGGCAGCTCACGAAGCCCTTGTCGTTGGGGAATAGGATACCGGATCGTGACTTGAGGGGTTTCATAAGGCCGCCTGCGGTCAATGTCACCCCCACTTGCTCTTCAGCACCGTCGAACAGCTCAAAGAGCGGCTTCTGCGCAGTGATCGGCCAGTCTTCAATCTCGCCGGGGTTCATGTGTGCCACATTGCCGAGTCGGTATTTCTCTTTCAGGGACTCCGCCAGATAATCCACGGCTGAGACCAGCGCCAGTGTCTTGATCCCATCCAGGCAGAACTG
>PHBH01000066.1 GCA_002840535.1 Deltaproteobacteria bacterium HGW-Deltaproteobacteria-15 | reverse complement strand
TCACCTTGCCGTTCGTCTGCTTTTCCAGGTCGGCTATGAACTCCTCGCAGATCTTCGATTGCTGGGAAGGGGGCGGGAAGTAGTTGGCCATCTTGAGCACGATGGTTTTGTCTTGAGCAAAGACTCTATCACAGGGGATAAGGTTCAGGATCAGGAACGATGAAAGGATGGTGAAAGCGGCCAAAAAAAGTCTCTTGCGTCTCATTTCTTGCCTCCTCATGGTTGAGATTCGATCTGAAGCGGGCTCTTCAGATAGCTTAGAGCGGAGAAAATCTCCGCACATGCTTCTTTAACCAGCTTTAGGGTGTGTTGGCTTAGTTGATTATGCTGTTAAGTTGATGAGACGATGTGTTCGCTTGGTCAGGATGTCTTAAGGTTCCCTGAAACGTCAGAGACGTTGATTTCCAGCATCTTGATGCTCGCCAGAATGCGCTTTGCGTTTCTCACCACAGCGGGGATTTCATGTCCGGCATTCTCCACCTCCCCGGCGATCCTTTTCATCTCCTGAATCAAGCGGTCCATCTTCTCCATATCCAGTTCCGGCCTCATTTCCTCGCTCCGGTTCAGTGTGCCTTGCGCAAGTCCTTGAATCGCTTTGCCTTGACCTCGTATCGGGGCAGGGCTCCATAGTCGTGGAACTCGATGTTGTATCCCAGGTTGGTCTTGAGCCTCAGTTGGTCCACCAGCTTGCCTTTGACAGAATCGGCCCGTTCCAAGGCCTCGGGTCTCAATTCCACCCTGAGGGTGATACGATCTATATCCCCTACCTTGTCCACCACCGCTTCGTATTCATCTCCAAGTCCATCCAGACTCCTTATGACCTCCTCAATGGCGGAAGGGGCGAGGAGAACGCCTTTGACTTTTGTAATATCGTCGGCCCTTCCGACCACGCCACCCTTGATCAATCGGAAGGTGCGGCCGCACGGACAAGGTTCGGCCGACCATTCGATCATGTCCTTGGAGTCGAACCGGATGCACGGCTGCGCCATTCTGTCCAGGGCCGTTATGATCATCTTTCCTCTCCGTCCGGGTTCTTCGATGTACTCCCCGGTCTCAGGATCCTGGATCTCCACGAGGAAAAACGCTTCATTCACATGAAGGCCGCCGGACTGGGCCTCACATTCGAAAGACCATGCCCCGATCTCCGTGGCGCCGGCGTGATCAAAGACCTTTGCGGCCCATGCCTCTTCCATGCGCTTCTTTGTGCTTGGAATGCTGGCGCCAGGCTCACCTGCACAGGTGATTCTCCGGATGGTCAACTCTTTCGGGTCGATGCCCATCTTTCTTGCGGTGTCCGCCATGCCCAGGACATACGTGGGAGTGGCCATCATGGCCGTGCACTGGAGTTCCTGGATCTTCAGGATTCTCGCCTGGGTGTCGAGCACGCCTCCCGGCACCACCTCGGCCCCGATCTTCTCCGTTGCATAGTGGCCTGCCCAGAAGGCCACAAACACATTGTAGCCGAAGGGGATGAACACCCGGTCAGACGGGCGATACCCCTGCGCCCAGAGTATGTACGACCAGCACTCCGCCCACCATTCCCAGTCCTGCCATGTATCGGCCTGGTACACCGGCTGGCCGGTGGTGCCGCTGGTTTGCCTGAACTCGCTCACCTCGTCCAGGGGAACGCAGAGCGCGTCTCCGTAAGGAAACGGGTCCTTACGCTGAACATCCCTCATCATGGACTTCTCCACGGTGGGGATACGCCGGATGTCCTCCTGTGACCTGATATCTTCGGGCCTGATGGATGCCCGGTCATAGAGAGCCCGGTGGAACTTGGAGCGCTCATATGCCCATTTGAAAATCCGCTGGAACTTCCTCAACTGGAGTTCCTTTACCTTATGGAGAGGCAACGTTTCCAGCAATGGATTCCAGTGCTTCTGATTCGCAAGCATGATTCGACAATCTCCTTACCGTTGAATTGTCGGGGCATCAGCGGAAGTTCGCTGCAATGTGGGTGTATGCCATGGCGAGTCTGCTTGATGAGGATCAGGACTGTCAATGACGCGCATCATGTTGGGAGACAGGGAGGTCTAAATCCAGAGGATATTTTCGCAGGACTCCGCCAGCAGGTTGCTTTGCTTTATGACGAGCCTGCCCCTCGCAGTGCTTACGATCCCCAGTCCGCGCAATCGTCCGATGGCTCGGAGAACCGACTCAGGGGTCGTGCCGGCCAGTTCAGCCAATTCCCTGCTCGTAAAACAGAGCGTGACCCCGAACTTCCTGTAAAGGGTATAAAGCACTTTCAAAAGCCGCTCTTCCACGGGTTTCTCCATCATGTCCATCACTCTGCCGTTTGCGCTGTCAAGCGCCTTTCCCAGGATGGAGATGACATTGATCATGACCTGAGGGTTTCTGAAGGCGAAGGAGAGAAAAGCATCCCGTTTCACGAAAACCACCTTCGCCTTGCTCACTGCTTCGGCGGAAAGGAGCCGCGGCAAACCGGTGAAGGGACCTACCAGGTTCAAAGGTTCTCCCCTGCCCGCCAACAGGTAGGTCATTCGATTTCCTGAGGATGATCCGACGGAAACCCTGACAAGGCCTTCGGCCACCACACAGTAGGACTTGCATGGATCTTCTTCGAAAAAGATGGCCTCACCGGTCTCAAACGATCCAACGGACGCCTCGTGAGCGATCTTTTCAAGCTCAGAATCCGGGATCCCTTGAAAACCCATAGCGCACCGGAAGAGGTTGACTCGCTCTTCAAGGTCCATTTCGAGGTCTTTGGCCATTCTCACCTCCGACAGCCGGGATGTGAGTAGTGAAGGGAAAGTGCGGCGAACTCGGCATTTTACCCTCAATGGAGGGTCTCGTCCTCATCGTCCTCCCAGGGCTCCCCCGACATGATCAGGGCCTCCTGGACCGCATCCGCGATCTCCTCGTCGTCTGAGTCCATGAGCTCGTCAAGGATCTCCGCGGTCTCCCCCGGGCGGATACTGGGCACTGCTTCAATGGCTGCGAGCAGGAGGGGTTTTTCCGTATCCTCGGAGGTGACGAGCGAGACGATGTGGGACCAGGCCCCCTTCACCCCCCAGGTCCCTGCAGCGCAGACCGCTTGATATTCTATGTCAGGGTTGGAGCTCTCGAGCGATTCGAGAATCTGCTTATCGAACCCGCGGATGTATCGCATGCAAAAAACAGCGGTGAGCTTCCAGTCATCGTCCCTGCTCTTGTATGCGCCACGGACAGCATCCCGATGCCATTTCCGGGGGGCCCTGACCGATGCTTCGAGCACCCTCCGCCGCACTTCCATGGGGACATCACCATCCGTGTAAAGCGTTCGAAGCGTTTCCTGGATTTTGACGAACATCTCTTCGGTAACAGGAGTGTCTTCCGGATCGTCGAAACCTTCGGTATCGGCCTGCTCCAGTGCAGGACCGAGCGAAATCGCCGCCTGAGAACGGAGAGTCTCAGATGCATCCTTTCTCTGGAGAATGGAGAGCAGCGTATCGATCAGTTCGTCGTTCACGACTACTAAATCGCCCGCAAGCTCCGCGGCGACAAGCCGGTCGGATTCATCGGATTTCTCATCACGAAGTACCTCCAGGAACGTCTTCCCGGCGTCTTCCGGCCATTCCCAGGCAGGGGTGAATTTAAAGGTCTTGATGTCCATCAGTATTTCTCCCCGGAGGGCTTCGTTCTCATTTCCGCCACCCCGTTTTTTTGCAGAAATTCCTCAAGTTCTTTGTAAGGCCTGGCGCCCACCAGCCCCTTCTGGTCGATGACAAAGGTGGGCACTGCGGTAATGCCCCATTCGCGAGAGAGCTTCCAGTCCTCATCCACAGCAGTCTTGAAACTCCTTTTTCCCAGAACATTCAACGCCTCTTTCCCAGGAAGACCGACCGAGGATGCGATCTCGCCCAGCTCCTCGGGCAACGCGATGTTCCTTCCGTCTGCAAAGTAGGCGTGAAAGACCGCCATGTGAAAAGGATCTCCCTTTCCTCTGGCTTCCGCCCATTTACCCAATTCCTGGGCAAGCCTGCTGTTGAAAGTCCTTTCCCGATCTCCCCAGTCCAGACCGAGTTCGTCGGCCACGCGCCTCAGCCGGGCCATCACAATCGGGATGTCTATATCCCTTCCGGCAAACAGCTCTTCCAGGGTGGAACCCTGTTCGGGGGTCTCCGGATGCAGGGGAAAGGCCCTCCAATGAACCTGGATCCGGAAATGTCTTTTCAACTCCTCAATACGCACGGTACTGAAGTAGCACCAAGGTCAGACATAATCTGAAAAGACTTCCAGAATCCTGCGCTTTTCCATTTCTCCCTCCGGCAGCCATTTGCGGATGTTCCTGAACCCCGAGCAGCCCGTTTATTGATAAAGAGTTCAAGTGCTATGTTTTGTCCAGAACCTCTCTCACTTTCTCTGCCAGATCGGTCAATGAGAACGGCTTCTCGATAAAAAATACGTCGGGGTCAAGGACGCCGTGGTGCGCGATCACGTCGGCGGGGTAACCGGACATGTACAGGCTCTTTATGGAGGGACGAAGGGCCTGGAGCTTCTCCGCCAGCTCGCGGCCGTTCATGCCAGGAATAACGACATCAGTCATCACCAGGTGGATCACCCCCGGGAATTCGCCCGCCAGCCTCAGGGCCTCAACAGACGACCGTGCGGCCAGCACCGTGTATCCCTGCCTCTCGAGGAACACCTTGCCGATCTCCAGAAGCGACTCTTCATCTTCCACCACCAGGATGGTTTCAACGCCCCCCCGTGAGTTCCTTTTCTCCGGACCCTTCGTTGTCACGACCGGTTCGCCCTCGGCTCTGGGAAGATAAATCCTGATGGTCGTGCCGTTTCGCGGCTCACTGTACACATCGATGAAGCCGTTGTTCTGCTTCACTATACCATAAATCGTCGATAGTCCCAGACCGGTCCCGCGCCCCACCTCCTTTGTGGTGAAGAAGGGGTCGAAAATACGCTCCAAAACCTCCCGGGTCATTCCGCATCCCGTATCGCTGACTGCAAGAAGGACATATTCCCCAGGTAAGGCTCCCTCATGGTCCCGACAAGAGCTTTCATCGAAAACGACATTCGCGGTTTCAATGGTGATCTTCCCCCCGTCTGGCATGGCGTCGCGGCTGTTTATGAGGAGGTTGGCAAGAATCTGATGGATCTGGGAAGGGTCCATACGAATGGACCAGGCCGCTTTCCCCGGTAACCAGTCCAGGGCTATGTCTTCGCCAAGAAGCCGCTGAAGCATGTCCAGGATTCCCGAAACCGCATCATTCAAATCCAGAACCTTCGGGCTGATGGTTTGCTTCCGGGCAAAAGCCAGGAGCTGGCGGACGAGATCGGACGAGCGCTGCGCGGCTTTGACAATCTCCTCGAGGTTCTGCAAAAGCGGAGCGTTCGGGTCGGCTTGAGCGAGGGCAAGCTCCGCGTGGCCGCTGATGATGCCGAGCATGTTGTTGAAATCATGGGCCACACCCCCTGCAAGCCTCCCCACGGATTCCATCTTCTGGGCCTGGAGCAGCTGGGCCTGCAGCCTCTCCCTTTCTTCGGCCGCATGCTTGATCTCGGTGATGTCCTGAACGGTGCCGACCGACCTGAGGGGTTGTCCCTGCCGATCGTAATCGGTGCGACATATTTCGTTGACCCATTTGATCCTGCCGTCCTTCATCAGCAAGCGATGAGACAGTTGGTAGGGAGTCCTGTTATGAATCGATTCGGTGTACGCTCGATGAAGGGCCTGACGATCGTCGGGGTGGACGGTTTCCAGGAAGGCCTCATATGAAGGGACGAACTCCGAGGGATCAATTTCGAACAATTCGAAAATGGTTTCCGACCAATGAAGGTGATTGTTGCTCAGGTTCAGTTCCCATCTCCCCATGCGGGCTATTCTCTGCGCCTCCCTGAGCTCTTCCTCGGCGTTTTTGTGTGCGGTGATGTCGCGAATGGACTCGATGGCGCCGATGACCTTTCCTTCCGGATCGTAAAGAGGCGTAGCGGTGTTCCAGAGCCATGCGGGGCCAGCTCCTTTGAAGTCGGACAGATAGGTCTCGGATACCAGTCGAGTCCCTTCCTCGTAAAAAGAGGAATAGGTGCGGGCGATCTTTTCATCCTTCTTGAGGGCGCAGTCGATCAGCACGGGTCTTTCCCGGCCATAGAAGGGCATGGCATAGGCGTACCGGGACCTGCCGAGCATATCCTGGGCACTCACGCCGGTCAGGGATTCCATTGCCCTGTTCCAGGCCGTGACCTTTCCCTGAGTATCGATGACGAAGGTGGCGTCGGGCAGGAACTCGATGATTTGCGCCAGGCGGCGCTCGCTTTCGCGCATGGCCTCTTCTGCGCGCGTGCGCAGGGTGACATCGCGAATTGCGGCGATATGGACCGATCGGCCCTGCCTTTCGAAGTAGCTGGCGGAAATCTCGACAGGAAAGACCGTGCCGTCCTTCTTGCGGTGTTTGCGAACGGATATCCGCCCGCACTTGTCGTTCATTGCCTGGCGGCTTTTTTCCGGCTCGGCGGAGAGGTCGGTGGCCTTGATCGTCAGCAGTTCCTCCCGCGTGTACCCGTACAGGGCGGCTGCAGCGGCATTCGCCTCGACAATGCGCTCCGTCTCATTATCCACAAGCCAGACGGCGTCGGACTCCAGCTCAAACAACTGGCGGTATTTTTCCTCCGAAATCCTGATCTCGTCGTATGCCCCCTCGCCCTCTGGGGACCCCTGACCGCTTTGATTGAACACGGGGAATTTGAACTTCATGACAACAACGAGATCCTCCTGCGGGAGCCAAAGTCTGCGGCAGTGCAATGATCAGGAGACTAAGGGATTTGAGAGAAGCCGAATGGGAATAATACGGTGCCGAGCTTACGACAAAACGGTCAGAGAATAAAGAGCAAGTTGAACAAAAATAAACCGGGGCTACCGGTAAACCCAGTTTTTGTATGGGGGATCGATCCCAATCCTCTCAGCCTCCTCATTGAGGATGTCTTGCAAGTAAGCCTCATCCATCCGCAACTCATAGCGCCGGCCATTTATAAAAAGGGTAGGGGTTGAGTTCACCTTTGACTTCACGCCCTCCACCTTGTCGGCTCGCACCTTTTTTTCGACTTCCGGGTCGGCCATGTCTTTTTTGAAGCGGGCCATGTCCAGCCCAAGACTCGAGGCAAGGTCCAGAATCTGACCTTCCTCATTCTTGTCCATGTTCCGATAGAGCAACGGAGCCATCTCCCAGAACTTTCCCTGCCTTTGCGCAGCCACGGCGGATTTGGAGGCGAGTATGGTCCCCTGGTGGCTCAGGATCGGATAATGTTTGAAGCACAGCCGAACCGTTCCATTGGATTCATCCACCAGCTTCTTCAAAACGGGACTCACGATACCGCACATGGGACATTTGAACTCCGCGAATTCCGTCAGCGTGATAGCGGCCCCCTCTCTCCCGTATATCGGAGCCGCGCTGCAATCGAACTCATGGATTTCCGAGCTTTCTGCAAAAATTTGCCGCCTGGCAAAGAAATCTCCCAGAAGCCGCACAGGGACCCCCTTGGAAAGCAGAAAGGCGCCGAAGTTCGCCAACCGCACGGCTGTACCATCCGGGTTTTCCTGAAGAAGGCAGGAGAAAATCGTCCCCTTGCAAGCGCCGTAATTCGGCTGGCGTTTGAGCAACTCCAGCAGTTCGCTCTTCCGCCCCTCATCGAGGCTTTGCAGCAGAGGCAGGACCGCCCAGGGGATTGAGGGACCCTTTTCTTGAGGGGATGCCTCACTACCGGCCAGAAAAAACAGGAGACAAAGAGTCGCAAAAATGCGGCTAAGGGGTCTCATTGTCTGATCTCCTCGCGAGTTTTCGGCTCACAAGAGATGGGATGGAATGGGCGCCTCGATCGTATGAGAAAACCAGAATTGCCCAACCGATCCAGATCAAGTCCCAGTAAAGGGTCCATCTGGTCATCTTGTGAGCGGAAGGGGTTGAATCGAAGCACCCGCAACTGATATCCAGATCACGATAGAGGGCCTGTGAAATGGCAAATACGAAGGCAAGGAGCAGGCCCACTGTGAGGGCGGCATTTGCCCTGATCCAGATTCCCAGAACCAGCAGGCTGCCTGCGATGATCTCCAGCCATGGCAGGATAATTGCCATAACATGAACAAACGGGAAGGGCACCATGCGATAGTTGGCGATGTTCTCGGCAAAACCTTCGGGATCCTGGATCTTACTGAGGCTTGCCGCAATGAACACCATACCAAGTGCAACCCGGAGGCATGAAACAAGCGGAGGCCAGGAGACGACCCGTTTGAGGACTGCAAGAGCGCGGCTCATTTCAAATCCACGTACCTTTCCGGTTTTTGGCCGGTGTATTTTCCCCCGGCCTCGGCCCATTTGAGAAATCCGCCCTCGAGATATCGGGCATCCTTTACTCCTGAGTGAGAGAGCTCGCCTGCCATGAGATTGCTCACCTCGGAGTTTTCGGTATTGCAGTACACGATTACCCTCTCATATTTCAGTAAAAGGGCAATTGACTCCGCAGCCACGGGTTCAACAAATAGATAAGGCATATGTACGGCGGTTTCAATGTGACCTTTTTCGAACTCCTCATTGCTGCGGGCGTCCACAAAAATGGTGGTTCGTTTCCCGAAAGCGGCAAGGGCCGACGATGTGTTGATGGGAGACGCGGCGCCGGCCGGTGAGGAGCACCTGTACTCAGGCGGGAAAGGCATCACGAGGGGCAACCGATCCTCTCTCGTCTCGTTGAAAAAGAGGGCCACACCCGCTGAGACAACGAGCACTGCAATGGCCTGGAACGCCATCCGTTGTAAAATCTGATACATCCCTATACGTTGTTTCATGAGAATGTTGTTGTCAACCCCAATTATCCTCTGGCTCGAACCTGCTGCCCCACCTCATGAAATCGAAATTGAAGATTATTCATTTGACAGGGAAATCCTTTTTCAATATTCTCACATCCACAAAATTGCCCTTGCATATGTGAGAGAGCATGGTCAAATCAGCCGAAAGAGCCATACGGATTCTGGAGACTGTCGCACAATTCAGTGCTGGTTTGACTCATACGGAAATCTCTCATTCCCTTCACATCCCTTCCGGCAGTTTGACCCCTCTCCTGACCACACTTTCACAACTCGGCTACCTTTCTCTCCAACCGTCCACAAAGAGGTACCTGCTGAGCACCGGCGTGCTGTCTCTTACCAGACGATATCAGGAAGGTCTGGACATCGTCCGCATGGGCGAGCCGTTTCTGATCCGGTTGGTTGAGATGACCGGGGAGGCTTCAGCGATCACCATCGAGAATGGAAACCGCAGCACTGTGGTGGCAAAAGTGAATGCCCGTCTTCCTCTAAGCCCGTCGCTCAACCTGGGAGACAGCGCCCCTTTGTACGCCGGGGCCTCGGGCAGGATCTATCTGGCCTCCCGTTCGAACGAGGAGATCAACCGCTATCTTTCCACTGTGCCCTTGAAACCCTTCACGGCCAAAACGCCGACAGACCCTGATTTGATCAGGAAGCAACTGGCTGCGATCCGGGGCGGGGCCCTTTCCTGCAGCAGGGAGCACATTTTCGAGGGTGTATCCGCAATCGCTGCGCCGATCAGGGATTTCACCGGAAAGATCGTGGCAACGTTCATCATCAGCGCCCCGACCACTCGGTTGGGACCGGAAAAAGAAAAAGTCGTCAAGAATGCTCTCCGGGAGGTTTCGGAAGAGTTCTCCGACATGCTCGGGTTCAACCGGGATCCCGGCAGGGTGAGACTGCAATCCTCAAAGGAAGACAGCGTGTATGGAGGCGCCAAATCCAAAGCACGAAATCCGAAATTCGAAACAATGCCTGATTACCAAAATTCAAATGGTCCAAGCAAAGCACGATGATTTCGGCTTTCGATTTCGGCCAACAGCAATTCAGTAAATCATGCCCTCTGGGCTTAGGCGAACCGGGTCCCCTGTGCCCGGATTTTCTGCAAACTCTTTTAACATCCCATTTTCACGGGAAGGTACGGAGGTCTTATGGGACGAAGGATGTTCATAATCGCAGCCGTGTTGATTTGCCTCGCAATAACACCCCTCTCTTCCATGGCAGCGCCACAGGAGATGCACATGGGCACCTCGACTGTGGGCGGTATCTATTATAACTTGGGTGTGCCCATTAGCCAGGTTCTAAACAAATACATCCCCGAGATCCACGTGACCCCTGAAATCACCATCGGCACGGTTGAAAATCTGCGCCTCATCGGCCAGGAAAAAATGGAAATGGGCGTGACCCTTTCCTTTGTGGCCGCTCAGGCCCTCAACGGTGTAGAGACGTTCAAGGAAAAGATTCCGGTCCGAACCGTCATGCACCTCTCCCCGTTGATCAATTTCTTTGTCTCGATGGAAGCCAGCGGCATCAAGACTCATGAGGACCTGAAAGGGAAAAGGGTCAATCTGGGCCAGCCCGGGGGGCTCGATAGGAACAGCACGAATCTTCTGGCCGCCTACGGGATCACCCCCAAAGACATCAAGCCGTCGGTGATGGGTGTCGGGGCGGCAGTGGACGCGCTGAAGGACGGGAAATTCGACGCCGTAATCGTGACCACTCCCCTGGCCAACCAGCTCCTGGCTACGCACAAGATCAACATCATCTGGCCTGACGAGGCGCATCTGGACAAACTGGTCAAAGCGACACCCGGTTACGGAAAATTTCTCATGCCCGCCGGCACCCTTAAAGGGATTGACGAAGCGAAGTGGGTCCCTGATTTCGGGTGCACCCTTTCGGTACATGAAAAGATGGATACGGAACTCGTGTACAAGATGACCAAGGCCCTTGTGGAACATTTGGACGAGCTCACGGCGATGTTCTCGGAATACCGGCATGTGACCAAGGAATGGGCGGCAAACCCCATGGGCGTTCCTCACCACCCGGGCGCCGCCAAGTACTACAAGGAAGCGGGTCTCCTGAAGTAGTGCTTATCCGGAGGGAAATCTCACTTTCGGTCCGGAACGGAAATGCAGGAATTTGGTGACTCTTAGCGCTTTCCAAGAATAGTGTGCGCAGTCTGGATTCCCGCGAAGGCAGAAATCCAGATCCTTTCAAGGGCTAAAATGTTACGGATTTTGCCGTGCCCCCGGGCCTCGACCCGGGGCACCGCAATCCTTTAGGAGAGACGAGCCATATCATGGATATAAAAAACTTCAGAAGAGTCACTGGACAGTGGATGGGCCTGATCCTGTCCGTCTTTGTCATCTTCAATGTGTGGACCGTCTATTTCCAGCCCATGGAGCAGGTGACCATCTTCTTTGCCTTGAGTTTCTCGGTCGCATTCATGGTGCGCCCTCTTCTGGGGAAGAACAAAAAAGACAAACCCTGGTGCCTGGCCGTGGATTTGATCTTTTCCCTCATGCTCCTCGCCATCGCGGCCTATGTCTGGGTGGATTACCTGAATCTGGTTTACCGGGCGGGCATGCCCACTCCCCTGGACAATGTGGTCTGCGTGGTGGGCATCCTGCTGACCTTCGAAGGGGCTCGGCGCACTGTAGGCTGGGCTATGATTTACATTGCCGGGGCCTTCCTTCTCTATGCCTTCCTGGGACAATATCTTTTCCCGCCGATTTCACACGGCGGGTATGACGTAGTGCGCGTCATCAACAGCCTGTTTCTCTCCGAGAATGGGATCCTCGGCGTACCCATGAACGTCATGTTCAACTTCATCTTTCTCTTCATCGTCTTCGGCGCGCTTTTCGGCGAGGCAGGAGGAACACGGTTTTTCATCGATCTTACCCGGAGCATGTTCCGGGGTGTGACCGGAGGGCCTGCAAAGGTGGCGGTGGTTTCGAGTGGACTGATGGGGACCATTTCAGGAAGCGCTGTGGCCAACGTGGTCACTACGGGCACTTTCACCATCCCCATGATGAAGAAGGTGGGGTTCGAGTCTCACGTTGCAGGGGCCGTGGAGTCGGTCGCCTCCACAGGCGGGCAGTTGATGCCGCCCATCATGGGAGCTGCGGCGTTTGTCATGGCCGATTATCTGAATGTCCCGTATCTTGCGGTTGTCAAGGCGGCCATCCTGCCGGCCATCATTTTTTACATTGCGGTCTTCGCTTTCGTTCACTTTTACACACTGAAGCTGGGGATCAAGAGGGAAAGCGATGCGGATCTCCCGCCGGTCAGGAAGATCATCAAGGATTTCTGGGTATTCCTGCCGCCCCTTTTCGTCCTGGTATACTTCCTCATCGCCGGCTATTCCACATCTCTCGTGGTCATGTACACGATCATCGTGGTGGTGGGCATGTCCGTTTTCAAGCGGGAGTTCAGGTTGGGACCGCGAAAGCTCTTTAACGGACTCACCTCGGCAGCCAACGAGTCCGTCACCGTGACCGGCGCCTGCGCGGCTGCGGGGATGGTCATCGCCGTGGTGCTGCTCACGGGTCTCGGAGTCAAGATCGGCAATCTGGTCATCTATTTCTCGGGGGGCAACCTCGGGCTGGGGCTGATTTTCATCATGCTCGCCTCCCTCGTGCTGGGAATGGGCATGCCCACCCTGGTCTGCTACATCCTTCTCGCAGTCACTACCGCCCCGCCTCTTATCGCTATGGGCGTGCCGCCGATGGCCGCCCATCTCTTCATTTTCTATTTCGGCATGCTCTCCATGGTGACCCCGCCGGTGGGCATGGCCTTCTATGCGGGGGCGGCAGTGGCCGGCGCCGATACGATGAAGACGGGGTGGACGGCGTGGAAGATCGCCCTTGCCGGGTTTCTCCTCCCCTTCATGTTTGTCTATAGCCCGTCCCTGCTGCTCATGGGCAATCCGATAGATGCCGTCCTGGCCTCGATCACGGCGGTGGTCGGCGCAGCCGGTCTTTCCGTCGGCGTCGTGGGGTATATCAAGCGTCCCCTGGGTGCGATCGAAAGAGTCGCAGCCATGGCTGCGGCCCTTCTTTTGATCAAGCCGGGCTGGATCACGGATGTGATCGGGATCGTCATCATTGTCGGGCTCCTGCTGATGCAACGCAGCCAAAAGGGGTTGAGCAGGGGCAGGGCCGTCTGAATTGTGACTCGGCGCAAGCATTCCGTTCAATGGTTCGATACCTCACCACGAACAGAATAGGATGGTTAAGTCTGTTTGATGGTTCGCCCCGAAGCATCGAAGCGTGACCGGGGCATTACGGGATTGTTTCACTTCAAGAGAGGAGAAATATGAAAAGAGAAATCAAGCGGATCACGACGGATGTCGCGATTATCGGCGGCGGTACGGCAGGGTTGAACACCGCTATGGCCGCAGCAGAGAGCGGGCTCAAGGTCCTGGTGGCCGACAAGGCCCGAATCGAGAGGAGCGGGGCCATCGCCGGCGGGATCGACCATTTTCACGCCTTTCTGGACGAAGGCGAGCCGTGGGACACACGGGAGGGTTATCTCAGCTGGGTCACCAAGACCTCCAAGGGGGCATCCAACCTCAAAATCGTGGAGAAGATCTACTGCGATGAGGTGAAGGCGGCAATCGAGCGGGTCGAGCGGATAGGGATCGCCCTGCGGGATCCTCAGAGCGGGAAGTTCATTCGGACCCAGGCCCTGGGACAACCCGGGCCGATGGCGATCAATTTCAACGGCAAAAAGTTGAAGCCCAAGATGGCCAAAGAGGTGAGACGACTGGGGTGCCAGGTCCTGGACCGGCTGCAGGTGACCAAACTGCTTGTCCACAAGGGTGAGTTTGCCGGGTTCCTGGGTTTTGACATGCGCTCGGGCGAGTTCTACGAGATCCGGGCAAAGGCGGCCGTGATCGCAACCGGCGGCACCAACCGCATGTTCAAGACCCAGACGCGCACACCCTTCAACATCTGGTACTGCCCGGCCTGCACAGGAGACCTCCACAGGGCCGCCTTCGACGCGGGGGTGGAGCTCGCCAACATGGAGTACATCCGCATGACCATAGTCCCCAAGGGATTCAGCGCCCCGGGGTTCAACGCCTTCCTGGGCATGGACTCCCATCTCGTCAATTCACTCGGGGAGAGGTTTGTCAACAAGTATCATCCCATGGGTGAGAAGGCGCCCAGGAGCTTCATCGTGTGGGCCACGTACCGGGAAGTGAAGGAGGGCAGAGGCCCCATCTACATGGACTGCCGCCATCTCACACGAAAAGACAGGGAGGCCCTCTTCACGACCCTCGGTTATGACAAAGATACGTTGCCCGATTTCCTGGTGAGGAAGGGGTACAACCTGGAAGGGACCATGATCGAGATGACAATCTCCGAGCCCATGCAGGCCAGGGCGTCGGAGGTGAGCGGCAGCGGGATCAAGATCGACGAGAACTGCGCATCCAGTCTTCCCGGGCTCTTTGGCGCGGGGGACTCTTCCGATCAGATGGGGTGCCTCCATGGGTGCGTAGCCGGGGGGTACGCGGCCGGC
Organism: Deltaproteobacteria bacterium HGW-Deltaproteobacteria-15; assembly: GCA_002840535.1. Taxonomy (GTDB): domain Bacteria; phylum Desulfobacterota; class DSM-4660; order Desulfatiglandales; family HGW-15; genus HGW-15. The sequence continues at coordinate 14,862 of PHBH01000066.1, read as the reverse complement.
AAGAGCGCAGCGCGGTTCGCTCAGGCGGCTCGGGAACTCAAACCCGTCGACCCGAAAGAAGTTGCAGAAGAAATGGCGAGGGTGTACGCGCCTCTGGAGAAGAAAAGCGGTGTGGGGTATCAGGAATTCGAAGACGTGGTCCGCACCATCGCCACGGATCACTTCGGACCCGTGAAAACGGAAATCAGCCTGAAGAGCGCGCTGGAGAAACTGGGGAAACTCGACGGCGTCCATCAGGAGATGGAGGCCAAGAACCTTCACGAACTGATGCGGGCGCACGAGGCCATGAATATCCAGCAGGTGGCGAAAATCTCGGCTTCAGCTGCGCTGGAACGAAAAGAAAGCCGGTTTCTGCCGTATCACTATCGGTCGGATTTTCCGGAGATCGACGACAAGAATTATTGCGGCCTCATCGTGGTCCGCAAGGGTGACGACGGCCGGGTTCTCACCCGTTTCGAACCATTGACGTATTAAGGTTGAAATCTCCAAACCCGAAGCACGAAATCCGAAACCATACCCAATGACACAAATTCGAATTACCCGAGACCATGGACCGCATGTCTTACTGTTTTGAACATTGAAGAATTTGTATTTTTGAATTTGTTTCGGATTTCGATATTCGGATTTTGTTGCGGGAACAGGCAACGAGAAGAAAAGGAGGACAAACATGCCACCTGTGATCGATATGGAAAAGTGCAACGGATGCGGCGTCTGCGACAGGCACTGTCCGCTGGACGTCATCTACATGAAGGAGAAGGCGCCGGAAGTTCGCTATCCCGAGGAGTGCTGGCACTGCGGGGCGTGCCGGCAGGATTGTCCGACCGGAGCCATTGATATCACCTTCACACTCGCCATGCTGGGGATATGAGGGTCGTGGGTTGAGAGTTGTGGGTCGAGAGTAGCGCAATGCACGCAACCTGCAACGCACAACCCGCAACTCTCAACTTTGAACTCTGAACCCGGAACTCTGGAACTTCTTCTTGGAGGAGACACGAATTGAAAATCGACATATTCAACCACGTTCTGCCAAAAAAATACTTTGACAGGCTGAATCAGGTGGCCTCAAACCTGGGGGATCTGGACAGGCGCATGAAGTCCATCCCGATCCTCGTCGATATGGAGGCCCGCGTGAGAATGATGGAGGAGATCGGCGACTATGCGCAGGTCATCTGCCTGGCCGCGCCGCCCATCGAGGCACTTGCAGGCCCTGATGCATCTCCCGATCTTGCACGGATTGCCAATGACAGCATGGCGGAGATCGTCGCGCAGTATCCAAAGCTTTTTCCAGCTTTCATCGCCTCTCTGCCCTTGAATAACCCGGCCGCGGCATCCGATGAGATCGACAGGTCAATCCGCGATCTCGGGGCCAGAGGGGTTCAGTTCTTCTCCAACGTAAAGGGGAAAGCCCTGGACCAGCCGGAGTTCCGGCCGCTCTTCGAGAAAATGGCATCCTACGATCTTCCCATTCTGCTCCACCCTGCCAGAAACTCGAGCTTTTCAGACTACAAGACCGAGGACAAGTCCCAGTACGAAATCTGGTGGTGCATAGGCTGGCCCTACGAGACGAGCGCGGCCATGATCAGGATCGTTTTTGCAGGTTACTTTGATCGCTGGCCTGATCTGAAAATCATCACCCATCATCTGGGAGCCATGATTCCGTATAACGAAGGGAGGCTCGGGCCGGGCTATGATGTACTGGGCGCTCGCAGCCCCGGAGAGAACTACGGGGAGCTTCTGAAGAAACTCAAAAAGCGGCCCCTGGACTACTTCAGGATGTTCTATGGAGACACGGCAATTTTCGGGGCGCTCCCGGCAATGAAATGCGGCCTTGAATTCTTCGGCCCGGGGAATGTGCTCTTCGGCACCGATTGTCCTTTCTCCCCGGACAAAGGCGCGGGAAACGTCCGCGATACCGTGCGAGCGATTGACGCCTTACCCATCGGGGAAGAAGAGAGGCGGATGATCTACGAAGGGAATGCGAAGAGACTGATGAAGATCTGAGAGGAGTAAGCAGTAGGAAGTAGGCAGTAAGCAGAAAACAGTGAGAAGAAGAGTCTCATGCAAAGGCGCAAAGACGCGAAGTTAAGAGAGAAGAGTATTCACCGCAGAGTCGCAGAGTGCGCAGAGAGATCTCTTTTTTTGTCTGCGGGGAGACGGCCGCAGACAAAAAGATGCTTACAAGAGCCCTACGTTTAATATGTTTCACCAAACAGATAAGAACATCCCCGCGCAGCGGCTGAGTATTTCTCAATGGCGGTATCTCTCCGCCATTGAGAAAAAAACTCCCTCTCTGCGTGCTCTGCGCCTCTGCGGTTAAAATCAAAAGGAAGTGAATGAAAATGATCGATATTGATCGCAAACCAATCGAAACCGACGTACTGATCATGGGCGGGGGAATCGCCGGGCTCATGGCGGGGATTCGTGCGGCAGGACTCGGCGCGAGCGTCGTGATCGCTGAGAAGGCCGACACCAGGAGGAGCGGCTGTGGCGCAACCGGAAACGACCACTTCATGTGCTATATCCCGGAAGTCCACGGCAGCGACATCGGGCCCATCTTCGAGGAGTACAGGAGGAGCCAGGTCGGCGGGTTCAGCGATGCGTCGCTTGCCATGCGCTTCCTCAGACAGTCCTTTGACCGTGTGAAGGACTGGGAAGAGTGGGGCATATCCATGCGGCCGTGGGGCCACTGGGATTTTTCAGGACATGCGTTCCCGGGGAGACCTTGCATCTGGCTCAAATACGCAGGGCACAACCAGAAGGCGGTGCTGACCCGCAAAGCCAAGGAGATGGGCGCACGGATCATCAACCGGCTTCAGATGACGGACGTGATCACGCAAGGGGGAGAAATCGTCGGCGCAATCGGAATCGGCACCCGCAAGGAAGAGCCCGTGATGAAGATCTTCAGGGCAAAGTGCGTGATCCTCGCCACCGGGTGCGGGAGCAGGCTCTATCCTCCGCCGTCACCGGGATGGTTGTTCAACACGGCCAACTGCCCTGTCTGCACCGGAAGCGGGCAGGCGATCGGTTACAGGGCGGGTGCAAGACTCGTCAACATGGAATTTCCGCAGCGGCACGCCGGCCCCCGATATTTCGGGCGTTGCGGCAAAGCCACCTGGATAGGGCTGTACAAGGATCCGCAAGGCCGGATCGTGGGGCCTTTCGTGAAAAAGGCCGACAAGAAACTGGGAGACATTACAGGAGACATCTGGAGCTCGGTCTTTACCGACAAGCATCTATCCGGGGAAGGCCCGGTCTACATGGACTGCAGCACCACATCGGACGAGGATTTCCAATACATGATGTGGGGACTGGTCCAGGAAGGCAACACGGGAATGCTCGACTACATGGCTCGTGAAGGGATCGACCCCAGGAAACACATGGTCGAATTCATGCAGTACGAGCCTTTTCTCGTGGGCAGGGGGATCGAGATCGACGAAAAGGGGGAAACCTGCATCAAAGGGCTCTTTGCAGCCGGAGACCCGGTGGGCAACTTCAGGGCAGATTGTGCAGGTGCTGCCACATACGGATGGATCGCCGGAGAGAGCGCTGCCGGGAGAGCGGGCCGAATTCGAAAATTCCAGACCGCCGAAAAAGGTCCTCTCGTGGAGGAGTCTCAGGATTTCTATGGGCGCATTCTGGAGAGAGGGCAGGGCCCGGACTGGAAAGAGGCGAATCTCGCGCTTCAGCAGATCATGAACGACTATGCCGGCGTGGACGTCAGGTCCGAGACCGTTCTGAGTGCAGGGCTCAAGTATCTCGGCGATCTGAAGAGCAAGGTCAGGTCAACCCTTGCGGCGGACAATAGCCACACCTTTATGAGAAGCCTGGAAATCCTTGATCTGATGGAATGCGGCGAGACCGTTTTTCTCGCCGCACTGGAGAGAAAGGAGACGAGGGCGCTTCACAAGAGGTCCGATTATCCGTTTACAAACCCTCTTCTCGACAGCAAGTTTCTAAACGTGCGAAAGGAGGGCGAAACGGTCCGGCTGGAGTGGAGGGACAAGAAGTAATAATTCCTGTCTAATAAAGGTGACGGCGCACAATCATGACAAACCGGATAAAAAAGCGCGGAGGTTATGATGAAACGGATGAAAAGCGGATGGACGGTGGTTCTCTTTGCGATGATCGTGTTTCTCATGCATTCCGGCGGCGAGCTCCAGGCTGCATACCCGGAAAAGCCGATTACCCTGATGGTCCCCTTTGAGGCGGGAGGGGGAGTGGACGGATTCGCCCGCGCCCTTGCCTCCCGCATGGAAAAGGATCTCGGCGTTCCGGTCGTAGTCAGCAATGAAAAGGGTTCCGGAGGCCGCAGGGGGAGCATCGCCCTTTTTAAATCGGCCCCGGACGGGTACACCATCGGTTTCCCCCATATCGCCACATTGATCTACGACGACACGCTGGGCGAAACCAAGAGCCCTGTCGATTACAGCAAGTATGCCGTCATCCTCCGGGTCGATACCGCCACCTTCTTCATGTATGTCGACAAGAAGCAGCCTTTCAAAAGCGTGAAGGACATGAAGAGCGCCGGTCAGGCCCTGAAATTCGCCAGCACCGGAATCGGGACCCCCTCCTGGCTCATTCCGAGCGCCGTAGGCTCCGCGGCGGGGTTCAAGACTTCCTTCGTCTCAGGGCACAAAAACCTTGCAGAAGCGGCCCTGGCCGTGGCGCGGGGCGACGTGGTGGGGGGCACCGGGAGCTATACCCACTTCAGAGGGGTCATCGACGATGTTCGCCCCCTCGTGTATATGTCCGACAAGAAGTCCTACCATCTTCCCGATGTCCCGACCATTGCGGATCTGGGGTTCGGGAAACTCTCCACCCTGGGTGTTCCATGGGTGATTGTGGGGCCGCCGGGAACGCCTGAAGACAAGCTGGAGAAGCTCAGGGGGGTTCTCCGGAAGATCATCCAACAGGACGAATTCAAGAAATGGGGCCTGGAGAACGGCTATGAACCGGACACCATGCCGCCCGATGTATTCTGGAAGAAGATGGGAGAGCTGAAGGAGGTCTATCTGGGTCTTAAGCCGCAAATGCAGGAAAAGAAGTAGAGGTAAACGGAAAAGCGGATGTTCGAAAGCCTTGTGTTTGCCGCAGCCAAGATCCTGGAGCCGATGAGCATCGTCTCGCTCCTGCTTGGCATGTCCCTCGGGGCGATATTCGGCCTGCTTCCCGGGCTTGGCGGTATTCTCTCCATGGCCGTGGCCCTCCCCTTTTCCTATGGGATGGAGCCCATGCACGCCATGTTCCTGTTCGCCGGCATCATGAGCTCCGAAGGCTTCGGCGGGGCCATCCCTTCCATTCTTTTGAATACCCCGGGAACGGCCCAAAATGCCGCCACCTGCCTGGACGGGTATCCCATGGCCAAAAGAGGGGAGGGAGGGCGAGCCATCTCGATTGCGGCCACCTCCTGCCTGGCCGGTTCCATCGGCGGCGTGGTGGTGACCCTCGTTCTTCTTCCTGTGGTGAAGCCCCTGGTCTATTCCTTCGGGTACCCGGAGTTCTTCTGGCTCACCGCCCTCGGCCTGATCACGATCGCCGTGGCCGCCAAGGGGAACATGATCAAGGGGCTGGCAGGAGGCGGCATCGGGGTGTTGATTTCGATGATCGGCTACACCGAAATGTTCGGCGCCTTCCGCTACACCATGGGGAGCGACTACCTCTGGGATGGCATTTCCCTGGTGCCCTTCGTAACCGGTCTTTTTGCGCTCAGCGAATTGATTATCTACGCTTCCCGGGGAGGCAGCACCGCCAGTCTCGTGGACACATCCCAGGTCAATTGGTCCAGCCAGGCCCTACAGGGGGTCATGGATGTGGTCAAGCGCCCCATGTTGACCATTCGCTCCGCCATTGTCGGCGCCCTTGTCGGCGTCGTTCCCGGCCTTGGCGGGCCGGTGGCTTCCTTTGTCTCCTACACGGTGGCCATGCGAAGTTCCAAGAACCCCGAGCAATTCGGAAAGGGGAGTCCCGAAGGGGTTCTGGCATGCGAAACGGCCATGGACGCCAAGGATGGGGGGGCGCTCCTGCCCACTGTTGCCTTCGGCATTCCGGGCAGCCCTGACCAGGCAATCCTCCTCGGCGGCTTCATCCTTCACGGGCTCCAGCCCGGCCCCCTGATGATCCGGGACCACATGGAGATTGTGTATGCACTCCTTCTCGGCATCGTCTTCGCCCAGGTGTGCCTCAGTTTCCTTGGGCTGCTGATCGCACCCTGGATGGCGAGACTCAGTACCGTTCGCAACCGGATCATCGCGCCTTTTGTGCTGCTGCTGGTCTTTTTCGGCGCCTACATGGGGAGGACGAACATCTTCGACGTGGGTGTCGCCCTTTTTGCCGGATTACTGGGCTATTTCATGAGACGATGCGGGTTTCCCCTGGTCACGGTGGTCATGGGATTCATCCTGGGGCCTCTGGCAGAACGTGCCTTTCTGCAGTCGCTGCAAATGTCGGACGGCAGTTACCTGGTATTTGTCACGAGGCCGATCAGCGCCGGCCTCGCTCTCCTGTTGGTGGCCATGTTGGTGTTACCCATCATCAAGGGCTCGCGTAACAAGGCGAAGCGGAGCATTGCATGAAGATACAGATCCGGACTTCTCTGGTCTTCACTGCGGTGATGCTGTTTTTCGTCGCGGTCCTGCTCGTGACCGGAATGGGATATCCCTTTAACGTGAAGATCGCCCCCTACGCAGTGGGGATCCCGACCTTGATTCTTCTGGTCATCCTCCTGTTGGGCGAGTTGCATCCGGAATGGAGGATTGCAGCCGGCGGGAACCGTGAGGGGCCTGAATCGAAAGCCGAGGAGAATTCGGATTTCACATCCTGGGCGCCGGTTCTGAATCTCTTCGGGTGGGTTTTCGGATTCTATGCTGCGGTCTTTCTTTTCGGCTTCATGGTGGCGACCCCGATCTTTCTCGCGGCCTTCCTCCGCAGGAAGGCAGGGGTTGGCTTGATAGGGGCGGTTTCGTCCGGAATCCTTTGCACCCTGCTTGCCACATGGTTTGTACAGGGAGTTTTCAAGATCCCGCTCTGGCTCGGCGCAATCCCGGGGGTTGTTCCCGGAATATTGGGGGGCTCCATCGTGCCGCCTTTGTGAGAACTCTGCCGGCACGCTGGAGCAGTGCGTCCAACGCTTCTTTACATTCTCCAGGGGGTTGGTCCTGGGGGTCTTTTTTCAAGAAAATGGGAACCGCCCCGTAGGGGTGGGAGTCCAAGCGAAGCGCGGACAACGAGGAGCACTGGGGAAATCGCATGCGTAAAGGGCAGCAAATGCGGGCGGCGGTCTCAGCAAGAGATTCCATCACGGAAGGAGTTTGGAGATGATCATTGATTTTTCGAGCCACATCATTTTGAGGGAAGCGGAAGGGAAGCTGACATCCCGGAAGGATTTCATGCTGATCAAGAAGAACTTCGAAACGGAGACATCGGACCCGGAAAAACGCATATCCCAGATGAAAAAGTACGGCATCGACATGCAGGTGCTCACCCAGTCCACCCCGGTTCTCGAAGGTCTGAACGCACCGGACGCTGCCGAGATCTGCAGAATCTCGAACGATGCGATTGGAAAGATGTGCCGCGCTTTCCCGGATCGGTTCATCCCCTTTGCGGTGGTGACGCTCCAGGATGCGGCCGGCGCCGTGAAGGAGCTGGACCGCGCGGTGGGGGAGTGGGGATGCCGGGGGGTGACCATCGGTACGAACTGTGATAACCTCGGACTCGACAATCCCCTTTTCTATCCCTTCTACGAGGCGGTCGAGAAACATGACATCCCCATCTTCCTCCACCCCATGGTGTGGCAGTCCTATGAGCTGGTGAATGAGGACCCGGCGGTGATGCGTCTCTTTGGTTGGCCCTTTGACACCACGCAGGCAATCCTGCGGCTGGTCCTCAGCGGGACCATGGAGCGCTTCCCGGGGCTGAAGGTCGTGACCCACCACCTCGGGGGAGGGATGCTTCCCTTTTACAGCAACCGGTTCAACATCAAGTTTCCCAACCTGATAAAGAAGCTGAAAAACCCCGTTTCAGAATCCCTGGCCCGCATATACGCAGACACGGCTGTGGATGGGACCGCGGCGGCGCTTCCGTGCGGCCATGCCTTTTTCGGAACCGAGCGGATGCTCTTTGGTACGGACTACCCCTTTTCGCCCGAGCAGGGGGAAGTCTATCTCAGGGAGAACCTGAGAATCGTAAAGGAGATGGACCTGCCGGAAGAGGACAAGGCGAAGATCCTGGGAGGCAATGCGAAGAGGCTGCTGAAGTTGTAGGGACGAACGTCGAACATTGAACATCGAACTTCGAACGTCGAATGAAAAGACAAAGATGAACGTTCAACATCCAACATCGAACATCCAACGTCCAATGAAAAGGACAAAGACGAACGTAGAACACACGAGCATTGAACATTGAAGGCACGCTCCTTCTGATTGCGACAAAGTCTCGAAAGCGGAAGCGGGTCTCTGAAAACTGGACGCCCGCCTACGCGGGCATGACAACAACACGGGAAACGAATCTGATCGTACTTGCAAAAGGATAGTTTTGAATTTCGCTTGGGCGTTTTTCATTTTTGATTCGATGTTGGACGTTCGATGTTGAATGTTGGACGTTCATCTTCTTTCTGTTGAACACTGAACCCTTGAACACTTACACTACTCAATTTTTTGCGTGAGGAGGTTCACTGGTATGAGTCAAAATCTCCCAACCACGACCCGGGTCGATGCGGATGTCCTGGTCATCGGGGGCGGTCTGGCCGGATGCAACGCAGCCATGGGCGCGGCCGAGAATGGCGCCCGGGTGGTCGTCCTGGACAAGGGCAGGATCGAAAGAAGCGGTGATATCGCCGGAGGGGTGGACCATTTCATGGCCTTTCTGGAGACAGGGGAGTCATGGGACACGGCGGACGCTTACCTCGAGTACGCGGGCCGCATTGCGCGGGGCGCCATCGATTTGAACATCACCGAGGCGGTCTTCTGCAGAGGCTTGAGGGACTGCATCGATCGGTTCGCGAGGATCGGGAACCCTCTCACCCAGCCGGACACCGGAAAGTTCTACCGCACCAAATCCCTGGGACAGCCGGGTCCTTACTTCATCAACTTCAATGGAAAGCGGTTGAAGCCCCTCCTGGGCAAAGAGGTCCGCCGGCTCCGCTGCAACGTGCTCGACAGGACCGTAACCAACGGGCTCCTGATGGATGGCGCCCACGTGGCCGGCGCTACCGCCTTTCACATCCGGACAGGGGAGTTTTATGCGATCAAGGCCAGGGCGGTGGTGATCGCTACTGGAAACACCAACCGATTGTACCAGAGCCAGGCCGGTTCCACGTTCAACGGATGGCAATGTCCTTCCAACACCGGTGACGGGCAGATCCTGGCGTTCGGGGCAGGCGCCCGGCTCGCCAACACGGAGTACCTCCGGGTCACGGTGGTGCCGAAGGGGTTCAGCTCTGCCGGGCTCAATGCCTTTATGGGCATGGGGTGCTACATGATCAATTCCCTGGGCGAGCAGTTCATGAACCCGTATCATCCCATGGGAAACAATGCCCCCCGCTACAAGCTCGTGGAGGCGGTCATGAATGAAATCCGGGAAGGCCGCGGCCCGGTTTTCATCGAGACCAGGCATCTATCGGAAGAGAATATGGCCCACCTGAAGGCTACCCTTGGATATGACAAGGACACCCTGCCGGATTTTTTCGAACAGAAGGGGATAGACATCGCCAAGACGCCGGTGGAGGTCATGGTCTCCGAGTTCATGCAGAAAGGACCTTCCGAATTCTGCGGGAGCGGGATCAAGGTGGACAAGGAATGCGCATCGAGCGTGCCCGGTCTTTATGCGGCAGGGGACTGCGCCGATCAGTTCAGCTGTGTCAGTATGGCCTGCACCAGCGGATATGCCGCAGGCCGTGAGGCTGCCCGCCACGCGGGTTCGACCCGGATGGTCTCGCCCTCTGATGCGGAAATCGGCAGGATCAAGAATGAGGTCTACCGCCCTTTGATGGAAAAGGGTGAAATCACCTACAAGGAATTCGAAGCGGTCCTTCAGAGGATCATGTCCGACCACATGGCGGCCCAGCGAACCGGGATTGGCATGGAAGCCGCCCTCAAGAAGCTGGATGCGCTCCGGGAGTTTGTCCCACGGCTGACGGCCGGAGACTACCATGGTTTGATGCGTGTCTCGGAGTCGAAGAATATCTACGCCATGAGCAGGATCATGACCCGGACGGCCCTTTATCGTGAAGAATCCCGGTTCGGCCTTTTTCACAACCGGTTGGATTTCCCGAAGACCGAAGAGAAGTGGACGGGTCAGGTGGTGATCCGGAAGAGCGGAGAAGACGATCTGAAACTCGAATTCGAACCGCTTTATTATTAGCAGAAGAGAGGTGATGGTATGCCGCCCAGAATTGATTCGGACCTTTGTCAAAAATGCGGAACATGCGAGGACAGTTGTCCCGTGGATGTCATTTACTTTCACCCGGATGAGGGAGTCGTCGAGATCCGCTACCCGGATGAATGCTGGCATTGCGGTTCGTGCCGCCAGGATTGCCCGGCCGGGGCCATCAAGATCGTTTTTCCGCCTATCATGGCCAATGTCTGAGATCCGGGGCCGCACTTTGCCTGAAGACGCACCGGAACGATCATAGAAGACAGAAAGAGAGGGAGGTTATGGATACTGCGAAGGAAAGAATAAAAGTGCAGATCTCCACAGAGGAGCTTCAAAGGAGATGGAAGGCGGTAAGAGAAGCCATGGCCCGGGAAAAGATTGATTTCCTGGTCATGCAAAACAGCAACCAGTGGCTCGGCGGGTATGTCAAATGGTTCACCGATGTCCCGTCCTTCAACGGCTACCCGACGACCGTGGTCTTTCCAAGAGACGGTGAGATGACAGTGATCAATATCGGACCCAGAATGGATCCTGAAAGCCTTCTGACGGATCTGAGCACAAAGGACTGGGCACTGCGGGGCGTGAAGAACCGCTTCACCGCCCCGTATTTCCCTTCCCTTCACTACTCGAAGACCTACGACGGCGAACTGGTGGCGGATCTCCTCAAGAGCAGCAAGGCGGGCGCCGTCGGTTTCGTGGGCATGGGGCATATACCCGCTCCTTTCCACCAGACGATCACCACGCAACTCACATCGGCCCGCTTCATGGATGCGACCGATCTGGTAGATGAGATCAAGGCCGTCAAGAGCGAGGAAGAGATCGGCCTGATCAAGAACGCAGCCTCCATACAGGATGCGGCGTTCGAAGAGGCGTTGAAAGGTTTGCGGCCGGGTGCCAGGGACTCGGATATTTTTGCGCTGGTCCAGTACACCGTGCAGAAGCTGGGGAGCGAGGAACAGCTGATCATGGCTGGTTCCGCGCCCATGGGAACCCCCTGCCCCATGCTGAAGAGACATTTCATGCACAGGGAGATGAAACGCGGGGACCAGTTTACATTGATGATCGAGACCAACGGCCCGGGCGGGATGTATGCGGAAATGGGAAGGACCTGTGTGCTCGGAAAAGCGTCTGAAGAACTGCTCCAGGCCTCTGAAGTGGCAAGGCAGGCACAGCAGGTAACCCTCGATCTCTTGAAGCCCGGCGCCGACCCGAAGGAACTGATTGCCGCCAACAACGAATTCCTCCGTAGCAAAGGGCTGCCCGTGGAAAAACGGCTGTACGCGCACGGCCAGGGTTACGATCTCGTGGAGCGGCCCGGGATCAGGGACGACGAACCCATGAAGATCCAGGCCAACATGAACATCACGGTCCATCCCATCATCGGTACTCCACGCGTATTTGCGTGGGCCTGCGACAATTACCTTGTGACGGAGAAGGGCGTCACCGATTGCCTTCACCGCACACCGAAGAAGATTTTTGAAATCGAATGCTAGACGAACTGGTGTCGTAATCCCGGAAGTTCGCGCTGGCATTGGGCGCCAACCTTTTAGCAATGGGAGGAATAACCATGAAAAAGATCTTCCTGGCTTGTTGTCTTGTCGGGCTGATTATCCTGTCACCCCTTGCCTCCGCCTCAGCGGCGGGGAACCTTCGAATAGGATCAGCGGCCGTCGGGTCCCTCCTCTACGTATTCAGCGCCGCCATAGCCGAGGTCACGGCCAAGCACGCAGGCATAAAGATGGAGGTGCTTCCCCAGGGCGAGATCCTGACCCTGCCCCTCATGGCCACCCAAGAGGTGGATCTGGTCATGATCGCCAATGACGCGCAGGGATATGCCTACGAAGGCAAGGGCATCTACGAGAGGCAGACCAAGGGAAAGGGCTTCGACCTGCGCGTTCTTATGCTCGGCATGCGCAACTCGGCGAGCACTGTGGTGACCGGCGACTCGGGTTTCAAGGATTATCAGGCGCTGAAGGGAAAACGGTTGGTTCTCGACTATGGGACCCAGCAGGCCCTGAATCTGGGCTCACGAGCCTCGCTGATCGCCGGAGGGCTCACGGAAAAGGATGTGATTGTCCTGAAAGCCTCTGACATTCCCGAAGCAGTGCGGCTGCTGATGGAAGGAAAGGCCGACGCTGTCTTCGGGGGAATCGGCGTGCCGGTATTTCGTGAGCTTTCCGCGGCCAAGAATGGGATACTTTATCTTGAAGCGGGTGACAAGCACTGGGATGATGTCCACAAGATTTCAAAAGCCTATTTTCCCATGACGGTCAAGAAGGGGCCCCCCGGGATCCTCAAGGATACCGTTCTGGTGACGCGGAATTTCAATCTGGCCTCCAGGCCCAATCTGCCGGAAGATACGGCTTATCAGATCGTGAAGGCTGTCTGGGAGCACGACACGGAGCTTGGCCCGCATCATCCGCAGTTGAAGGACTGGGTCAAAGAGAGGTTCGTGGGCGAGCAGACCACTGCGCCTTATCACCCGGGGGCTATCAAGTTCTACAAGGAGCAGGGCGTGTGGAGCGACAAGATGCAGGCGCGCCAGGACGAGCTGCTCAAGATGAAGAAGAGATAAACCGTCCTTTCGGCATCTCGAAGCTGGAGCAAGAGCCGATTTCACCGCCCCCCCGGCGCGAAAAAATCGGGGAGGGAGTATTCTTTTCCAATGGCGGAAGCTGCGCCGCCATTGGAAAAGTTCTGCATGCGCTATGAGCTTTGCGGCTTTCTGTTAACAAAGAAACATCGGACAGGGTCGGATCTGTTTCTGAGGTTCAACTTTGCCGACTTCAGTAGAGGGAATCTGCGCTTGCTTTTTTGGTTAGTCTTCTCTCCTATGACGATTTCTCCACCCGTCGCAACTTTCTGGAGCCTCGCCGCCACATTGACGCAATCGCCGATGACTGTGTAATCCATCCTGTTCCTGGATCCAATATTCCCCACCACAGCATCACCCGTATTTATGCCTATACCTATCGAGAAGGTCTGTTTGCCCTCCCCAGCCCTCAATTTCATCAGCGCCTCCGTGGCTTGTTGCATCTCAAGCGCTGCTTCGATAGCATTGGACGATTGATCTCCTTTATCTGCAAGAAGCCCGAACACCGCTACGATCTGGTCGCCTACGAACTTATCCAACACTCCACTATACTTGAATACGATGTCTACCATCCGATCATAAAAATCGTTGAGCATGATTACGAGATCTTCAGCCTCCATTTCCTCGGCAATGGATGTAAAAGAGCGAATGTCGGCGAAAAGAACAGTCACCTCTCTTCTCTCGTTCTCGAAGAGCTCGCCTTCATTTTGTGTTAACAGCCTTTCCACCAGGTTTTTACCGACGTATCGGCTAAGCCTGAGCCGAAGCCGTTCTTCTTGTTTAGCCTTCCTGTGGGAAAGGCTCAGATCCTTCGCATAGCTCAGAAGTTGGACAGACTGCTCCCTCATTTCCCGGTTGGCATCCCTCAGTTGACTTAAAAGGTGATTAAAACATCCTGCGATGTCATTCAATTCCTTATCGGCATTTGCAGTGATCACAAGCTCTCTCTTCTTGCCTTCCATCAGGGTGCTTGTTTCATGGGCCAGCTCTGAAAGCTGATGCGATGATTTCCTTATGAGTAAGAAGCCGGAAAACATGGAAAACAGGATAAGGATTGAGAAGATAAAAATCATATCCGTGAATACGATTTCTTCTTTTATAAAAAGGTAAATGATGAGCAGGTAAGGCAGAATGGAGGACAAGAGAAATGCGACCCTTGTTTTCCCTGAAAAGCTATCAAAATCATGATAGCCGGATTTGCTCACGATTAAACCCCTGACGCATGTCTTGTGCAGATGTACATTTATATACTCCTTACAAAACTCAAAGGGGTGTCGAGACTGATCGCGACTTCCTTGTTTTTCAGTGAGGGCATCCCGGCTGCGGGTTCGGCTTGGATACGCACCACGCTTCCCAATCCTCTCATGCAAGCCTTTACCCCGGATTTCCCCGGCAGACGAATGGATATCTCGATGATCTGACCAACATGGTAAAACTCTGAGTTGCGGGAAGTAAATCTTACGCCATTACCGGATATATCCAGAATTCGCACCTTGTCCGTTGGTGCCGTCTCTTTCTCGCCGGTAACTGAAACCTCAGCCACCAACTTCAATTTTATGCGGCGAAAAAGCCTCCTTTCTTGCAGCGTCGTGCCCAGGAGCATTTTCATTTTCTTTTCGACTTTTGCCAACAGATCGTGAGACAAGGGACTCATGTGGCTTTGTCCACCTCGGTCTTGATCTCCAGAATAGGTTGTGTAGGGAACGTTTTGCCTATCCGATCAACACTTCTACTTTCCTTATTAAGGGTCATCTCCCCAAGTTCCCTGATCTCCTGTCTGTCATCGACAATAAGAATCTTTTTCATCAGTCTTTCTTTATTTAAAATGGGGCATCCGGGTTTTTAATGGGTATACACAACATGTTGGGTTAAAGCCGGTCTGAAACGTAGAGTCGGAGCTG
>PHBH01000005.1:22189-215304 GCA_002840535.1 Deltaproteobacteria bacterium HGW-Deltaproteobacteria-15 | reverse complement strand
GCCTTCCTCCCGTGCCCCACATGGCGATCCGGCTCGCCGTGGGGGTCGTGGTGGCACCGTGCGGGTTGGTAAGGGCCGCATGAGCGGTATCCGCATCGGCCCGGGCCGCGGTTTCGGCCGCAATGGCCAATGCATTGTCGGCGATGTCCGATTCCCAGCCGTGGGCCTGCAAATTCGACAAGTGTTTCTCTTTAACCGCATCCGTGTCCGTGGGGTCGAGTTCAAGGGTCGCGTGATCCAGCAGATCGCGCATGGTGACCGTGACCACGTTCGGGTCGATTACGAGCTCTACGTCGCCGGTATTGGTCACCGCCATCACCATACGCACGAAAAGCTCCTTCTCCGAGCCGCTGCCCGGCGCGGGCTTTTCGGTCAGAGGATACTTTCCAACGGCAATCAGGTCATTGTCACCGTCGAACACCCCGGCCTCACGAATGCTAAACCCCCCATCTTCAACCGGTATCTTGGCTTCGGCGACGATCCAGGTTGGTTCGTTGGGATGAATGAACACGCGGTTAATGGCATCCCGCCATACCTCATTTACCAGCTCGGTCTGCTCTTCGTCCGGCTCGTTATATATCCCGCCGCCGTCGCCCACCGCGAACTGGGTCAGTACAACGGGTATGCCGCTCACATGCGCATCCGCCAGCTTGGCCAGCCCCACCGTGGTCAAAATGCAGTAGTACTCCGGCATTTCATCGCTCCTTATCCGGGATACACCTCAATGATTTCCCCTGATTGTATGAATGTCGCAAACACCGGCACATCACCCCTGATGCTGTAGTAGTACACGATTTCGGCAAGCTTCGAGCGAGCCGGCTTCATCTCGTTGATCGCCCACACCACCTGCTGTTCGGTGAAATGAAGCGTGTCGCCGATCACATCGATATGCACGCGGAACTCGGCCCAGCGCTCCGGATCTTCTTCCCTCAAATTGCTGATCCATCCGCCGCCGAAACCGAAGAACTTCGCCAGCACGTCGATCATATGATCCGGCCGGCCTGCGCCGATCCACCATAAATAGGCAAATCGCACCCGCCACAAATAGTTCTTGTCGGTCTCGAGCGGCGCGCGCCCGATGCCCCGGCTCTTGGCGAATTTGGAGAGAAAAACCTCTTCGCACTGTTCGGCGAAAAACTGGTCGCGAAGCCATAGAACGTCCTCCCTGGCAGCGTCCAGTAAACCCGCCGCGCCCTCCACCAATGCCGAAAGGGCCCCTGGCCGGTGAATCAGCGGCCAGCGTAGTTTGTCGCGAAAATAGGCCCAGAACACTCCCATTATTCCTCACTGGCCCACACGTAGCTCAGGCTGATGCTGTTGAGCACAGTCAGCCCGTCGTCAGACACGCCGACATCCTCTGCCGGGCTAGTCCAGGTTGTTCGCTTCACCCGCCCCGCAGTCACCCCCAGGACCGCCCACCGCAAGAGATCCAAAGGTATATCCTGGCCCACCCTCATTGGCACAATACCTTTCACCGCTGCTCCGCCATAGAACAGTCCGCGCAAACGCTGCTCAGCCTCGGCCAGGATCGCGGGCGGATCCCCGGAAACAATCTCCAGCTCTCCTACGATATCAACCTCTACCAGCTCCGGCCCCTTGACCAGCGCATCATCATTGATCGGGGCCTTGGCCTGCACCACTGCGTCCACCGCATCAATCAGCAATTGGGTGGGCGCACCGGCCGCGCCGGTGATCACCACATCCACCGTGCCCTGGCCTCGAGGATGCTGATCAACAATCTTGACGCTCGCAACACCCACCACCGATCGCGCCCAGGCCTCGTATGCATGCTTCGTGCATCCGTTCTTCTCCTGCCATGCCAACGCATAGCGCTCGAAAAGAGCGGCATCGTCTTCTTTGTCCGAACCTTCGCTGATCAGCCAATCGGCCCGGTTCTCCACGCTGTCAACGCCGGGAACAATGGTTGCAATCTCGTTGATCATGCCTGCCGTCACATTGGCCGCCGCCCCATAATCTTCTGCCTGCACCGGCACCGCCACTTCGGCTTGTCCGTCCGGCAGAACCGCCGCTTCGGTAGTCACATAGCGGTGAACGGCGCCCGTGCCGTCAGGCTTTGTCTTGACGATGCGGCCCGAGGGAATCATCACATTGCCCTCCGTTTCAACGCGCATGAAATACACCGTACCGGTGGCCCGGGTGGCCGGCAGCCTGTATACATCCACCTGCCGGCAGTGAAGATCGAGCCATGCCCCGCTCGCCTCGCTGGGGAAGGCCTCGGCCAGCACGGACATCATGAAACCATAGAGCTGATACAGCCCCCAGTTCCACAATTCCAGCATCCCGCGGATCGCGCCCTTGGTCAGGCTCATCAGACGAGGCAACCAGCCTTTTGCGGCATATTCGGCCTGCACAGCGCCGACACGGTCGAACATCTCCTGCCGGATCTCTTCAAGGGTCTTTTCAATCGGCAGCGTCATTGTTTTCACTCCCGCGGATTCACGTCAGCGACCACGATCGAAAGCTTCGCATCCGTCATATCGATCACCAGGTTGTACGGGTGATCTTCTTCTATGAATCGCCAGCTCGCCAGGACCGTTACCCCGTTTTCATTCCAGGCCGCCACCTTTGAATCCACAGATCCCACCACGACGCGCGGATCGCGGCCGATGCGTCGGGCAATCTCCGCCTCCAGGGCCAAGCGGTTGAACAGGGTGTTTTCCTCCCTGATCCAGTCGTGGATCAGGGCGCCGAAGTCCTGATCATAAAAAAGTGTTCCCAGCCGGGTGAAGAGCCGCAGCCGGATATCCTGGCATCCGGTTTCCGGCCCCTGGGTGAGGACCAGTTCCCCGTTTGCCGCCACCACCGCCTCAAGGCCCTCATCGAGCCTGATGTCTTGTCCGAACAGATCCGTCATAACGCGTGCTCATGATGATTCGTGTTGCCGCCCCCATCGATGATCGTGCCGGTCGCAGTGATGTCGCCGGTTACGGTGATGTTGCCGATGACGTTAAGGTCCCCCTGCAGCGCTCCGCTTCCATTCCCTCCTCCGACCCCCGTGATCAAGAGCGGACCGACAAGGTTGATCTGGGGCGCCCGCACCGTCACCTCCACCCCGGCTTCAATCAAGGCAGATCCGCCCACCTCGATATTCCAGTCAGCGCCGACGGTCTCCTCCTTGCCCCCGCCGATCTCATTCACCCGTTCGCCCGTAGTCTTGTGGACGATGTCCCCGCCGGGTGTGATCTTGACGTACACCTCAGGGGACTGCTGAATAATGAACGCCCCCAGCTCGCAGCCCGGCGCCTTGTTCCCATGCCACCTGAAATTGCTGATCCGCGGATAGTCCGGATCCCCGTCGTAGTATTCAAGATCGCAAAATGCTCCCGCTACGGGCGGGCACACAATGCCCCGCTCCGGACCGGCCCAAACCACGGGAATCTCCACCTTGGAAATCACCGGCTCGCCCTCATCCACGTTTTCATCGTTCCGGAGCGGCTGCACATCGGCCCAGTACCTGCCGTCCGATGCATAAGTCTTCACCACGCGCGCTTTTCGAACAACACGGTAATAGGAGCGCAGGTCCGGCATCACGAGTTCCACCACGCGCTTCAAGAGAGCTGAGAGTTCAGAACCTTTCATGCTCATCCCCGTACCGGATGAAAGTGCGCACCGATCGCTCATTTAGCTCATGGCGCACCCTGAGCGCCCTGAGCTCGTCATCGATGTCCCGCCTTGTATCGAGCAACCTGAATATTTGCGAGTGCATGAAACCGGCAATCAAAAAGGTTTCAACAATGCTCCTACCGTACGCGTCCGTGGCCGGGGAGTGGTTGATCAGCCCGGCCCCGGTCGCCACCCGCGGCCTGAGACCCGGCTCATCGAAATCTCCCCAGTTCACGGCGCCGTCCGCCCCGGCCCAGAGAGCCCACCGGCTCATGTCCAGTCCGAATGATCTTTGGCAGGTATGCGCGCATTGTCTCGCCGTCTGCCAGACGTTGATATTGGAAGCCACAAAGCGGGGGAAAACAACCCCGGGCGAATCAATCCGTCCGGCCGCCATGCCCGCCCTGCCCACGGCCCACCGGATGATCGCCTCCGGCGTCTCATTTTCCCAGGCCTGCGTGATTCGGGTGGCGGAGAGGGGAAGCTCCACCCCCACGGCCCCTATTTCCACCTGGTCTTCTGTGCCCGGCCGCTTCCAGGCTACGGTGCCTTTCCACGTGGCCGGGTCATCATCCCTGTACCCGTATCGGATCTCCACCGGGCCACCCGTTGAAACCATCCGCCAGATCTCGCCCTTGGGATCAGGCAGCGTGATCCCGGCGCGCGAAAGAGCCTTGTGCCGCTCCGACTCGATCCAGATCCGGGGCGCCCGGAGCAACTCCATGCCTCCAATGAAACAGTGGATGCGGATTCCGGTAATCACTTCCACCCCTCGTATCCCGCTGCGAACGGCCCCGGATCTTTCATGATGCCGGCATCCTTGGCGGGCTCTGCAGGGGTATTGACAGCAGGCGGGCCGATCGCCTTGTCTCTTGCGTTCGCCCTATTCTCGGCAATCTGCACGGGCGGATTGTGCTCCACGAAGATGAGCCTTGCGCTGATCGCATCATCGTCATCACCCTCCTCAGAATCGAGCGAGGAGAACACCACCTGGTTGATCCCCCTCGCCCTCAAATGGGGATTCACCACGTCATAGACCCTTGGGTTCGCGCCATTGTCGTATCCTTTGAAAATGGCATTGATCCTGGCGAGCTTCTGATAGCAGTCCAGGGAATCGCCGCCGAGGGCGGAATCGTCGCTCGTCAGCTCAAGGCCCAGGAAGACATCCGCATCCTCCCACCCTATGGGCGTCTTCACTTTGCCGGACATTGCGTCCTGTTTGGCTTCATCGAATCGAACGAGGCCGGTGACCGAAAGGCTCCTCAGAATACCGGGGATCAGCTCGCCGTTAAGGCGCACTTCCCCGTGTTCGAAGGTAAGGATTCCGTCACGCATCGAAGCCCTCCACCAGCCGTTTCAGCTCTTCCACGAAACCTCCCGCATCGGTTACACCCGGAAGCGTTACACTGAGTGAGGCAATGTGGACTCCTCCCGACCTTTTTGTCTCGGCGACGGGCTTCCCCGCGCTTTCCGCCCTTACGGCGGACCAGTCAACCTTGGCCGCCAGGTCCGGTATCTTGGGCGGAGCAATCGCCTGTGATTCCCATGCAGCCTTTGCGCTTAGATCCTGGATGGGTGGCTCGAACATCTGCATCGGGCTCAGGGCCACCGATGTGGTCAGGGCCGCTCCGGCAAGCGCCCCTGCCATCGTCTTATGCAGTCCGGGCGCCGCCGCGGATACCCCTGCCCCCAGGGTCTCCATGATCGCCCGGCCGCTCGTCGTGAGGCCCGAAAGAGGACCTTCTTTCGCGTCGGAATGAGGGATAAGGTTCGCAATCTTTCCGAGAACACCCTTCACCGCCTCGACCGGCGCCGTCAACTTGGATTTGATGCCGGCAGTGATCGCATCGAAGAGCGCCGAGCCTGCCTCCATGAACCTGGGCACGAGCCCGCGGATCCATTCCAGCGCAGCGCTTACCCCCGTCATGATCGCATCCCAGTTGAACGCGATCGCAAGCGGCGGAAACACAAACGAGAGAAGGAGCTTTGCCGCAGTCTTGAGAGCCGGGCTTAAGCCATCGAATTTCCCTGTCACCCAGTCGATAACCCTGCCAATTGCATCCCCCAGAAACTGCACGAACTCGACCGGATGAGACAAGATCGTCACAATCGCTTTAGCGCCTGCAACCAGCCCTCCCGCCAGAAAGCCGACGAAGAAGAGAACGAACTCTCCTGCGGTCTTGAGCGCCCGCCCCACTGCCAGAATCACATTCCTCACCGGCTCGCAATGCTTGTAGAGCAGCACGAACGCGGCAACAAGCGCAGCCACTCCAATCACCACCCAGGTGATGGGGTTGGCAAAAAGCGCGGTCGTAAAGCCCCACACGGCCGCCGCAGCCCCGCTTATCGCAGGCAGGAGCCCTGCAGCCAGGCCGCGCACCCAGGCCCAAATGGCGGGCAGCATGTTCCGGTTGATGCTCGATGCCAGCCTCCGGATGCCACCTTGCTGATACAAATAGGTCTTGAGCGCCCAGCTCTGCCACATCAGCCACCGCCGCATGGCGGGAATCATGCCCAGTATGTTCGCTCGAAGCGCCGCATACGCCCCGCTCACCATCCCGATTCCTGAGATCACGGAAGGCGTCAGCAGGCCTATTGCGCCCAAGGCAGCGGCCAGGGTCCCCAGTGCAAACGCCAGCCCTGCGATCACCCCGAGCGCGATCACGGCGACCCGGACGAGCGCCTGGTGTTTTTCAGCGAACTTGGTGAACCAGACCGCTCCGGCGCCGATCGCCTCATACAGCCGGATCATCACCGGGATGAGCTGCTTTCCGATCGCCTCAACGAGATTGTGCACCTGTTGCCACATCAATGCGCGGGAGTCGCCCACGTTGTTCATGGCCTTGGCCATGCTTTCCGTGAACCCGCTCCCCTGCCGCGTGGCAGCGGAAAGTCCCCGGGTGTTTTCAGTGAGCGCGCCGATCTTGCCATAGAGAAGGTCGATGACCGCGACCGCCTCCTGCGTGCCGAATGCCTTCTGGATCTCCATTTTCTCCATTGCATCGAGCGTGTCGCCGTACTTGCCTCTCAGCTTGGTCAGGATCTCGGGCATGGAAAGGAGCTGATTGTTTGCGTCCGTAAATGAGAGCTTCAGCTTGTCGCCCGCGCCCGCCGCGGCCTGCATCAAGGCCTTATACTTCGTGCCCGCCTCGGATCCGCTCATGGTGGCCTGGAGCATGCCGAGAATGGCCAATTGTTCTTCGAGCGGCACTTTGGCGGTTGTTGCCGTTGCTCCCAGGGTCGAAATGGCCTGCGCCATGCCCGACCCGGTGGTCTTGAACGCCTGCACGCTTGCCGCGATCCCCGCGGAAAACACCTCTCCAAATTGCATGTCCGAGAGGTTGCCGTACATATCCTTGTAAATGCCGTAGCCCGTGGCGAAGAGACTCGTCATTTCGGCAGTCGTGCTCTTGGTCGCCTTTCCGGTGATGGCCGCGAGCTTCGTGAACTCGGCCACGCCCTCATCCGTCAGGGAGGAGATGCCGCTCTTGATGTCATACGCCGCGCTTATGAATTGCGACTTGCTTGTCCCGGCCCACTGGTTTGAGAACTGAGCGCCCGCCCGCTCAAGGGCGCTCAGGTCTTTCACTCCGACCGAGGCAAGCTCCCCCAGGGCCTTCTGCGTCGCCTCCGTGGCCCCCACGGCTCCACCGAGCATGTGAAGCATCAGTGCCCCGGCCGTGGCCACCCGGATCCCATAGGTCTTGAACTTGTCGAAAGCCGGCCCCAGGCTTGCCGCCTTGCCTTTCAGGGTGTCCATCGAGTGCGCGATCCTGCCCGCAGGGCCGCTCACCTTGTCCAGAACGGAAAGGAAGATCCCCAGCTTGAAGATGCTCTCCATTGACTTTTTCGCCCCCTATGGATATGATCCGCACATGGAAACGTTGCAATTCATAATTGAGGCAGGGCTCGGCATCGTCATCGCCGTCTTCATCTCGGCAGTGACAATCGCCGCGGTATGGTCCGCCATCGATGCGGCAGCCGGCCTTTTCTGCGGGCTTACTTCTTGCCTCCGAAAGCCTTCGCAATAGCCGCAGCCATCGCCGAAATCGTTCTTTCCTCCACCCATACCGCCTCCACGTATTGCTCCATCAACCGGTCGATCTCTTCCGCGGGCTCCCTGTTCAGGTAGTGCCTCACCATAAGCTCCGCCTGGCGGAAGAAGCTCTTGTCAAGCTCTTCCCGGAGCCCTATAACTTTTTTACTTCGAACTCCGCGTTGAGGCCCACGGCGTTCTGGAGCGCATTGCTGAGCGCAACCATCAGCCCCGGCTTTTCGTCCACCATGCCCTTGATCTCATCCCGGCCGGGATGGATGGCCAGGTCGTAGATGAGATTCTGCGCCGCGCTCGCCAGCTTCTGCTTTGCAGCTAAAGTCAGGTACCGGTTCATGTCCGACTTTCCCGGCTTCCTGAAGTAGTAGACGTGTCCTTCCTCGCTCGTCAGCTCCAGCACCTCGCTGCCGCTCTCCTTTGCCTCGATCACCGCTTGGGGTAACGTCATTGCAATCCTCTCTTTCTTTCCACTGGAAATTGGACATTCTTCATTGGACATTGGACATTCGCTTACGCGTACGCCGGGACCCCGCCCCACTCAATGGGCTCCAGGATGATAAAATCGACCTTCACCACGCCGGCATTGTCGTCTTCCTGCTTGGCGCCGGCATCGTTCTTGGTGATTTTCACACCCTTCAGGGTGTCGGTCACCGCGGGCTGATCGTCATTCGCGTAGGATATGACGATGTTGAACGGCTCTTTCGCGTAAACCGTTCCGCCCAGGGCAGAGCGCAGCCGCTCGAACTCATCCTTGTCCAGGGTCGCATTGCCCGACGCTTTGTAGTTCTTGCGGCCGTAACCCCTGGGAACCGCGCCCTTCCCGTATCGCGGCTCGATCCCCCGCTCGTCGCTGTAGGAGATCTCGGTCAGCCCTACCGCTACCTCATTGTGGAGCCGAATCTCGATGCTCTCCCAGTCATAGTAATTTCCATTGATCGGCATATCTTACCTCCATGATTTATGGCCTCTGCCCTCTGTCCTCTGGTTACTGCAGTCTCGGATCGAACTGCGATCCGGCATAGATGTAGCTTGCATACAGCTTGATCTGGCGGATGATCGGGATGCCGATCAGCTGCATCTCCACCGCCACGCCGTTATTCACGATATCCTGGCCCTGCGGAATGGTGACAATGAAGTCGGCCAGTTCCTTCGGTACCGCGGCCCTCATGGTGTTGAGCGCATTCTCGATGTTGGCTTTCAGGTAACTCAGCCCCGTGGCGGCCGCCTCCAGCATCGGGTCCCCGGCCTCGTCATACATGGATTTGAGCGCCGCGATCCGGGCTTTTCGCACCGCCTTGAACACGGTTCTCACCGTTTCAATGTAGCGGTAGTCGCTGGTGTCATCGGCCAGGGTGCGCGCATCGCCCCAGTAAGCCGCATCCAGTCCCGCGTAACGCCGGGCCGTGATGAGACCGGACGATTCGAGTTGCTGCTGCATGGTCTCGGTGAAAAGCCCCGGCAGCGCCGCCTGGGAGATCCCGCCGTCCCTCACCCTGCCCATCGCCCGCATCACCGGCATGGAGACAATCCGCCCGGCAGCCAGCCCCGCAAAGTTTCGCGTCAACCGCTTGCCGGTCTGGTCCGACACCTCGCCGAAGGCCGCGCAAACCGCAACGAACCGGTGGCTGGCCCCGGCCGCTTCGCCGAGCATCGCCGTCACCCACTCGTCCAGGGTTTCGCCGTCCTCCTGCATCCGCGTCTCGGCCAGAAAGAAAGCCGGCCGATGAGCGTTCCACAGGGTGTCGGCCTTGGCCCCCATTGCCGCCCAGTCCGTGGCGTCCGACGCTCCCACCACGTAAACCATTTCCACGTCGTAAATTGACAGAGGCTGCTCTATGGCCGTCATCACATCCGTAATCGACGGCGCAGGTTCGCTTACATCGAAGACATACACATCTCCGGCAGCCAGGTCAGGCTCCTCGGGCACGGTGATCACAACCCCCGTGCTGCCAACCGCGATCAGCCCGTCCACCGGCACGGTTCGAACGGGTCCCGTGCTGTCCCCTCCGTCCACGGACAGGGTGTAAGTTGCCTCGTTTCGCTCTCCGCCCAGAATGACTGTCATCACCACCTGGGCAGCCGCCAGCACCGTGCCGTCCGCAGTAACCTCCGCTCCCTCGCCGGTATGGGCGATCGCGCCGATCACGCCTGCAGTCGAGGCCGCCACCGGCACGGCAATCACTATCGGGTTTTGCCCGCCCGCCGCAAAGAGATCGCGCAGCCGGTCGCAAAGGGGGCCTACCCCCAAAATGGTTTCCAGGTTCGAGGATTTTCCGAGGAGGTACGGTTGCCCCGGAGTACCGAGACTGCACACCCCGGTCACCATGCACACGCCCTCCACCCCGCCGGGCGCAAGCCCGCTCACTCCGTCCACCAGGTATTCCAACACATCGCCCATGATTGACTCCTATCCAGGGGTTTAAGGTTCAACGTTCAAGGTTTTTGCCCTATGCGCTATCGTAGCCGCCCGCCGCCCATCGGCCGCTTGCGAAACGAGGCCAGCATGGAATTGAACTCCGACCGATCCACCTGTTTGCCGGCCGCCCATCCGGCAGCCCGCATCAGACCCGCCGTTTCCCACACCTTCAGGTTCTCCTCTCTTGCCAACTCCTCCACGGGACGGAGCCGGTTTGGATGAGGGGCGATCATCGAGCCCGCCCCATAGCCCGTTTTCTCCTTCGTATCCTCTTCCATTTGCGTCCTCCTTAATCGTCAACGATACTCCGGCGAAATCTCCACATCCGGCACAATCGGAACCGTCCACGTCGTGTAGATCCCGCCGATAAACTCAACTCTCACAATGGCCGTATGCGGCCTCCGCTTCGTTCGTTGCCCTGCTTCGTCGTCCATGCTCCAAGGCCTTACCGCGTCATGGAGACTCACCCGGATCGCCCGGTTCTCTGCATCCGCGATCACCCTGGAGGTCTCCGTGATCTTTTGCTCGAGCTGATCGACCAGGCCCGTGTACCCGCCTTCCCCCCAGAGATCTTCCCAGCGCTTGGCATGCAGAAAGCACCGGTAAAGCACGGTTCGCGAAAACCTCCGCCTGGTGAAAGCGTACTCCGTGCACGCCTCGTTCCGTATCCGCGACACAATCCTGCCGTCCTTCTTCTTCCTGTCCTGGAGCATCAGGCAGTTCACAGCATAATCGTTGTCCTTCAGGTGATCGGTCGCCATGTTCCCAAAGAAGATCGCCCCGTCGCTGTAAGCACCGCTTTCATCGGGGAGCTTCAGCCCCTTCAGTCTCGCAGAGAGATATGTCTTGCAAGCCTCGATCATTTTTCGAAGAACTTTCTCACCCCGCCCGTGATGCCGGCCGGGATCTCCTTCTCCATCTCCTTGAAGGTGGGCTCCCAGAGCTTCCTGGGTGGGATCTTTTTCCCGTCGTTGTCCGGCTGCTCGTGGATGATGGCGATGTCGGTAAGCTCCTCGCCGTCTTTCGTCTTCACCCCGCGCATCACTCCCACGGCGCCGTGATATTCGTCTGCCTGGTCCGTGGTGATGTTTTCGTACATGGTGTTGGTCGCCCTCAAGGTGTCCGGGTCCAGCCCCAGCAGCGCTTTGCGCTTCGCATAAGGTTTGGTGAGCGGGTCCCACCCCAGATCCTGTGCGTCCAGGTGGTCGAGCACCTTGCGCTCAATCTTCATCAGCGCCCGCCCGATCCGCTTGCCCGTGTCGCTCTTCAGCTCCCGTTTCACTCTGTCGAGGTTCCCAAGGAGCTTGCCCCAGTCTCCAGTGAAAGAAACGCCCATCAGCGCACCACCTCAAGCACCACCAAAATCTTCCGGTCTCGGAAGCCCGGCTCATCGAGCTTTGCAACATGGTACCTTCGTTCGTCGATGACGATGATGCTGTCATGGTCGATCAGCAGAACACCATCGGCCACCAATCCCTTTTCCGCCAGATACGCGCGGTTGAAGCGAACCATATAACGCTCCTTGATCTCATCCCCGCCTTCCCTGGGCTCCAGATCGTTTTCCATCCGCTTCAGGCCCGCCACCAGATTGAAACGTTCCGCGCCCTCGATCTCCACTCCCACAGGGTGGCGGAAAAACGTGTCGCC
The DNA here is from genome assembly GCA_002840535.1 of Deltaproteobacteria bacterium HGW-Deltaproteobacteria-15. Classification (GTDB taxonomy): domain Bacteria; phylum Desulfobacterota; class DSM-4660; order Desulfatiglandales; family HGW-15; genus HGW-15. The sequence goes on along the minus strand of PHBH01000005.1, from coordinate 203,563 downwards.
CACGTCGCGCATGGCATTCATGAATTCCTCGACCGCGCCCTCATCCAGCAGATCCATAGACTCACCTACCCGTCATTCCGGCATGCTTTAGGCCGGAATCCAGATTTCTGCGTTTTCATTCTTACGTCACCACGATCATGGGAACCCCGGTATCGCTCACAGTCTCCATTTTCGCCTGCTTCTCGGAGATATCGTTCGAGAGCCGGACCTGCATCTCCCGCAGGAACGCCAGCTTGTCTGAGAACTCGGCCGTACCGGCGCCTTCCCCCTGGGCCTTTGCAAGGGCCTTTTTGTAGTGGCTCATGGCGGGCACGATCAACGCCTTCGCCGCCATGTCCGCCACCAGCGACTTCTGGAGCGTCGAGAGCTCCCCCTCGGCCACCCCGTCATATCCGGCCAGGGCCTTGGCTTCGTCAATAAAGGAGGCGAGGCTGCCGGCAAAGAGCCCGGCCTCGTCCGGCAGCCTGTTCTGCAACATTTCAAGAATCGTCGCCATTTCTGACCTCTGATCTCTGGCTTTATCCTTGCGCCGGGGTGTGCTCGAAGATCGCCGCGGCCTCGGTGAAGATCTTCGAAAAACCGATGATGTTCGATATCACGGTCTTTTCAAACTGCCGGTCGATCACCTTGTCGGTCTCAATGAGCTCTGCGCCGATCTCCTTCACCAGCTCCAGGGCAGCGCTCTTGTCCACCTGGAAGAGCTGCCCGTCTCCGAGCGTGCTCTCCTCCCAGTTGAACTTCTTCATGTCGAACCCGAAAGGCGTCGCCAGCGCGCCCGTCTTGGCCGTATCGAAAAGGCGGGTGTCCTTGAACTCCTCCAGGGTAAGGATGGTTACCAGGAGCTCCTTTTTTGCAAACCAGACCGTGGGCTCCCACTGGTCCATGTCGAGCATCCAGGCGAGCAGCGCATCATAGTCCGCGGCTTCCTGGGCGGGCGCCAGGGCATTGTTATTCCCGTCGCCGTTGACCAGCACGTAAACGGCATATGCCACCATGCGCTTGGCCAGACGCTTCCCAATGAGCTGCATATGGATGGAAAGAAGGGGAAGCTTCATCCTCCGGAGCACCTCGTACGTTGCGTCGACGGCCACCCCAATCTTGGCCAGGCGTATGGAATTCTTCCCGGACGAGATGGTCACTGTGGGAAATGGCGCCCCTTCTGCAACCTTTTTGAAGTCGATCTGTTTGGTTGAGAACTCCGCCTTGATCGTCTCATACACCCCGCTGTCAATGGGAGTTTCCGTTGCGATGAGATCCGACAGCATCAAATCCCGCTTGCCCAGCCCCACCATGCCGATCCGGACGTTCCGGTTGATGAACTCCGGGAACAGGATGCTGTCCTCCTGGGTGCGGTAGAACTTCTCCACCGTATCCCGTCTGAGGTTGATATCGCGTTCGAAAAGCGCAAACTCGAACGCATCGAGCCCTTCCATCGTGGAGGGCCGCTCCCGCGACAGCAGCTCTGAAAAGGTCAAACCCGCCTGCCGCGCCGCCTGGTACATTTCCTTTGCGATCTTCACTGCCATCTCCCGTTCTCCTTCTTTTCTCTTGCGTTTCTTTGCCGTCATTCCCGCGCAGGCGGGAATCCAGGTTGTTACGCCATGCCCTATGCGCTATGCCCTACGCGGCTTCAGCCCAGGTCCAGCACCAGAGTGCCTGCCGGATCCAGGTCCACCACATGATATTTTCTGCCCACGCCCGGGACCCCGGGCGTCTTCACTCCCCCCTGGCCGTCGGCTACCAGTTCGACCCAGCCCAAGGCGACGGGTCCGGTAAAGCCTACCTCTTTGAACCCCTTGCGCTGCAACGCCACGATGCCCCCGCCCTGGTCAAACTTGTCGATCACGCCGTAGAAGACATCCTCGGCATCGCATGGCTCGGCAGTCTTTGCCGCCACCGCGCTCACCTTGGCCACATGCCCCTCGTTCGCCGCGGATATGCCGATGCCCGCCAGCAGGGTCACCGTCTCGGCCCCGATCCCTCTGAAATCCACATCCCACATAATCCTTCTCCTTTTTCTTCGTGCCTTTGTGTCTTAGTGGCTGATTTTGGTTTTAAAGTTTGTAATCCGCCGCCCGCTTCTTCTCTCCGCCGGCCTCCGGCTGCCCCAGTTCCACCGAAGAGCGCCGGGAAAGCTTCTCCCCGCACTTGGGGCAGGAAAGGGGGACCGCACTTTCCAAACCGGACTCGTACTCATCCACCAGGGCCTGGGCAGTCTCCAGATCCGCCCTGAGGATTACGTTCTTCACATAGCTCTCATTGGCCCCGTCCCCCTTGAGGGCCTTGTAAAGAGAAGCCGCCCGCTCCCTCAAGCCCGCAAGATGCTTCTTCCCCGCCTCAGCGTCAGGCTTGAGCCCATCGATTTCCGTCTGCATCGCCGCAAGCTTCGCATTCACGGCTGCCTCAAGTTTCTCCTCGTTCATCTCCTGGTCCGCTTGGATCCCCAGGGCCGCGAGAAATTTCTGACTGAACTTCATCCCTTCCCCTCCTTCCTTTTCCCTATGATCTTCCGCTGCAAGCTGAGCGGATAACGCCTTTGCGAACGGATCTTCCCCTTCCCACACAATGGAGACCTCCGCGGCCCGCTCGATCTTCGTCACGATGAAGCGGACCACCTCCCCATCCACCACCGTCCCGATATGGTCATAGTAGTAGCGAAGATCCGGATGCGACTTTTCAAACTCGAACCAGATCGTGACACTGGCCGATTTCAGCGCCCCGATCTCCACGCCGCGGGCGAGGTTGGCATCCACGGTACGATCGATCACCAGGAGAGCATTGATTCCGGGTGGGTCGTTCTTCTCGTCCCATGCCGACCCTTTTGTGTAGCCCTTCCACCGCTCCACATCCGCGTAGTGATTCGCGTAGACCGTCAGTCCATCAAAGAGCGGCACGGCCGCTTTAAGAACTCCTTCCCTGGTGAAATCGAAGAACCGGTAAGGGGTAAGCGTCTGGGAAAGAATGCGCCAGGGCTTGACCAGAAACTCTTCCGGGGAAAGCCCCGCGTTGTCCTCAGGCGCAGCCAGGGAAATCCTGCCCTTCTCGGCCTTGCCGCAATCCAGGGCGAGATTGAACCGTGCCGCCGCCATCCCTTCCCTTAGAATGCGCACCCCGTTCTTCTTCAGACTGTCCTCTGCAAACCAATCGATTTTCATGCTTTGACCTCCGACCTCTGATCTCCGATCTCCGGTTACTCCTCCGCCGCCTTCCGATGCCGGCACGAGGGATGAAACGGCGGGCTGTCGAACCCGGCAGCCTGCAGATCCTCGTCGCTCAAGTCCTTCATGTCTTCCGGCGTCTCATATGCGCTGGTGATGAAGCCGGGGAGATCGTCCACGCTCTCGAATCCCTTCTCCACGATCCCGGCCAGCCTCGCCGCCGCCTTTTCGACTTCAAAGACCCTGCCCACCATGTTGGAGCAGTACCCGCAAATAGGCCCGCTCCTCGGCCCGACGATGCGGTACCTTACGAACCCGGTCTCGTAAAGCTTGAGCGTCTGTCCCATGTTCTGGATCCGGGCCATCGTGGTCTCCACGAGCTGGTTGACCTTGGTCCAGGAGGTGTTCTTCACCATGCGGGAGAAATCATTGAAAAACTCCTGCTGGGCCTGTTCGTCTTTGATGTTGAGCCCCTTGGCCACGTATTCTCTTTGCAGCCAGTTGACGAATTTGGTTTGCACTGTGGGATGATCTGCCAGGTAATTGCCTTTGCCGAAATAGTGCCTGTCTATCGATCTCAGGTACCGAAGCGCGTTCTCATCCACCTGGTTGATCTCGATCCCCAACCTTTTCTGTCCTCTGTTCTCTGTCCTCTGTCCTCTGATTTCCGCCTGCAAAAACCCGGTGTCCTCGTATCGCCACACCCGCCACGCGCCCTCCACATAGCGGTCGCTAACCGCGTCCGCCCCGGCCCCGGCAAGGGCTGCCTTGAGCCCGTCGGCAAAGGACCGGTAAACTGCTTCCGCAAAGGCCTCTGCATCGCCGTCATAGTCCCTTCCGATGGCGACCCGTGCCGCATCCAAAGCCTCTTCCTCCGGCCCGGCAAGAGCGCTTCCAATCGCCTCCGCATAGTTCTGCGCCTGCTTTTCTATGGATCCCCCCAGTCGAAAACTCGGCCCAGGAGCCCCGATCCTCGTTTTGATCGAGGTTTGCCTCGCTCCCCGGAGAGATTCTCGCTTGTCGTGCCAAAGGGCGCGGTTATGGCCCCGAATCTCGATCCGCTCGGGCAAGTGGACATATCTTCCCATCCTGCGGTCGAACCGGAAGCGCCTCCGACCTCCGGCTTCAAGCATCCAATCCGGCGCCTCGTCCGCCCTACGCCCGGTGGCCTCCTCATACCCCAATTCCCTGGCCGCCTCGTCATCGTCGATAAAGCCTGCGTCTCTTTTGGCGATGACGTTATCGATCCTCGCCCCGTCCGCATCCGCCTTCTCCTTCTCCTTGAAACCGCGGGTCTGGTTGAATGTCACCGTCACGTCCGCATCGATCCCGCGAAGCGCCAGGTCCAGCTCATAGCCCTTCTCGATGAACCTCTTGATCATCCGGAGCGCCACCATGAGCTTGGTGGAAAGCCGGTCGTAGTCGACTTCGGCATAGGTTTCCGTTGTGGAATAGCTTCGCCCCATCATGGAGGGCGGAATATCGAGCCCTGAGCAGATCTGTTCCTCGTTCAACTGCCAGATCTGCTTTGCCCCTGCAGCGGCTCCGGGGGAAACCGCGTTATGCTTGGCCTCCTGATCCTTGTAATGAACCGCCACCCCCTGCCCCAGGTTGGCCGCATAAGCCGCGGCATAGTCCTTCAGTCGCTTCGAAAGCCTGGCCTGGAAAGCCGCATCCGACTCGGACGGCTTTTGCTGCGGCAGCTCCAGGCTCACATCCACAAAACCGATGAGCCCCATCTTCTTGCCGATGTGGTAGAGGTTCTTCAGCCAGTCGAGCTGAGCCTCGATGTTCTTCAATGTCGAGAGCCAGGGCGGGATCCCGTACGGCCTGCCGTCCAGGGTCTGCATCGGACTGTAGGAATAGGTCAACGGATTCAAGGCCACAAACGCGCTCTCCCCGAACCGGCCCGTAAACTGGTAGGGCATCCACGCCCCGTCCTCGCGCCTGAATCGGATGGATTTCGCGGGCACAACCGCCACATCGATCACGCCCTCCTGGATCCGCTCCGCAATCACCCACTCGGCGGATAGCGCGCCCATGAGCGGAATCTGCCGAAGGAAATGACTGACCAGGCCGTCCATGCCCCCGCCTGTCCGGTAGACGCTGCCGGCCAAAGCATTGAGCCGTTCCAGCACAACCTCCGGATTCCGGCCGTCCACCTCCACCTCGTGCCCGGTGTTGCCGAGGGTCACCCAGATCGAAAGCGCCTGGGCAACATCCGGGTTGAAGATGGATAGCGGCTCGAGCACCTCCAGACACTCCGGAGGAAAATCCGGCACGGCATAGTCGTAAAACCCCGCCAGCCGCCCGATGGCCGCGCCCATCCCTTCATCCGGAACGGAGCGCTGCCCGGGCTCGACATCCGGCCTCTTTGTCTTCGCGAAACGTTTCAGCCAGCTCAGATTCACGCAACCGCCTCCGCAAACTCCGGCAGCACATCCGCCGTGTTCATGGAAAAGCCCTTCTGCAGCATGCTCACCGCCATCTCGAGGCCATCCGGCCCGTCGTCATTTACGTTTTTGTTGAGGATATAGACGAGTTGCTCCACCAGCCTGTCCTGGTCGCTGTGGCCCTTGATGAACCTGAGCTTGCCATGCTCAACCAGGTAGGAGAGGGTGCCTATAATCCTCGCTTCCTTGTTGGACGAATGATGCACGGGCCGCCAGGGAAGGTAGCGTCCGACCTTTCTGGCATAACTCTGAATGGCCTCATGGAGGAAATCCTCCAGCATGTTGTCCTCAATGCCGATTTGTCCGCCGTAGTGATCCACCTGGTTGTATGAGGCATCGAACATCTCCCCCGGGCTGGCATGCCGGATCCAGGCATGGCGGCAGTAAAAAACCATCTCCCCACGATCGAGAGACGCGGTGACGATCGACTTGAAGTCGTTCGCCTCTCCGCTTTTTGCGCTCGGATCCACTCCCGTCGCTGTATGGAGCGCCCGGCCATCCAGGTCCGATTCCTCGTAATAGCGGAACCACTCTTCTTTGAAAGGTGAGTTCTCGGCCCCGGTGAGGTTGCGCATTTCTGCGTTGAAATCCACCGTGCCCATCGTCCGCTGTTTTTTCTCCAGCCTTTCAACGGGCCAGAGCGCGGGCCAGAGCGGCCGCTGGGTCGGTTTGCCGAAGTCCAGCCAGCAGTCATAGACGCGGCTTACATAGAGAGGTTTGCCGTCCTCGTCCTTCTCGGCAATGAATTGAGAGAGAACGCTTTTGGGGTGGAACAGGTTCCCGATCATGAGAAAGGTGAAACCCGCCCCCATCGATCCGATCACCGCGCGCTTGAGCCAGCGCATGCCTTTCTTCACCAGCTCCGGATTCTCCACGTTCTCATCGTTTTCAAAATCGTCCACAACGGCGAAATCCGGTCTGTGCTGCCGGTTCTTGAGACCTCTGACCTTTTCCCCGCGCCCCCTCGCCAGTGTTCTGACTCCATTGGAGGTGGTGAAATCGCCCTTCTTCCAGGTTTTGCCGGTGAGATCTCCGAAGTCGTGCCGTAACCTGGGGTTTTCTTCGAGCTCCAGGCGAATGGGCAATGTGAATCCTGTGGCCTGGTCGTTGGTGTCCGAGATGATGAGCTGAAACCACCGGAGCTTGTGGCAGATGTTCCTGATCGGCACGCCGAAGCTGAAGAATGTCGATTTTGCATGCTCCCTCGGCGCACCCACGAAAACGGCCGCATCCCTGATTTCCGTCAGCTCTTCCCATTCCTCATGGAAATCGCCGAACTCCACCGAGAAGTAATGGGGGAGATACGTCTCACAAAAGTAGAGAAGGTCGTAGCGGCTGCGCTCCTTGCGCTCTTTCTGTTTCTCAGGGGTGTCGTCCTCAAACGGGGAGACGGACTCCTGGATCCAGGACTTCATCTCGTCGACCCACTGGTCGAATCGGTACTCCGTGAGCTTAGGCCGCTTTCTCATTCTGAGCCTTCCACCTGGTTACGATCTCGTCAAAACTCCGGGCCAAGATCTTCAGCCCCTCCGGGTCGATCTCCTTGAGCGTTGATGCGATGAATTCCATGTCCTCGATGAAGAGCTTCGGCCTGTCCACGTCGACCTGCACCTGCTCTTCCTTCTTCTGACCCCTTTGCGCCAGGGCCTCGAGGCGGACCGCCGCATAGACATCCTGCGGGTCGAGGCTGCCCATTGCCTTTGCCACGAATGCCTTCCGAAGCTGCAGGGTGTTCCTGCGAATGTCCGCGAGCGTCGCCTTGTGCTCACGCCGCTCATCCGTCCAGCCCTCGTCCGCGGACCAGCGTTTGACGGTGCTTTCCGGCACGCCTGTTTCTTTGGCCACTTGCTCGAGCGTGAGACCATCGAATACATAAAGCTCTCTGGCCCTCTCCTTGGTTTCCTGATCGATGGCCATTTCAGCGTTCTCCCAGTTCCCGCTTGATGACGCGGATCTCCGCCATAACCTCCAGCAGCTCAATCTGCTTCATGCCGAATTCGCCCGCCTGCTGCACGATGAGTTCGCGGTCCAGCTGCTCCACGGGCTCAGTGGGATCCAAGGCATCCCGAAGCGATTTGACGAGACCCTTCAGCAGTTCCTGGAGCCTTTTCGCCTCGATGTTCTTCTCATAGAGCTTCCCTTGAAATTTCAGCCTTTCGCTCATCCCTGCACCCCCACTGCCGATTTCTGAAGCCTGATCTGCGGGCAGAACTGGTTTTTCTCCACCGCGTCGCAAGTGCGCTGCCACGCCTGGGTGTTCATGATGACGACCTCTTTGAGATCTCCGCTGAGCTCGATGAACTTTTCAACAAGACGGACATTGGCCTGGTACATGCCGACTACGCTCTCGAAGCGCTTGCGGTACCCATATGCAAGCATGATCGCCAACACCCACGGCCCGACCACAATCATGAAAAACAACAGCCCGAACGGCCATCCGGACATTTTGTCCATGATGCTGAGTAGCGACGTCAGTGCGGTGATCTGCTCAGGGCTCATTTCGGTTTCCCCCTCGGATTTGGTTTGCGACCAGGCGACTCTCGCCTGGTCGCATCAACTCGCTACTTCGTGTGCTCCGGGAATGCGATGGCCGCCGCATTGTCAATGATGTTGGAGACGGGATCTTTGATCCGCTCCCAGGTCTCAGCCTGGCCGCCGGTCGAGACCGCCCCGACCCCTTCCACAATGGCCTTTGCTGCAGTCGTTACCACCGCCTTTTTCTCTTTGCCGCTGTTCGGTTTGTCTTCGAAAAGGCTTTCGGCGATGCCCATGAGCTGGAGAATCGTGGGGAGAAGCTTCATTGCGATTGCCATGTACTTGTTCATTTCATTCCCTCCTTTTGATTTGGGTTTTGGCCGCCTTCTAATCTGCGATCTTGTAGGATGGGTTGACCCCGGAAGTCTTTAATCCGGGGGAAACCCATCAGTTCAGCGCTCGTTTCACCTGCCCCGCCAGGAACTTCCTCTTGCACCCGAGATAGTGCTGAATGGCCAAAAGCCTGAATCGGTCCAGCAGCCACTTCGAGTTGGGATGATTGTTGACGGCCGCTATCGTGATCGGCCCGATATACCCGTCCACGTCCAGCCAGTCTCCACCCGTATCCTTCACCGCCTGCTGAAGCGCCATGTGGGCCGCCTTGGGGTTGGTCACCGCGATGTCGAGCAGCTCCGTCGCGATCTCCAGGTCCGAGATCTCGCCGTATCGAAACCGCTCCCACCAGTCGCGGTAGTAGATGCCGACGGCATCCTCCTTGGTGAGGTTGGCGATATCGATGTTTGGATACGCCCGCTTGCTGATCCCAAACTTGGTCTCGCCGCCCGGATCATCAGGGTCGTTGACATACCCCTTCTCGTTCTCAAGCACCTCTTCCACAGCCTTCAGAAATCTCTCATCCATCCTTTTCCCCCGCTTTTCTGCCTCTCATCTGTGTCAATCTGCGTAATCTGTGGATTGTCGCAGAATTCATTGCACCAAATAAAAAGGGCCGACCCGCTCCGTTTTGGAGCGAATCGGCCCGGTTGTTCCGATACCGACTACTTTCTAGATTTTAGCCTTTCCTAACTATTCTCCGGAAGTTGTTATTTGCTTGATGTGACTTCGTTCCAGCCAATAGTTCCAATCAGGAGTGGACAAAACAGGTGGATCCGAAGCCGAATGCTTGTCCCAATCGTGATCGGCAAAGTGCGGAGAAACAGCGATCGCCGGTTTTAGGTTCCCTTCTTTGTCAGGCACCTTTCGGTATTGAACAATGAACAGCTGACTAAATTTGTACCAGTACTTTTCTTGCGGTTTTATGCCGGTATATGGGATAACTGCGCCAACGTAGACAAGTCTCGGTTTCTTGCCTAATTGAGGATGCAGAGCGACTGATATATTTTGTTGCCCTGGAAAAATTGTTTTGACGTCTGGATATTTACCCATTGCCTCCTCAAACCATCGAACTACATTAGTGTCGCCTAGTTCATCAGATGCAACAAGATATTGAGTTTTGCCAATAGTAGCAGGAACCTGACCAACGTTCTCAAAGAAAAGATCCCCGCCCCCATAGAACGCACCATGCTCAGCATTCTTCCAGATATCGAATTCAACGGACTTATTGCCCTTTTTGGAAAGATAGGCGAATAGATATGGCCGCTTCTCCAATTTAAAGGTTTCGGTCTGGAGTTGAATCGTATCTTTGAGCTTCACACTCTGATGCCACAGAAAAAAGAAGGCCCCGATCGTACCAACAGCCCCCAAGACAGCTCCAATCGCCACAGCCTTCTGAACGTTCGAGTCTCTAATAAACCATCCTAGCAGGAAGTAAGCGGCTAGGAACAAGAATGCAAGCCCAATAGGAAGTTTTAGCTGATCAAATGAGAGCATATTCCCCGCTCCATCAAGTGTGTGGCCATCACTCTATCTTAATGCTTTCTTCCTTCTTGACGTGCACGATCTTCCCCGCCTCAAATTTGATCAGGACACTGCCATAGAACCTGGTTGAAATCAAGTCCCTTATGATGTCACTAATCTTCTTCAACTGCTCTAGCATATTCTTTCCTGACATCACTGCCATACCAGCCCCAAGAGCAATCCGAAAATCGCGGCGATCAAATGCGAAGTAAACCATCTCAGCTCGTAGCACTCCGGGATTCTCTTCATGACGCCTTTTCTGATCGTGTAGGTCTCTATCATTTCCCTCACCACCTGTTCTTCTGCAACCATTTCACCGCATCATCGAGGGCCTCTTCATATCCGTGCCCGAGCTTCCGGTAGAGCGCCTTCTGCATCTCATCGGGCAGGGCCTTGAAGCATTGTCGGCATAAAGCGTTGCCTTTGAGCTTCTCCCGTCCACAGAGACACTCAAGGCTTATTAACCCCTGCGTGTAAAACAGCATGTCCTTCTGCGTAGGAGACATCTCATGCTGCCGTGGCTGATCCTTATTTCGTGACCCTAAGAACCTGGTCCTGTATTCGCTGTACTTCATTCCTCGTTACCCAATAGAGCGCGGGGGATGACGACGTTTCCCATCGACCTGGTCATGGCTACTATTCTGGCAATCTCCTTGGCTGACGGAGTTTCACCCACACCGGCGCTGGAAGCGAAGATATGGTGCTTCACGTAGAAAGCACGGAAGAAGAGGTGGAGATCATTCTTTATTGCCTTGCGATAAAGGTTGTATCGCATACCGATTTCTGCCTGTTCCAGCTTCGTGAGCTTGAAAATTAGCCTCTTCTTCTTCCGCCAGCAGGTGACAGTTCCTTCATTCAAAACGCATCCTACGATTTGGATCAGTAAGTCACGCTCCCACTTGTTCCCATAAATGAAACTACATTCTCGCTTTTCTCTGTCGATCAGGTCGGACTCCGTGAGCCCGTATTTCCGCAAAAGCGCGTCCAGCATTCTTTCGGCGGATTTCCGTTCCCCCTCAATGCCGCGCTCTGATAACGCCCGAACCTTCTTGAGCCGTTCAATAATGTCCATCTCTATACCTTCGCGACTTCGCTGCTTTGCGTGAGACTATTTTTCCGGCCTCCTGCAGAGCTCCTGATTTGCTAGGTCGAACAACCGAACAGCTCGATCGAACTCCTTGCTCGCCTGGTCGAATCCATCATTGTCGCGCTTCGTGGCACACTGTTTCATTCTCTTGCACGCGGCCCGGGCTTTCCGGCTTGCCTGCCTGCACAGGTGATCGTGCTTCACCAGTCTAAGATCCCTTTCTCTCATGCACTCCATGCGCTACTCCTTTACCCTTGCAAGATCGCTCTCCTTTACCGGCCTTTTGCTCACCCACTCATGAGGCTTGAAACTCCAGGAAATCAAAAATGACCTGCACTTCTCCAGGAGCGACATCTGCTCGCCCCGAATGGTCCCGCTGAAGAAAGGCCTTCGCGTCATCTTGACCCTATCCCCGATCTCCATCTCCGGCCTCCGCGAGGTCCTGTTTCAGCTCATAACTGAACGTCTCCACCGGCTTCTTTTCCGCCCCGATCACCACGAGCCTTTCAACCGGCCACTTCTCGACAACAGCCCGGTCGACGGTAACCGCCCTCTTGAGCGCTTCTTCCCATCCCTGCGCCTCGATCGCCGCAGCCGCATTCCTGGGGATCTTCACCTTCCATCCTTCGCCGTGGAGAAGGATTCCGTTCCGCAGGTCGACCTGGTCGGTATTGTCAAAGATCTGCGACCGGTGCTTTTTCATGAGCTTCACCAGCTTGGAATCCAGCCCCTCAAGAGACTCCTTGAGTTGCCCGATAGTCCCTTCGTGTCTTTCCCTGACGGCCTTCATCTCCGCCTCTGCAGCCGCCTCTGCACGGGAAAGCTCGGCTGCCGTCGATGCAATCTCAGCAAGGATGTTGTTCGCCAGCTCCAGGCTCTTCACTTCCGCCTCCCTTCAGGTTCAGCGCCATCTGCCCTAAAAGCTCCGCCAAACCGACCTGCTTCATCCTGGCCACTATCTGGATCTTCTTGATCCCTTCGCTAAGGATCCGGTCGGCCAGTTGGTTGAACTCATGTCCGGATCTCGGCAGGTAGTACCCGCCTCCTGTTTTGCTTCTGGTGGAGCAAATCAGGTTCCCTTCTTTCCTCAGCATGGTGATGATAGTTCTGAGCGGCCGCGTGTCGTTGATCTTGTGCTTGTACGTTTGCTCATAGACGCGCTCGTAGAGTTCGCCCATGTCGATGGCCTTCTCCTTGCCTATGTGCCTGTTTAGGATGCTGAGCACTCTGTACTTGAGCGTGTCCTTTTCCATTTCCGCTCACCCCCTCATCTTCTTGAGGATTGCCAAGAGCCTTTTCAGCCTGCTCACGTCGTTGCACCAAGCAAGGTCGTGCGCCCCGCACACCTTGAAGAGCAGCTTTCTGAAGCGGGCAGGCGTCAGATCCGTATGGAGCGCGACCTGCCCGGCCTTCTCCCTGAGCGCCTCCAATTGGCTTTCCGATCTCCGACCTCCTGCCTCCGTCCTTTTGCTTTGCCAACCTTTGCTCTCGAACCGGGCCACGAGCTGCTCCAGTTCTCCGTTTGACAGGGCCGCCGCGCTCTCCACCCCAAACTCATCTCGAAGGATCAGGTGATAGTCATCGTTGGGGTTTCCCTTGTCATCCTTCGCGTCTTTGTCGATGAGGCCCATTTGATTGGCTGCGATATGCACCTTTGCCAAAAGGGCCAGCCGCTGCCGTTGCAACGAATTCTGCGACAATTTCCCGCGCGCATTCTTCATGGCCTTATCCCTTTGTTTTCCTTCGCCAGGGAGACTCGGCCTCCACGCTTTTTTGAGAGCCCCTGACCCATTTGAGAAAGAATTCATCCCTGTTCTTGACCAGAAACGCCTGTTCGTTTTTCCGTGGCCCCTCCGTCTTGCCATCGGCCCTTATCGCTCCGGCATCCTGGAGTTTCCGGACAAGGAGATACACGTAGCTTCGATCCGCGTCGCTCAGGACAGCGACATCGCGTACTGTGAAACGCCCCTTTACGTGCATTGCTCGGCAAACCTTCTCCCGGACGCCGAATCCAAGGGTCTTTTCCCGGATATACTCGTAAACCGTCGCCTTACCCTTCTCTCCGGATTCGATCCGCCTGATTTCGCCCGAGCTGCAGAAATCTCTAAGGGCGATGGTTATCTTGGACTTCGGGAAATGGAGGTCACAATCCGCATCATAGAGATCCTTGGCCGTGAACTTCCCGAGTCTTTTGGCCGCTCTTCTGACTGTCTCGGCAATGCCCTTATTCGCCGCCATCTCTGACCACCTCGTCTATGAGCTGCGGGGTGACCGCCTTCAGCCCGTTCGCCTTCATGATCCTCTCGGCCTGCAGGGCGTCTCTGACCACGAACCTGAAATCGCCTTTGGCATGCTTCAGGAGCCGCGCTGCTTCGGAAGGGGGAACGTCCAGGCCCAGGGCTTTGCGGTAAAAGACCACCACGTCGGGCTGGCTCACCGGCTCGAAGGTCATCGTTTCCCTCACCCTGCTGACCAGGCGCCGCTCCCGCGCGAGTTTCCCTCGAAGCATCTCTTCTCCGATCAGAACCACCGGCACCTTGCAGGTATCGTGGAAATCCCTCATGGTGTTGAGATGCTTCATGCTCATGCGGTCCGCCTCGTCCACCATGATGATGCGCCTGGCCTTGCCCAGTTCGTTCCGGATCATCTCCACGCACTCCTGCGTCCTGTTCGGCCTCACCCCGGCAACCGCGAACGCCACTTCCCGGATAAGCCCGACAAACGAGAGCCGCTCCTCGAAGCGGATGTAGACCGCGTTCTGGTTATGGGTGACGATGCGCTCCGCCGCCGTGGTCTTCCCCCTGCCGGCGCTTCCTATCACTGCCGCCATCTCGATGCCCGCGGCCGAGCCGAGCAGCTCGTCGCAAAGCCCGCTGAGCTTCTGAAAGTTCTGGGTGGGGAGGAAAACGTCTTTCATTGAGTGACCCTCCAAGAATTGTTATTGACTTGCTCAACCGTGACCCGGTTCCCGCGCCGATCCCACGCCTCGGCCATAAACCCGTCCTTGTGCCATCTTTTTGATGGCTTTCGCCCGCCAAACCACTTCCGGAAAAGAATCTCAGTAACTACCCGGATCCGCGCTTGGCTCTCACACACTCGATCGGGCTAGAATAGAAACCCACCGCGATTCGATGCATGCCAAACGTAAGTTCTCATATCCAAATCCTTTACCCGCGCGCGGTAAGCTTCGCGCTCTGTGAATCCTTGTAGATCTGCCAGTAATTCCTGGTGTCCTCATCCATCCGCGCCTCGTACTCGGTGAGGAACGCGGTATCGGCTTCTTCAAGCTCTTGCTGCTCCAGGCACCATTGATACCGGTCCACCTCGTTTCTGAAGATGGGCCGGTTCGCTTTCGGCCTGTACTCCTCGATCTCCTTGACCTCGGCCGCCAGCTCCTCCGGGGTGCGCTCCCTGTACTGCTCCTTCAGCTCTTTGGCCTGGGCACGCTGTTCCCTGGTGACGAGGGCCGCCGCCCGCTCGATCGCCGGGGTTTCCGAGTACTCTCTGAAATCCGGGATGGCCGAGGTGAGCCGCCTGTATTCCAGGATGAAGCCCTTGCGGATCCGCCGCTTCTCCTCGATCTTTCGCTGGGCAAGGGTCCTGTCCTTCATACTGGAGTACTCCACCGGTTTCGCCTGGCATACGAACCGCCCGTCCTTGAAAACCAGAAGCCAGTTCGGCTCCATCGGGTCGAACCGCAGCTCCACCTTGCCCTCGATCTCGACCAGGGCCTGGTGCTCGTAGATGTCGTTATCGAAGGTGACCCTGCCCCGGTCCACCGTGCGCTTGGCGCGCGGAAGGAAGATGAGATCCACCGCCTCGGGGGAAAGGTAAACCGGCTTCCATCCCTGCAGGTTGCAGGCTTTGAGGCAATCGAAGGGTGTCGCGGTCCTGGGCCTCGGTCTCCAGGCCCACTCCTTCAGCACGCCCCTGTGCGCCTTTTCCCGGTTGTAGTAGTCCATCGCCTTGAGGACCTTCTCCGCGAATTCCCAGAATGTGAGAAGCCTGCCTCTTTGGGCGAGCCGCTCCTTTTCCTTTTCGTCGATCTCGTTCTCTTCCTGCCCGGCCCCGAGCCGTTTCACGTATCCCGGCACCAGGAAAACGTCCCGGAGGATTCTCTCCAGGTTGCCGAAGGTGCCCTCGATCATCTTCGCCTTGGCGTTCCGGACAATGGCTTTCTTGTGCGTGCCCGGCATGATGGCGCAGGGGTTGATGTCCTCGGCATCGGCGTCCAGTTCGAGGGGCACGTCCACCTCTCGCTCGACAAAGAGCCCGAGGTTCCGCATGTCCTTCATCACGCCCATCATGTACTGGCCGGTTTCGGGTTTGCCCCAGTCGGTATAGATGCTCCCGAAGGCGCCGAAGACGCGAAGGCCCATCCGGAGGGCCAGCCCCATGAGGTAGGAATCGTATTTCCGGTCCAGAGCCCCGCCGTAAAAGCACCTGGTCCGAAGGTCCTGCCAGAAATACCCCTCTGGTCTGAAGATGGCCCCTGTCTCCTCGTCCATGACCCAGAAGTCGAACCTGTGCTGGTCCCCCACCAGGATTTCGAAGGGCGCAAGATCGCTGTAGTCCCGGAGCACCGGGGGAAGGGTGTTGTCGAGCGCCCGCAGACCGCCCCGCTGAAGTGCATAGAGCTGGGGGTTGGTCTTTTGCTTCAGCCACCAGAGGGCGGAGCGGTATTCGCCGATGTCCCACCCGCGCTTCCTGGCCTGTTCCTTGAGGATGGCATAGAGCACGTTCTTTCCGAGCTTCCTGTGCTCTCTCTTGAGGACTAGGCCAATCCACCAGTCCACCGCCTCGGGTGTCCAGCTTTTCGGTTGGTTCCGGTTGCTCTTGGTATGGTGCAGGCCCGCCAGGCCCTTTTTCTCGTAGGAGGTGATCTTGCGGT
Organism: Deltaproteobacteria bacterium HGW-Deltaproteobacteria-15; assembly: GCA_002840535.1. Lineage (GTDB taxonomy): Bacteria > Desulfobacterota > DSM-4660 > Desulfatiglandales > HGW-15 > HGW-15. The sequence goes on along the minus strand of PHBH01000005.1, from coordinate 187,582 downwards.
AGACGGTCTGAAAGGTGGTGTCGTGCTTCACCGCGACCGCTTCCACCCAGGCCCGGCGCTTCCATCCCTTGGGGACGTTCCGGGCCTCCTGGATGATCCGGGTCCACTTGGTGACCTTCGGGTCCCTGATCACCTCCTGTGAGATGGCGGTCTCGGGCGTCCAGCTATCCTTATTAAGAGGATACGCCCCGAGGGAGCCCGGAAGGTCTGACATGACCTTCTTTGCCGCTTCGAGCGCCGCCTCGGGAGAGAGGACCGGAAGCAGGTCTGGCGCGACGTCTTTCTGTACGACGATGGCCTTTTGAACGTCGGAAGGGAGGGAGCGGACCTGGAAGGCCATGATCCGGTTCGGGCCTATCTCATGGAGCCAGTTTTCCTTTTTGGCCCGCTTGGTCACGGCCTGCTTGCTGATCCCCAGAATGTCCCCGATCTCCTTTACCGTTACCGTCTCAGCCAGTTTCATTTCCCTTCCCCGGTCTACGTATTCCCTGCGCGCTCTGTACCGCTTGGTCAGTGAAAGCCTGTATGCCGCCAGGCCAAAATTTTTTTGGTTACTTCTTCCCCCGCAGCTCCTTCTTCAGCCTCTGCATCTCAAGGATCGTCTCGTCCAGTTTCCCCAGGGCCATCTGGCGCACCTCGTCCCCGCTGATCACTTTGGCGTCCTCGGGCTCGGCGAATGCCTTGGTCGGCTCGAGCGACCCGGTGATGTGCTGGATGGGAAAAACTAGGTAGGCCGGAGGAGGATACTGAATCGGTTTCGAAAGATAGTGGTTGAACATGTGAATGGAGAGGGCCTTCTTGCTCCCGTTCCCCCATCCGAAGAACTCGTTGATCCTGTCTACCACCTGCTCCCTGCTCAATCCGGACTCCCGGATTGCCCGTTTCCATGAAGCTGCTATCCCGATGCATGCTTCCTCGAAACTTTCGATCGGTTTTGGAGGCTCGCCTTTCAGGATCTCCTCTTTGAGGTCCCTATACTGCTCGATCCTTGCGTCGAAGAGATTCATCTGGTCCGGATCTAATCTATTCGATGGCTTAGACATTGACTTGCCCCGCGTATAGCGTTATTTATAACCCCCAATCAGGCAGCCCGATTCCGAAGCCTTCCTTCGCTTCTGCCTGAAGTAGTGCTCCGGGAAAACCTCGTGAACGTCCCGACCGATTTTGGCAGCCACCGCCCGCATCACCCGATCCGAGGGGCGGTTCTTGTTGATCACTTCGGAGATATGGAACTCCGACAGCCCGAGTTCCTCAGCTATGGCTTTCTGGGTGATCCCCTTCTTTTTGAGCTGAGCTTGGATGTCGGCCGGATGCATCTGATCTAAACCTCAGAACCAGTTTGTCTAAGTGGGTTTCCGAAATTGATAACGGTTATATTCCAATTTTTTGAGCAGTGCAAGGAAAAAATCGGTTGTCACTCAAAAAACTGGAAGATTTGTCGTTCTAAAGATAAGTCCCTGATAAAAGGAAACAAGTAAATAAGGTCTGCGTTTAAGCCAGGTTGTCACTCTGGTTGTCACCGGGTGACAACCAGAAATTTGAGCAGGAAATGGCCCTTTCTCTCAAGGAACGAACCAGGTGGGCGATCAACTACGTAGCCGAGAAGGATGGACTCTCGAATACGAAGATCGGCGCCCAGCTGGGCATCAAGGGTGACACCGTAAGCAGTTACCGCAGCATGGCGACTGATCCGAAGGTGGAGTTCATCGCCAAGTTCTGCGAAACCTACAACTTTGATCTCACATGGTTCGTTTCAGGCGCAGGTGCGCCTTTTTCAGGGGCGAGGGACAAATACCCCGAGGTATGTGGAGAGACCGGCGACCTGATGAGCACCCAGGAGCTCATGAGAGCGCTGGAGGAGGAAGAACACGCGGCGATTGCTGCTCAGCGAGAGCCTCTCGACCGAGAATCCGCGGAAGAAGAGCCCGGGGATATTCTGATTCCGGCACCCATGCCCTTTGATCCCACCTACTTCGATTTCGTGCCGATGGCCGAGGCCCACCTTGCTGCTGGAGGGGGCGCTTTCGTCCTCTCTGAAAAATTCAAAGAATATTACGCCTTCAGAAAAGACTGGTTGCGCCGGATCGGTACCAGACCAAAGCGCCTTGTCATGATGCCGATCAAGGGCACAAGCATGCAGCCGACAATCATGGACGGTGACGTGGTCATGCTGGACACGGGCAGAAGGCGGATCTTCGACGGCCAGATCTACGCCCTGGGAATGGGCGAAACCATAATGGTCAAGCGCCTGGAAAACCTCGTGGGCGGCCGCGTCCGGATCATCGCCGACAACAGGACCGAGTTCCCCCCCTACGAAGCCGAAGCCCGCGACATCCGCATCATCGGCCAGGTCATCTGGTTCGCCCGTGAACTGGTGCCAAGGGAATAACCTTAAGTTTTCGACCCTTGACTGCTGTAAGTTTCACTCAATATGTATGGCGCGCGCGCCCAATTTGCACAAGCGGTGAGAACGATTACTTTCAGAGGCGTATAGCCTGCCAATTCTCTATTTGAGAGATGCTCCTGTCCGTTGACTCTTTGCCTCACATGGAGATCACCTATGTCCTGTTACGTCCAAAAAGAGATTGAGCATGCTTTGGAGGAGATTGGCTATAGTCAAAAGATGACCAGCAGAGATGTCTCTTTTTTACTTGAGGGAGGCAGAAGCTACAGCACGAATCTGGTGGCATATTCAAGCGATCTTCGCAAGGATGCTGATACAGCTGTGATAGCTGTGAAGGAGACTGCAAATGTGGAGCAAGTATCCTTTTCTGACACAAAGCCTTTCAGATCTCTCGCAACACCAGTCTTGATATTCGCTGAATTCAGCAGGCGGGATCGACAGAGGGAACCTTATATTAGAACCACCGCTATCTGCAAGAGTGAGGGTGATTTCGAGAAACACCGTCAAGACAATATAGTGCCTCTTTCTCGTTTCGCAGAATATCTCAAGAAAAAACAAGAACTCTTTTCACCACGAAGGCTTGAGATTGCGAAATGGAATGCCCAGCAACTCTCGATTTTTGACCTATATCCGAACTTGCTCGGAGGAGCCTTTGAGATAATAACGAAAGAATTGGTGGGAAAATTTCAAGCTGCAATCAGATCTCTTCGCACTTATCGGACCGATGACAAACTAGGTTCGGCTCTCGAGGCTGCAATAAAATTTTTGGGAGCACGAATACTGCGTGACCGAGAAGGTTACTGTTGGCCCCTTTCCAATGCGCGAGATTTTTTCTCTCATGCACAAAGTCTTCTTCCCACTTACTTCAGTCTTCCACTAAAAGATGAAGTTCTCATGGATACCTTCCTGCAATCATTTAATACCAATTATGACCTGTCTCAAGTGAGCCTAGACATGATAGGCGAAATCTATGAGACACTTATGCTTGAAGGAGAGCGTAGACAATATGGAGTACATTACACACGTTCTCGTTTGGCACATACGATTCTGAAGCGAATGCCCATTGAGGAGCTACGACCTGAGAATCGAATACTTCTTGACCCAACTTGCGGCTCAGGAAGTCTGCTTGCTGCCGGTTATGAAAGGCTTGGAGATGCGGAATACTCAGGCCAGTCGCTTCAAGAGCGGCATCACATTCTTGTCAAAAGGATATTTGGAAACGATTATGATCCGATCGCCGCAATGATTGCCAAGATGACTCTCATGCTTTACCATCCTCCACATGACAATAACTGGAAGATCCTTAGTTATGATATCAGAGGGACAGATTTTGAGAGGAACGTGATATCAGCAATTGGCTCAAGGCCTACTATAATAGTCGCGAACCCACCTTTCGGGCCCACCAGTGGAACCCCTCGTGGAGGAAAGAACGTCAAAGCGCGTCAACAGGGACAAAGAGATCGCTCTGGCTTCATTCTTAACAAATGTATTGATCTCCTCCCAAACGATGGACTCATGGGGATTGTTCTTACAGAGACTTTTCTGAACCAACAACAAGAGAGGGATATTAGAAAGAAAGCACTTGAGACCTGTCAGATACTTGAGCAATGGACTGTCCCGCCTGATTGGTTTAGAAAAGTGAAAAGATCAGCTATGGTGTGGATCTTACGCAAAAAACGGCCAAGAGGTAGATACGTCCACATTTTCCCAATCTCAGATGTTCCCGCACTTGGGCGAGCGGCCCAATCTAGAGACACTTTAGAGTTGGACACGTTGAGCGAGGAGAACATCTTTGTCTCCACTAATTTTTCACATGTGCTGAAAACTATGGGCTCGGGAGGGAAAACAATAAGGGATTTTTATGAGATTCAAAATGGGTTTCGCAAACCGAGAAACCGCAGTCGAAAGCCTAGCCCTGGAGCGCATCCTTTTAGTGGTTCGGCGAAGAAGACAAACCCTTATTCGGACCTACGGCAGCTTGCGGTAGAGTGGGTTAAGCTAAAGGCCTTGGATAAAATAGATCCCAACTTTGATGATAGAAGTCAACGACAAGAGCTTAAGAAGTGGATTTTTAAGGATATGCCTAGTGTCCTCCTTCGGGCCAACAGAAACAATCATGGAAGCTCTCAAAGAATTCGTTGGGGTTCCATCGCTCTTATAGATATTCCACCCAAAGGTGAAAAGTCTGTTGCACCGTCAGAGAATTTTCATGCAGCTTTCTCGATTGATTCTTCTCATTCCACTGACTTTTGTCTGGCTCTTTGGGCCTTATTAAATCACCCACTTGGAAGTCTATATTTCAATGAGACGAAAATAACTCAATGGATCTCTACGAGAGATCTTGAACAGTTTCCTCTTCCGGAAGCTTGGGGAAATGAAATCTACCAAGTGGCAAGATCTGCGGAAAAAGTTCTTAAGAATGGGCGGAGTTTTTTTCAGGATGAATTAGCGGAATCTGAAGAGATCAAGAGGCTTGATATCCTTATTTACGACTTGTACGGCATATCACAGAAAGACAGGAAACGCATAGAAAGCAAGTTTTCTGGCAAGAGGCCCCTTACAGGAAGACCACTAACATCTCAGCATCTGAAAGATGGGGATGTGCTCATATACTCAACAGATGAGAGGATCCGAAGAACGACTTTCGAGACCATCGGTATTTTTCAAGAGGAGCGCATGGTTGTCTTGGCGATCGATGGAATGGACAAGTACCCATCTAACTATGATCAAAGCCGAGGTGGGATACGCCTCAGAACGATTCCTGCCATTCCGGGTTGGGTACTTCAAGAAGGCGCGATGGGGTGGATGGAATTAGCCACCGGAGACTGTGAAAAACTGAGTAGGCAACCAGAAGAATATATTCTAGGGTTCAATCCGTTTAAGAACGCTTACGAGAGCCGAGATAAAATCCAATTGGAGCTAATGCAGCCAGATTAATGGGGAGGATTGATGTCGACTGATTGTCCTGATTATAGGATTGTTTTCATCGACGTTGGGCAGGGGGACTGCACCCTGATATCTCGGCTCGTTGACAAACGAGCAGTTCTGGTAGATGTGGCTTGTTTTGGCCCTATTTTTCCACTTCTCAAAGACGTGCATCTGGAGGCTATATTTATCTCTCATTTACACCATGATCATATTGGTGGTTTACCACAGGTTATAAATTGGTTGAGAGAGAATGGCTCAAGTGCAAAGCTTTTTGTTAATTTTCAGAACGTAGTAGGGAGGGAACTGGAGCGCATAAGCAGGGCTATCCATGAAGGGGAAAAAGATAAGATTCTCAGTGTAGACCCAGCTCACGCCAAATCCGTTCTTAGAAGTCGAGTCATAAGGATATTCGGAGCGTCTTTTATCGTTCTTTGGCCAAATTACGGAAACATCTTTGGGCACTTCGATGATAAGAACCAGGACTCTGTGATTCTTACCTTTAGAGTGGGTAAATTTTCATTACTTCTTGGGGGAGATGCCCCAGGTAGCGTCTGGAGTTCGCTAAATCTAGGGGATTTGAAGGCCAAGGTTTTGAAGTTCCCGCATCACGGTGGGACCCTACAGGACCATCCCGATTTTTGGACATCTGACCAACTCATCAAAGCCGTGGATCCAGATTATATCGTAGTGCCGGTTGGTAAGAATAATTGCTACGATCACCCATCACAAGAGTTCAACCAAGCAGTTAAGAAAAACTCGCACCGGGTATTTCTTTATACAAGAGATGAAGGCGATATCGAGTTCAGAGTCCATACTCAAACAGGCATTCTCGAGAGATTAGTGAACTGAGGAAGCTGACTGCTCTCCTAAGAGAGGGAGGGAGACGCTCTAAACTTCTTAGCTTCTCATGAAAACCCGATCTGCGGGTAGGCCCCGAAAAAGAACTTATAAACTAAGGAGGTATCTTTATGCCCGGTCCAAAATACAAGTTTCCTGATCCCAAAACATGCAAGTTGAAGGACAGAGCTGTTCTCTGCACAGCCGAGCGGATCCTGGCTATTTACAACCAGAGTACGGGCAAAGATGCCAAACGAATTAGCAAAAGTGTAAAAGCCTGGTTTGCCACTGAGGCCAAAAAAGCAGGTTGGGCAGGTGGCCATTTTCTTCCAGAGATTCAATCAGGACATGGCGCAGGGTGCGTGCTGTTTATATCACCACATCAGGTTGATGTTTCGGTCAATGTTACAAATGCTACATTGGTTTTAGTAGCGGAGGACGAATGATTGATGGGGGATGAGGAGAGTGGGACGTCGTCTGCTGGCAAGAAGGCTGAAGCAGAAGGCCCTCAAAGGCGACCAGGCAGCCCAGGCCGAGCTCGACCGCACAGAATCCACCAATCTCACGGAGGTCAAAAGTGTTTGACTTCGTGGCTTTTAATGGCACCCAGTTTACCATCCCGCTGCACTTTTATGAAGAAGCTCACCAAAGACCACAACCTCCAAAGGGTCAACCCGGTGCTTGCCGGGCAATGGCATCCGACCAAGAATGGATCGCTCATGCCTCGGCAAGTGACTCCGCGAGCCACAAGAAAGGTCTGGTGGGTCTGCGAAAAGGGGCATGAGTGGCAAGCTCGGATTGCCGACAGGGCGTTCGGCAACGGATGCCCTTTTTGTCACAACAAACGCAAGCCTCGTGAACTGATTGCCGCCGGCAAGAAGCCCGCTTTCGGGAAACCCTTCCGCAAAGTCATGGACATGAAGAACGGCAAGGTCTTGGTCGAAATGCCCCGCAAGACATACCAAACCCTGTCCGGTTTGATCATGCCCCCGGAGGATCTAGGTGCTTTGATTGTTTCCTACCGGGAGAAGAACCAGTTGACGCAATTCGAATTCGCCGAGATAATCGGCCTTCACCGCAACACGGTTATAAACCTTGAACAAGGCCAAACAAAGGCCATTCGGATGGATCAACTCAAGCGGATTATGACCCTTGTTTTGGGGTGATGGCAATCCGTCATCGTGAAAGGATATGGGAGGCCAAAGATGATTGATCTGATGATGGAAGACATGAACAGGCTGGGCCGCAAACGCGCCCTGATCTTTTTTGATATTTGAATTCTACGCTTTCTATTGTTTAAAAACACTTGTATCCGAAAAGGAGAGGAGAGGCATGGTTAAATGGTGTCCATTGGTCAATGATGCATGTAAGGAAGGTGGGTGTCAATTCTGGTTCCAGACTAATGAAAAGAATTGGATGTGCGCAATAGCTATGATTCCCATTTACCTGAAAGAGCTTTGGCTTAAAAAGGAACCATAGAAGATGCTGCGGTGAAGCGATCCGAAGCGCGCCCTTCTTCATCCAAGACGGCTGGCTTCCCGCTGACGTGGTCCTGGGCAGCATCGGCTTCCTCGACCGTTTCAAAGAAATCCGTATCGCTTACCCTAAGCAAGTAACCTTCTTTTGGTAACTTCTTTCAATGAGTTCGAGAAAAGTTATCTAATTTAAAAGTTTGAGAACCTTTCGTTAAACTCTCAAGATCTCTCCACGAGATAACTATTTTACTTGATTGTGTTTTCTGGGGTTGCTGGGAGGTATCACTATACGTTGGACAAAATTTTCTTGATCTATACCACAGGTTGGGCTTAAAATACCCTTGTACTTACCCTAGTAAGCAAAAACTCTGATCTTACGATCAGAGTTTTCGCAGTGGAGAGATAGCCTAAGGGTAAGGCAATGGTCTTTAAAACCATCGACGTGCCGCGTCTTGTGGGTTCGAATCCCACTCTCTCCGCTCAAATGCCCCTCTCGGCTAACGGATAAGCCAACCGGCCGCTACCCGGTCTTATCCAGGTTCGATTCCTGGGAGGGGCACCTTTTTATGTCTTAGATCCATTTAGTTCGCGTGAGGTGCTAGCTAGTTGCTAGCAAGTAAGCTAGATAATAACTTAGATTCACCTACAGGTGTCAAGAAATTTTGTTGACAAACCTACCTTTTTTAGAGCGAAGCAACTCTTGTTCCATTGAGATCATTTAAGATCTCTCAAAAATTACCTCTCACACCTACACAAGACTTTAGTCTATTTAATCGGCATTCCTTAGTTAAAGTAAAGGAGCTTTCTAGGGAGTAGTGAATGGGAACGCTCTAAACTTTTAAACTTCTAACGAAACCTTCTGCAGGTCGGCCAGGCGGGAACTCGTCACATGGAAATCTCCAAGCTCATGGAGATGCACAAAAAATAGAGCAATCTGCACAAGAATCTGTGCAAATCAGACGAATTGCCAAGTTTAGAACGTCTCGCTTCTCTACGCCAAGTACCTGCTTCGTTTGCTTTTTACGACATCCTTTCTCATTTAACCCCATTGGCATAGTACTTGAAATATATCCACTCCCTGGATCTCGTATCTTCGTTCTCGCATCCTTTGTTATTCACAGGTGATCGAGGAACCACATGGGAAAGTCATGGCTCTCCGGAACCAGTATCCTCTTAGCTGAAGACGACGAAGATTTCCGTGTCGTCATAAGATACGCTCTGGAACTAGCCGGGTTTGCAGGTAATATCGACTTGGTCAGCAACTATCGGGGGCTTTTTGGTTATCTTGAGGAAAGGGAGAAGCCGAGCCTAATTATTTTGGACCTGCAGACCTCGCCGGAAGACTGGCGAGCAGCCCTCCAGGAACTGAAAAGCCGTAACCGCTACAAAGACATACCTGTCGTGGTGCTCGCGGCCTCCGACCAGCCGGAGGACGTCGAGCTTTTTGAAAAATACCGCAGGTGCTCTTACATCCAAAAGCCAGCGACCTTTGAGGATTGGAGAGCCCGCATGGAGAAGGTCATTCGGAACAACCTCGTCGAGACTTCCTCGCCGTGATCGGGTCGGTGGCGGATTGCCGCCGATTCTTTTTCATTCCTGACTTCGGTGATCGAAAACCTCTTCTTTTGGACCCGCGAGGCCGCCGTCCTGACCTTCTATTTCTGTCCTCTGAGTCTTGAGGCTAAGCAGGAGCCAAATGGAAGAACTCCTGGCGCTAGTGATTGCCGACTGCAAGAAAAAAGGTTGTTGTCAAGATGTTTCCGGAAAATTGTGGGTGCCCGGATCACCTCGGGTGGAACGGTGTCCGGAGGGCTGCCACCTTGATATCTACGAAATGCCCACGAAGTGGAAAAGGGTTCCAGGCTACGACGTTTACCGCCAGATTCGAATCTGCAGGACCCATCGCTTTGCCAGGATTTACTTGGTCAGCGGACTAACGGCAGCCGCGTATAACTGGGATCTGTTATTTGATATGAAGCGGCCCGACTTTACAGAGGCTCAAAAAATAAGAGTCTTCAAAGATCCATTGGACCCAAAAGATGTGAATTCACCGTCCAAGAGTGCCTTGCGTGTAAGCGTTCAATATCATGGCCTGGACGTACACCTCCTTGCAGAAGAACGTCTTGGAAATGGTGAATATAAAGGGGCTATAACAGGTTTTTGGCCACCTGGCGAGACTTGCCAGGACTTGAAGGTGGGCGAAGAAGTGATCTTCCGGGCATCAAGCATCTCATGGATCTTTAAGTAGATCACAGCTGATCCGCCATCTTCTGCCTTCTGAAAACTTCACCGCGACAGTAGCTTTTATGGGTGCCGTGCTCTTTCAAATATAGATAATTTTTCCAATTGCACTCTCGTCAATCATGACTAACTGAAGAGCGGGAGGTCAAACGGTGGCCAAGAAACCCTTTATCTTAATTGCTGAGGATGATCCGGACGGCCGTTTGATCTACGAGAAGGTTATCGAAAAAACAGATTTTGAAGTCGATCATCAGTTTGTAGGAAGCGGCCCCGAACTTCTCTCATTCCTCGGAGATGACTCTAGGCCGCGGCCATCTCTGGTCTTTATGGGTTTCCAATTGCCAGCGGATGGTCACCTTGCCTTGGAAGATATGATGAAGGATGAGAGAACCAGGTCCATACCGGTGATCGTCATCACTTCGGAAGAGGATGAAAGCGAATCAAGAAAAGCATACGGCGCTTGCGCCAATTCCTACATTATTAAACCCGGCCGGTTCCAGGATTTCGTCGATACCTTGAACCAAGTCTTCAGCTACTGGTTCAAAACCGTGAAGGTGGTCTCTTGATTTAAGCGCCGGATCCGTTGTCATTCACCAGATAGCAGATCCTCTCAGGATTTTACCCGGCTTTTTTAGGGATTTCCCCATTGTTTTTTGCTCACAAGCCATATATGCTCATCACTGGCTGCGCTCCCTCCACATTGGACCTAACCTCACGATCAGAGGATCCGCAATGGGAAATTCCTCAGCCTCCGCCACTCCCTTAATCCTTTTCGCTGAAGACGACGAAGACTTTTTCATGATTATAAAAGATGCCCTAAACCAAGTGGGGTTTGCTGGGACACTGCAGTTAGTGAAAAGCTCGGGGGACATGGTGAAGTACTTGCAGAGAAGAAAAACGCCCACTCTTATCATCCTGGACTTGGAGACTAGACCAGTAAGCTGGCGTGAAGCCCTCAAATGCATTAAAGAACACGAGCGCTACAGAAGCATACCAACCGTGGTTCTAACAATATCTGGTGAACAGGAAGACATCGCCCTTTGCCAAAAATACCCCAGCTGCTCGTACGTTCAGAAACCAGAGACCTTTCAGGAATGGAAGGCGCGTATGGAAGAGGTCATCCGAACAACCTTTAGCTAGCTTGAGACAGGCGGCAGATTGTCGCCGATTTCGTTTCATTTGAGCGCCAAAAAGGTACCATTCCAGTGCAACAGTCCTGCGACAGAATTTCCTGCCCGAAAACCCGCAAGTTTTTGTTTTCACAACCTGTCCGGCCGAAAATCGGTGGTGACAACCCAGTCACAGGTTCCATTCACCCCCCCAAAGGGTTATGTCCCTGGAGCGAGGTCCTCCTCGCGATCTTCTACCCACCGAGCCCGACTCCCGGCATGACCAGCAAGAAAACGCGTACGGCGAGTACGACTCCGTCATATCGAGTGGCCTTCTTGATCAAAGTCGAATACAGCCACACCCCCATTTATGCATCCTGGTATCCCTCTTACGTTATGTTCTAAAAGAATTTCTAAATGGGAGGGGTATTATGAACCAAGCATGGAAAAGAGCGAGGGGTTCTATATTCACAATGGTGGCCTTAATCCTCCTTCTTCTGGTTCCTATGTCTCAAGCCGGGGCGAAGGACACGGATACCAAAAGGAACCTTATAGGTAAGAATGTGGTGCCCCAGCACGGGGAAACAGAAGTCTTGGGAAAGGTGATCGATGTGGCCGGCAACGGGGACCTGATCATACGGCTGAGTGAAGCCCGGGCGAGGGGCGCCGATCGTACTGTCAGGGTACCCGCCAGCCAGGTCCATCAAGATCAGGGCCGCGTTGTCTTTGAGGGAAACGAGAACCAGCTGGTTCGAATGGCCAAAAAAGACGACGACAGGGGTGCCAAGAGGGGCCTTATAGGCAAGAAAGTCGTGCCCCAGCACGGGGAAACAGAAGTCTTGGGAAGTGTGATCGATGTGGCCGACAACGGGGACGTGGTCATACGGCTGAGTGGAACCCGGGCGAAGGACGATCGTATTGTCACAGTACCCGCCGGCCAGATTCGAAGATATCAGGATCGCGTCGTCTTTGAGGGAAACGAGGACCAACTGTATCGCATGGCGGAAAGGGATAATAGAGACTATCGGGGATACTACAACCGAGACCGTGATGGTCGCGATTAGGACCGCGACTATCCAGCCGGCGGAAAACCTGTACTTGAACAAGGCGGCCTTCTCAGGCCGCTTTCTTTATGCGCTTTTATTGGGGGACAGTGAATTTGTAGCAGGGACTCTTCGTTCGGCTGAGGAGCGCATGCTCCTCTGAGCGAGCATCCTGTAATACCGCCATAGGTTGTAGGCCAGAAGAGCGATCTGAAAGTAGGCACAGTTGATCTTTTGAACTTGTCGGAGGGGATTGCATCGAGGCCTTCACGTTTGGTCTCCCCGATCAGGTTTTCTGCTTCGGCCCTCTTGTCGTATTGGGCGATGATTTTGTGAGGTTTCCCTTGCAGATTGGTAGGCCGGCAAGATTTCTTCGAGAAACCTTTACCCGCGCCTGTTTCCGTAATAGCATGGAATCTCTCTTTACCATCTGGGTTGCCTCCTATCGATGAGGTGGATTTGGGCAGATCCCATCATATATAGGAATCGCAGATGGTTTTCTATTTTCTAGTCAGTCCTTTGGTGCAAGATCCAGGTATTTATGGGCCCCCCGCACATGAGCTATCCACTGGAGAAAAAAAGTCGCGCAGAAAGGATTCCATATGCGCAAATTGTTTTCAGCAGGTCTTATCTTGCCGCTTTTGTCATGTATGGTTTTTCCGATTTTCGCAGGAAGCAGGGGAGGAGTCGTCAATGAGAAGAGCGCATACGATCGTCTCCTGAGTGTCGAAAAATGGCAGGTGAGCCTCCATCTGGTGTACGACCATAAAGAATCGGACGGTTCTTCCGAGCACGTGATCTCGACCTGGTCCGGCACGCTCGATCTCCAAGAAATCGGCGGGCTCTGGTATAACGAGAGCGGCTTGGATGTCATGGTCAACGGAATGGCGGAGATTGTCAGTAAAACCTGTCTTACAACGATAGTTGCCAATGGAAGCGCAAAATACGGTTTTGCCCTGAAAGTCCACAAGGATGGGTATGTGATCGGACAGGGGTATTGCAACACTCAATTCGGCACAAGTACCACGCGCTGTCCGACGGGTGTTAGTACCGATCGGGGCACCATCACCTATTCGCAACCTTGGAAGATAAAAACTCCGCTTCCCGAATATGGCAAGACCCTGTCCGGCAGCGCTATTTTCACGCAAAGTTCACCCAGCTTGGCGAGTCGCCCGCTCGCAGACGGAGAATCCATCAAAGTTAAGTGGGAGATCGCTCCCGCCAGGGAAAGGGAATTGAAATACCGCGAGACTGCATTGGACGTGGCCGCCATGAATTACCCGGGCAAAGCGGTGGATCCTCATGTTTTCGAAGTTCAGGCGGGAGGGGGGAGTTCCTGGATCCCTCACGCTAATTTCGCCGGTGAGGTTTGGGTTGATGGAGTTAATAAGGTGAAAATCCGAACGGGGCCGGGACCCTCGCCAAGAGATGCCGCTGGCAGAGCCCAGAATGTGACGAGCGAGTACATGATTGTTCGCGAGGTGCGATCGTGGGACATGAATCGCATGACGCTGGATTGGACTCCTGACAGTCCGGACCCCATCCAAGATTGGCTTGATAATGCCGGAGTTGACTTTGCAGCGGGGCCTCCGCCCACATGGAACAAGCGGGTGATGACCGAGTTCCTGGTCCAGGTCATGGGGCACCCTGAAATCGGTAGGGTCTATGCCGCTTTTGCCATGGAGACCCGCAAGAACGCCTACCGGATACGCTATGCGGAATCCGTATTTCTCACGGAAGAGGAGTACGACAAGATTAAAGCCAGCCCCAAGTCGAACTTTCCCTACCCCTTCACCGACAAGGGTGAAGGCTGGGTGGAGATTGTACAAGACCCAAAGACTGGCGAATGGAAACCCCTGGGACCGGTCCAGTAAAATCACTCTCGGGAGTGTATGAGCAGCCGCTGTCAGGTTTAAGGTTGCTGGTCTTTACTTCTGAGAAAACGAAAAACCTTGGAGAGTGACAGGCAAGTTCTCACATTTTTCCTGCGGCGTCAGCCTTTAGGAGTTGGTGGTCCCCACATGCATTATGGCGTCACAATCCGTTGCCTGACATCGGCTGATTTGCGCGAGGTTGACCAGTTAAGGGCCGAACTGGGATGGAACCAGACCATCTCGGATTGGCGCCGCTTGTTGGCCCTGGCGCCGGAGGGCTGTTTTGCCGCTGAGCGAAATGGAAAAATCGCAGGGACCTGCACCAGTGTTTGTTTCGGAGATGAACTGGCCTGGATCGGCATGATGATGGTCCACCCTGCCAGTCGCAGGCAGGGCATTGGGGGCCGCTTGCTCAGGTCATGCATTGAATCTCTTCGTCGGCGCGGCTTGAAATGCATCAAACTGGATGCCACGCCCATGGGGCTACCGGTCTATACGCATATCGGTTTTCTGCCGGAATGCACCCTGACCCGTTGGGAGCATCAGGGGCTGCTGCCGGATGCTGAACCATCGTCGAGCGTCCAGACATTGTCTGAGAAGCACTGGCCCGGGGTTTTGGCACTGGATTCTCAAACCATGGGCATCTCTCGGGCTTTCTTGTTGCAGTCCCTGGCCGCTACCAGTCTCCTGGCTTTGGTCTATGTAAGCGAGGGATCGATTCTTGGATTCGGAATGCTGCGCAGCGGAGCCCGGGCCAACTATCTCGGCCCCGTTGTGGCCCTGCCGGGAATCGGCGAAATGCTGGTGCGGGTTCTGTTATCACGGAATGATGACCGCCTGACTTTCTGGGATGTTCTCGACCTCAACGAACCGGCTTCCGCTCTGGCCCGCCAACTTGGATTCACACCTGCTCGCCCGTTGACTCGTATGTATCTGGACACCAACACGGTACCGACCAATTGTGAAAAGTATTGGGCAACGGCGGATCCCGCTACTGGTTAAAGATGAAGTCGCCTTGAGGCATTGAAGGGTGACAGAAAGGGACAATGGAGTATCCGCATTAACGACCGCTGGCGCATCTGCTTCGAATGGCATGGGGGGGATGCGGAAAAGGTCGAAATCGTCGACTATCACTGAGGAGCCTACCGTAATGAATGAAAAGATCGCGCCCGTGCACCCCGGGGCCTATTTAAAGGAGTTGTTGGATGAACTGGGAATCTCCCAGTACAAGCTTGCCAAGGATCTGGGGGTTCCTGCAATGCGGATCAATCATGTGGTGAAGGGACGGCGGCCGGTCACGGCAGAATTCGCCCTTCGGCTTGGCCGCTACTTTGGGCAGAACCCTCGATACTGGCTGAACCTGCAAGCCCGATTCGACATGGATGTTGCGGAGGATTCCCTCCTGGAGGAGATTTCACGGGAAGTGCAACCGCGAGAACCTAATCGTCCATGCGGCGTTTAATCGAATCTCGAAGCTCTCGGACCATACCAGCCTTTGATTCTTTCTTGCGCATCATGAAGGAGATTGCGTGTAGATGATCTCAGACGATGACAGAAGAATGTTCTACGGGCTCACAAAACAGCATTTATCCGTGTGATCCGCGCAGTCCTGATAATCCGCGTCCCACGAATTTCCCGTCTTAAAACGGCTTTCCCTCTCTCCCTTCTCTGCCGCCAAGATCATACCGCGCCTGTAGGTTGAGCGCTTGGATGATTTTATTGATGCGCCGCGGCGGATGCATGCTCTTATTCTCCGCCACCTTCTGGTTGATCCTCTTTGATTGGGTTATCTCCTCCAGCATAGGCCCGCGGGGATTTTCCGGGGGGAACTTCTTAAACATAACAGCCTCCTTGTTGGAACCGAAATAGCGCGCGCATTCTCCGCGCTTCGCTTGGAGTCCCACCCCTTCCGGGGCGGTGCCCATTTTCTCCGCGCTTCGCTTGGAGTCCCACCCCTTCGGGGGCGGTGCCCATTTTCCCTGCAGCGCGTTGCGGGGGAGCTTCAATGCTCTGTTCGGAGTGACTGTTATATGGGAATGAAAGCTGGGGCTCAATGAGATGGGCACTGTATTCGTTTACGGAAGAAAGAAGCAGCGGTCGTACGTGCTCGCAGGGATTGCGCAAAGAATGCGACACGGATGAACACGGACACGCCTTTTGCATTCACCTATGGATGAAGACAGAAAGTTTTCTTCTGATCCGTGGAAGATCCATAAGAATCCGTGTCCGGAACTCGTATTTACCAATCCTGCAGATCCGGGTCGATAGTCACGACAACATAGAGCGAGGTTTTCCTGAGGCCGATGTCTTCGAGCGAGAGAACGATTTCTGTTCCCCCTCTCACATGCGGCGGGATGCTGAGGGAGAACTCCCGCTCGGTGCGCACCCGCCCTCTTCCGAGGCAGGAAGGGCAGAACAAGTTCCCCATCCATCCGGTTCCCCGGCATCTCGGACATCGTTCCAGCACAGGTACCGCAATGGGAAAGAGCCCGCCTTCCGCCGCTTCGGCGGGCGAGAGGACAGCTTCGTAGTAAAGATCCTTTCCTTGCCTTCCCCTGTGACGATCGAACAGGCCGGCAAGGAAACCGTCAAAGAACTCGTCCGTTTCCGTGACGTTTGCGTTCATGCTCTCGCTGAACGCGTTTCTCTGCCGGTGAACAATCTCCGGGACCCTCTCTATCCTGACCCGGGATCCTTCCCTTGCGAGTTCGTCATCGTACTGCCTGCGCCTTTCCGCGTCGGAAAGGATCTCATAGGCCTGTTGGGCCTCGCGAAACCTTTGTGCGGTCTCCTCCGATTTGCTGATATCGGGGTGGGAGCATTTTGCGATCGTTCTGTAAGCCCGCTTGATCTTTTCGAGATCGGCCTCCCTGCTGATTCCGAGAACGACATAATAATTCCTGGACATGTTACCACTCTCCCTAGCGCTGTACTCTTTCACTGCGATCAGGAAATGAAATAACTGATCTTCTGGCAGTTACTTATAGGTAACCATCGATTTAAAACGCCGAAAAAATAATCACCCTTCAAACCCTGTCAAGAGACGACGAGAGCTCTTCAAAAATCCCGAGTTTCAGGACATTTAGGACCTAGACAGAAAAAGTTCAGCAAGTTGGAGAGGCGGAATGCTCTTACATGGGCCACCCTTGAAAATGCGATAGAGAAGGTTACCTATCGTAGAGCACCGAATCGCCTGGGCTCCCAGGTCGATGTGGTGTTTCCCAGCCGTTACGGACGGCGGGTAAAACCGCGCTTTGGAGGTGATGTCATGAAGAAAAGGCTGAACAAGAAGACGCTGGAGAGGGAGGCCTTGCTCTGGAAGAAGAGAAAGAACGCTCAAACCAGGGACGAGGTGAAGGCGTGCCTGAAGTGAAAGAGCTGAAAAAGCTAGATGTTGCTGGTTCAGCAACAGGAGACAAAACGAAGCGAGAGTTCTTTCTCCAATGGCATCTCACCGAGCGATGTAACATGGCGTGCAGCCATTGCTACCAATCGGGGGAAAGCTGCCTCGAAATGGATATTTCTGCCATCCGTGAGACCGCCAATGAGGTGTCGGAGATGGTCGAAGACTGGGAGCAAAGGTACTCATTGTCCTTTGCTCCCAGCTTCAACATTACCGGTGGCGAACCATTTCTCCGGCAGGACTTGTTCGAGATCCTCGACCTACTCAGATCCCTCGGATGGGAAACGTACCTCCTTACGAATGGCACGCTCATTGACTCTGAAAGGGCGCGGCGCCTCAAAGACCTTGCAGACGGCGTGCAGGTGAGCATCGAGGGCTCCGAGGGAATTCACGATTCCATAAGGGGTCGGGGTGCCTTCCAGGCAGCTGCGAGAGGCGTAAACCACCTGGTCGAGGCAGGGGTCCGGGTAAGCCTCAACGCCACCATCTCTTGTCTCAACGTAGAGCATCTTACTGATCTGGTGACACTTGGCAGCAATCTCGGTGTCGAACGGGTCGGTTTCTCCAGGCTCGTGCCAAGAGGGCGAGGCAAGCAGATGAGAGATGCCGTGCTCCCTGCGAATTCAGTAAAGGCTGCGTATGCGTCTCTGCTCGGGGCTGATCATAAAGGGTTGAAGGTGAGCACGGGAGATCCTATCGCGTCGTTCATCGATGACAGCACTTGGGAAGACAGCGGAGACGTTCCCATTGGCGGATGCGCAGCAGGGGTTTCCGGTCTTACGCTCCTGGCCGACGGAACCCTCACGCCGTGTCGACGTCTGCCGATTCCTATCGGAAACGTGCGGAACGATTCGATCAGGCAGGTATGGGTCGAGTCACCCGTGCTTAACGATCTCCGTGATCGGAAAAAATACAATCGTTGCGGCGGCTGCCGCCATTGGGCGATATGCAGGGGTTGCAGGGCCATTGCGTACGCATGGCAGGCCGCAAACGGAAGGGAGGATTATCTCGCCGACGATCCTCAATGCTTCGTAACGTCACAATGAGCAGCGCTAGTCTGTGGTGGAACGGCGACGGTGCAAGGTTTTTAGGTCGGCTTCTGGAGATGCGGGGCGTTGCGCACCAATTGATTCCTGAGAAGGTACTCTTGTTGAATAGGATATTACGATTGAGAAGTAACGGCAATTATAGCCAGATTAAACCAGCTTGCCGGACTCAGAACAGAGATGCCGGAGGTTCAATCCCCCTCGAACTTGCCAAGACTTAACGGCGTGTCGCCCAGCCTCTTGACCCATCTTGCCCAGGGATTGCTGTTATTGGAGATCGCCTCAAGGACATCGGCAACATACGTGTCTATCTGGGAGATCTTGTCTTTAGGAACGAAATAGGATGCCCCTTCATTAATGGTTTTATCGAGGCTCTCTTCACACAGGGTCTTTGCTGTCAGCATGAGCGCCGGGATGTTCCGGCTGATCGCGATCTTCAGCAGTCCAAACCCGGTTACACCCATGATGTCCAGAACGGCGATATCATAAGGATGGGTTTCGAGAAGAGCCTTGGCCTCTTCAAAGGAGACCGCCGCATCGATCTTGCACATTCGTAGAAGTTCGGTAATCAGGTCAAGAACATCTTTCTCATCATCCACCACAAGCACTCTCTTGCCCAACAGGATCTTGTTGGTGTCCATTATAGGAATTCTCCCCAGCCAGGATAATGGTTGCCGTTGAACCCTATCATGATATTGGATGCATATGAAAATAACAGTCATTCCGGCTGCAGTCAAACCCCCATCGCAGAATGCGTAAAATGTTCGGCTGCGGACCGAGACATCAAGTTGATGCTTTGGCAGAAGACTCCACAAATCTCCTCGCACGGCTTCGGTTCCTGCCGGGATGCTCCCAAGCCTTTCGGAGCATGACATTGTTTCGCCCGTTCGGGTCAGACCACCGTAAGGAAGCCAAGGGACCGGTCAACCCGCCCCTTTTGCTGTGAGCAGTGAAACAGGGAAAATATCGAACAGATCGCCCGCCGCAACCCCGCAGCCGGACTGACAGCCGTCAAACCGGCGAAGCGTGCCGCTGATGGCATCGTCCCAGACATCGGGGACCCCGGCCGGAAGCGCCAGCGTGGTGTCGCGCCAGCAGGAGCGCCCAAGCGGCAACACGCCCTCCGATGTCACCGATGTCAGCAAGCGGGGGACCGCGACCAGGGCCCATGACCCTTCCAACCGGCGCAGAAAGGTGAAAACGTGCTCCCGCAGCGTTCCGCGCATTTCGACAGGAAGGTACTCCCCGCGTGCGAACAGATCGGCATGCGCGCGCCGGCTCAGGAGCGCCAGGTGCGTGAGCAGCAGCTTCACCTCGCCGGTCTCCATGTTCTGCAGCGCCCGCTCGATAAGTGCCTGGCGGTCGACCCCGATGTCCTGTCGGATTTTGTTGAGCAAGGCGGATCGGCGGGAATAGTCGACGGAACGGCGGTTGTCGGGGTCGACCAGAGACAGGTCCCACAGCTCAGTGCCCTGGTAGAAATCCGGCACGCCCGGACAGGTGATCTTGAGCAGCGTTTGCGACAGCGAGTTGAGCATTCCGAAAAACGCCACCCGCCGCACGAGCGGACGCAGGAGGCTGAGGAACGGACGGCCTTTGTCCTCGTCTAGAATGGCGTCCATGAACCCGGTGCATCTCTCCTCGTACTCGGCGTCCGGCTTGATCCACGCGGTGTGCACCTTGGCCTCGCGCACCGCTTTCACCACGTACTCCCGCATCCGCCGGCGCAGAGACGGCATCTCCCTTTCGTCCAGGGGGAACGAGCCAGCCAGGGCCTGGTAGAAAAGGTACTCGTCGTTTCGGTCGGGTATGGGAACGCCGTGCCGCCGCAACCGCCTCCGCTGGTTGATGGATGCGAACTGTCGGACCGCCCGTTCCCAATCGGCGGGGATCTCGGAGAGCACGTCGATGCGCGTCCTCGCGTCCTCGCCTCGCTTGCTGTCGTGGGTGGCCGTGGCGTTCATCGAGTGCGGCCAGGCATGCAACCGATCGATGTTGAAGCGGTGGAACTCGGCGGGGGTGGTGCCGAAGCGATCGGGATTGGACCCGACTTCGTTGAGCGAGATGAGACGGTTGTACACGTAAAACGCCGTGTCCTCGCACCCCTTGGCCATGAGCGGGCCGGTCAACTGCTGCAACTCCATGACGAAGCGCAATGCCCGGCTGCGTTCGGGGGGCTCGCTTTCCCAGTCGGCGTTTCCGCCGCCGGCCGGGTTCAGCAGGTAGCGTTCGATGAAATCCAGCTCGTAATCCAGATCGGGGAACCTGGCGCGGGCGTCGCCGACGGCACGCTCCAGCAGTTCCCGGTCACGCGCCGAAAACTCTGCGTCGTTGACATAGGTCCGATAGACGGGAAAGTAGACCATCACCTCGACCAGCGCCCGCTTGAGCCCATAGAGGGTTATATCGCGTCCGGAGCGGTCACGGTCGGCGATGCGCTTGAGCAGCTGGGCGAGGTTGTCCACGTTGCCAGCGAGGTGCTTGCCCACGATGAGCCGTTTCTTCGCGGCGCGGATCTCTTCATAGGGCGTGCTGCCGCCGGTGAAGCGCCGGTAGACGCGCGTAAACGGTTGTGCGTTCCCCTCGTGCACGAACAGCCCATTGACGCATGCCATGAAATCGTAGCCCGTGGTGCCCTGGATGGGCCAGTCCGGCAGCGTTTCGCCGGGCTCGAGGATCTTCTCCACCACGATATAGGCGTCGGGCGCGGCCTTGCGCAGCCGCTGCAGGTAACGCGCCGGATCGTAAAGACCGTCGATGTGATCCACCCGCAGCCCGGCGACAGCCCCTTCGCGCACCAGCGGGAGCACTGCCCGGTGGACATATTCGAACACGTCGGAGAGTTCCGTGCGCAGGCAGATGAGATCGTTGATGGTGAAGAACCGCCGGTAATTGATCTCTTCGGAGGCGACCTTCCAGAACGAGAGCCGGAACCCCTGATCGGCCAGCACCGCATCGAGCGCGTCGCGCGCCCGGGGATCGGGACGGTTGTAGAACGCGACGGCGTTATCCATGAATTCGCGGATGGCTTCGTTGCCGCGGTAGAGCTCCCGCAGCATCGCCTTGGCGTGGCGCACGTCCTCCGTCCTGGCGACGCCGCCCTGTTTGCCGATGGACTCGATGAAGTGGATGGCGCCCAGGAACCTCACGATCTCTGCGCTGTTCCTGCCCAACCGCTCCTCGACCCGCTCCAGGTTGCGCAGGAACACTTTGCCGTAGGAGCGCAGCCCCAGCGGGTAGCGCTGGTCATAGTAGCGCACCGCCAACCCCTCGTCGTCGTACTCCAACCGGAGCTCGCCCTCGTGCAGCGCCTTCCCGTAGAATTTTCCCAGGAACGGCGCCAGGATGCGTTCCCGCAGGTGCTCGTAGGGGTGGTCCCATGCCACATCGAAAAACCCGTAGTAGGACGAGCGGGGGCCGTTTTCGAGCACGTCCATAAGCAGCCGGTTGTGCCTGTCAAACGCCATATGGTTGGGCACGATGTCCTGCAGCAGGGACATGCCGTGGACGCTCAGCAGCCCGGCGAGCGACCGGTAGGCTTCGACCCCGCCAAGACGCGGGTTGATGAGGGCGTGATCGGTGATGTCGTAGCCGTGGGTGCTGCCCGGCCGCGCGTCAAACACGGGAGAACCGTAGAGATCGGTAACGCCCAACCCGGAAAGGTAGGGTACGATGGACTGCGCGGCCCGCAGGTCGAACGACGGCGTGAACTGCACCCGGTAGGTTGCCGTTGGGATGTGCGTCATGCGATACCCACGTTGAGAAACGCCCCCAGCCGCTCGAACGCTTCGCACCAGCGACGGCCCGCGGCGTCGTCCTTCCCGGCGCGTTTCTGAATTGCCGGCAGCATCCGCTTGCCGAGGGAGAAATAGATGTTCTGCGCCTTCCACAAGTCAAGTTGCAGGTCCAGCGGTGCAATGGCCTCGAAAAACGATACGAGCCGCTCCAGCGCGTCCACCGATTCGGCGAGGTGCATGGTGTCGGACTGGGTGCAGAGCCGCTCGAGAACTTCCATATCGGTGTTCGCGTGTCCGCCCGCCACGAATTCCGCCCGAACCCGATCGAGCTCCAGCCCCCAGGCCTGCGCCTCCTGGGCTATGGCGCGTATGCGCGCGATGTCGGGCTCGGGCGCTTCCAGGGCGCGGATGAGATCAATGTCCTGGATGGCGCCGGCAAGGCGCCAGAACAGTCTCGGCATGGGCACGCGCATGCGCCGCATCACCTCAATCACGGGATAGTGGTGATCGCGCACCTGCCGCAGCGCCCTCTCGACGCCCCCGAGTGTCGAATCGAGTATCTGCGCCATCACCTTGCGCTGTTCGTCCTTGAACAGGTGCCACAGCGAATAGCTGCTGCCCCGGAACTGGCGCTCGATAAGCTGAATGACGCCGGTTACGTCGTCCCGCTCGAAAGTTTCCAGGACCGCTCTCTCCATGAGGGCGAAGGCGCTGTCGCCCTTGAAAGGCCGGACGCCGGCGGCGATGTTGAAGTCTCCGAAGTAAAAGGCGGCGTAAGTCACGGTGCGATGCTCGCCGGTGATGGTCGCGGTGATCTCTGCGGTGCCCACGGCAAGGCGGTTCTTTCCGGAGGTGCGCTTTTCGGCCTTCAGAGATCGCGCCTCGAACGCGTAGATGCGGCTTCGCTCCCCGTATTCCTCGAACAGAGAGGAGACGGCGAAATGCGCCCCCACGCGCGTGAGATCGAGCATCATCGGCTTGACAAAATTGTCGTAGACATAACCGCCGGAGCCGAACGAGGGCATGTTGCTGGGCGCGCGCGCCAGCAGCGTGCGAAAAGTCTCCTCGAGCTCGATCCCGCTCACCTGCTGCGCCAGCTGCAGGGCGCGCGCGGCGTAGGCGATGATCTGGGTGGTTTCGATGCCCGAGACTTCGTCGAAAAACCATCCGCAGCTCGTATACATGAACATGGCGTAGCGCTGCATCTCCAGGAGCCGCAGCAGCTTTGTGCGGTCCTCTCGGCCGAGATTCGGGCGCAGCAGCGGCGCCATCCGGGTGTCGCGCGGATCGCGGCTGCGGTCGACGATAACGTCGATATAGGCGTCGCGGGCCGCCCAGGGGTCGCTCACCAGCGACGCGGCGTGCTCCTGGTAGACGTAATCGAGGTTGTCGCGCAGCCAGTCGAGCGCGCCGCGCAGCGGCGCGCGCCAATCCTGCTTCCACTGGGGCCGCCCCCCGGAGTTGCACCCGCACGCAGATCGCCAGCGCTCGACCCCGTGGATGCAGCTCCAGGAGCTGTTCTCGACAATGGTCACTTCGTGCCCGGGCGGGCACTGGTCGAGGTACTCGCCATAGACCGTGATGTCGGCGTGGCGGTTGGTCGTGAGGTGGTAGAGACAGTATGCCAGACCCATGTCGCCGTGGCGTTGGTGATGGCCGTAGGTCTCGCCGTCGGTGGCGATGTGCACCAACTGCGGGCCGGGACCGTCTGTGAACTGCTCCACCAGGCGGCGGGCGAAGTCCTCGCCGTTGTTCAGCAGGCTGCCGAAGGCGATGTCGCGGGCGATGTCGCCGGTGTAGAAAAAGAGCACGATGTTACGGCCCGAGGGGAGCCGGCAGAGGTAGGGACGCCGGGGATCGACGCTCCCGTTCGGCGTCTTGCGCCACCGCTGCTCCCCGATGCGGCGCACCCTCGCCGCCTGATGGGGCGCCAGGATGGTGAAGCGGATCCCCTGTTCGGCCATGATCTCCAGCGTCTCGGTGTCGACGGCGGTTTCAGCGAGCCACATGCCTTCGGGAAACCTGCCGTAGCGGTGCTCGAAGTCCCGGATGCCCCATATCACCTGCGTGCGCTTGTCGCGCATCCTGGCCAGGGGAAGGATCATGTGGTTGTAGCTCTGCGCGATGGCCGGTCCATGTCCTCCGAACCGCTCGCGCCCCCGACGATCGGCCTCGATCACGGCCTGGTAGGTGTGCGGTTCGTGGCGCTGCATCCAGGAGAGCAGGGTCGGGCCGAAATCGAAACTCATGGAGCAGTAGTTGCATACCAGATCGATGATCCGCCGATCCGGGCCCAGGATGCGCGAGGAGACGTTGGGAGCGTAACACTCGGCCGTGATGCGCTCGTTCCAGTCGTGGTACGGGTAGGCCGAATCCTGCAGCTCCACCTCCTCCAGCCAGGGGTTCTCCCGCGGCGGCTGATAGAAATGGCCGTGGATGCAAATGGCGTGGTTCATGAGGAGTTCTCGTGGGTGGATTACCAGAAGGATATGGGAGAAAGGTGTACAGGTATATACGGGCAATCCTGTATTCTTAGTTGTCACTAAACCCTCCACTGGAAGTGGAGGACCCGGTGAGAATTCGACCGATCCGGGGAGAAAGGGCATGGCTTCAAATCCCCGAATATCGAAATCCGAAATTCGAAACAAATCCAAAACCCGAATGCTCCAATGTTCAAAACAGCAAGAAAGGTTCAAAGCCTGCCCCGGAGCTTCTCCGGGGGTTCCCCGTTCAGAGGCCTACATTCTATGAGAGATCGGACAACAAGCAGGCATGTACCCCCGCGCCGGCAGATATTGAGGGGAGCACAAAATAGTCTGCGTTTTGTTATGCATGGCATGGCCAGCCTCGTTCGAGTGCAAACTATTTTGTGCCCCTGTCGGTAATTTCAAGGATCATGCCTCCTGTTTGTATACGGTGCAGGCGGTACAGTCAAATACAGCCTCTTCCTACCTTCTTTTTCCATTTCGATAGATTAGATTTGAATCACTCTTGCGAGGAACTGCTGCCATGGAACAACCATTGACAAAAGGAGGACGGATCATGCAGAACATTGGACCTCGGGAACTTTACCTTACCCTCACGGAAGAAGAGGCCTTTGAGTCTCCTCCTCCCAGAAGAACCCTGTGTCCAAGGTATGAGGATTGCCTCGAACACGCTGCGAACCAGTTCTGGGTCTCTTTTACCTGCAGGGGTTGCTATCTGGAAGAGATGATTCTTGCCGGCAGGCTGAAAGAGCTTTCTCCGCCCAGGATAACGACCGCCGCCGTTTATGTGGAGTATCCGGTCCATGCATCGCCTGTCCTCCTGGACGAAAGCAATTAAACAGCTTGCCGGATAATCGATGACCTGCCACGGCGCCTATCGGGCGCGGCCCTGTCAGAGTGACTCACCGGAGTTGCGCGAGCGCAGGGCGTCCATTTCCCGTTTAGGGATCGAGAACTCCCTTTATGGTCTCAGAGGGATCTGAAAGCAAAAGGTGCTTCCCTTCCCTTCTCCCCCACTATCAGCCCAGATCCGGCCTCCATGCAGTTCTACAAGACTCCGGGTCAGGGACAGCCCGAGTCCGGTACCTTGGTACTTGCGGCTGGTCGAGCTTTCGACCTGCTCGAAGGGTTTGAAAATCCTTTCCAGGTTGTCCGGTTCAATGCCGATGCCGGTGTCAGCCACGCACACCCTGATGCCGGATGGTTGCAGATGCCCGGGATGTTCGCGGTGTGGGTTATGGGTTGCGGTTTTTTCCCATGATCTCTCCGACTCCGGAGTTCGGAATTCCTGGACTATGTTCGCGGTTACACGGATTTCCCCTCCATCCGGCGTGAACTTCATCGCGTTGGAAAGGAGGTTGTACATAATCTGCTTCAGCTTTCGCTCATCCGCCCTGATCGTTCCGGGCAAGTCTCTCGTTTCTGCGGCAACACGGATACCGTGTTTGATCGCCTTCTCCCGGATCATCAGCAGGCTGTTCTCAATCAGTTCCCGGGGATTCACCTCGCCCAGGTTCAAATCCAGCTTGCCCGCCTCCACCTTGGACAGATCCAGGATATCATTGATCAGGGAAAGCAGGTGCCTGCTGCTCAGAAGCACGTCACCGAGGTATTCCTCCTGCGTGGCGTTCAGATCCCCAAAGTTCTTGTCCAGGACGAGCTCTGTGAAACCCATGACGTGATTTAACGGGGTTCTCAGTTCGTGGCTCATGTTGGCCAGAAAATCACTCTTGGCACGGTTGGCGGCCTCCAGGGCCTGCACCGCCTTGCCGAGTTCAGCGGTCCGTGCCTGAACCCGGTTTTCGAGTTCATCATTCGACTTCAGGAGTTCTTCCTGTGCGGTCCTGAGGCTTTCGCGGGACTCCTCCAACTCCGCTTTCTGTTTGCGCAATTTCGCCTGCTGTCTCCTCAGCAGGGAACCCGTATAGGATGCGATGAACGCCACCACGAAGAGCAGGCTGATTACGGACAGCAGGATCACCAGCTGATAAACCAGCCGGATGGGCGCGATCTCCAGGGGATCCATGTGGGGGATGATGCCGTAGTGCTCCAGAAACACCATGAGGGTAAGGCTCAATGCCGAGAGTCCCGCCAGGATGAAAGGCAGCCTCGGCGGCCCCAAAACGCCCACGTAGGTGATCAGGGCCGCCAGGGTCAGGCTCAGCCACAGGTATACGATTCCCCCCACAAAATAGATGATTCCGGTAAAGGCGATGATGTCGAGGAAATTGATGAACACCGAAAAGATCTCATAGGATCTTTTTGTCCGGATTCGCCTGAGCACGGCTAGAGTCGGGGGATTGATCAGGATATCAAAGGCGACACAGACGGCGATCCCCGTGAGGTTTTCTCTCGTGATGTTCCCGACAAGAAAGCCGATCACTGCGACAAGGCACATTGCCAGGCTCGCCCCGCTGCGGACATAGGCGCCCTGCACATGCTGCCTGTGGAGACGCTTCGCCTTTTCCGGTTCCAGCAAGATCGGGCGGTCCGGGTATCCTGCCCTCGGGAGACTCATGGCTGCAGATTTCATTTGTTCCCGCTCTCCATCATATCGGAAAGCTCCTTAAGGTTCTTCTCGCGGCATCCATACGCGCGTCTCTCCAATAATCGTCCCCTTGATATCTCTCCTATTATTTCACTTTAATGCAATTTCATTGCCATACCGCGCCCGATTGAGCCGGTGGGCTTCCATTCCGCCGGTCGGGTCGCAGCAAGTAGTTCTACTGAATTAAAAAGACCGGGTCGAACCGACCCTCGTGCTGTGGGCAGTGAAACAGGGAAAAGATCGAACAGATCGCCCGCTGCAACCCCGCAGCCGGCAATCAATCCTGTATTCTACGTGCCTATGCTCCGGGAAAAATGGCAGGACTTCCGACACACCGCACCGGCAAGCAGGTTGCTGAAGTATTCTTCAAAAAGAAAAGGACGGCCGTGTCTTTGAGGCCGCCGGGTGGTGAGAGTGCAGGAACTTATTCCATAAGCCTCTTGTTTGGAATCCGCTCTTCGTGTATTCCTGTGCAAGAGGTTACAAAATGACCTTGGGAGTTGCTTATGGCAAAGAAACCTTCCTATGAGGAATTGGAGCAAAGGGTCAGAGACCTCGAAGTGGAATCCGCCAAAGGTAAGCGGGCCGAGGAGGCGTTACGTCAGACCGAGGAAAGGTATCGGAGCCTCGTCGAGGATAGTTTCGACGGGATCTTCATTCAGGAAGGTTCCAAGATCATCTATGTGAATCAACGTCTCAACGAGATGCTCGGTTACCGTGAGGGAGAGCTGGAAGGACAGGATCACTGGATCGTCTACCATCCTGCCGATCAAGCTCTCACACGGGAGCGTGCCCAGGCCCGAATGCGCGGAGAGGAGCCCCCGCCGCAATACGAGGTTACGCTTCAGCGCAAGGATGGAGCCTTCTTTGAAGGGGAGATCTTCGCACGGGCCATCCTGTTGGGAAGCAAGCCCGGCGTCCAGGTCTGGATTCGAGACATCACTCATCGCAAGCGGGCAGAGGAAGCGCTGCGGGAGAGTGAGGAGAATGCAAAACGGACCGCTCAAGTAAACAGCACAATGGCGGAGATCGGGAGAATCATCAGTTCCACACTGAGCATTGAGGACGTCTATGAGCAATTTGCCGTGGAGGCAAAGAAGATCCTCCCGTTCGATCGAATCGCCATCGGCCTCATCAATCACGAGCAGGGAACTTACCGCTTTGCATATACCTCGGGGATAGAGATACCTGACCGGTACAAAGGGTACACCGTTCATTTGTCCGGACTGGTGCGTGAAGTAATAGCGGCGAGATCAGGGCTTTTGCTCCAGCTTGAAAAGGAAGAGGATTTTGTGGAAGACTACCCCGAGCTCCTGATCCCTTATCAGACCGGCGTAAGATCGGTGATGGCGGCTCCACTGATATCAAGAGATCAGGTGGTGGGAGTGCTCTATCTGGCATCACTCAGTTCCAGGGCATACAAAGAGAAAGATCTGAAACTTGTCGATGAGGTCGCCACACAGATTGCCGGAGCAATTGCCAATGCTCAGCTCTATGCTCAGATCAAACAGACTGAGGAGACCCTGCGGGAAGGCGAGAAAAGGTACAGGGATCTCTATGACGAAGCCCCTGTGGGTTACCACACACTTGACAGCCAGGGGCGTGTCACCAGCATCAATCGGCAGGAAAGGACGATGCTCGGGTACAGCGCCGAGGAAATGCTCGGTAAGCCTATTTGGAATTTCATTGTGGACAAAGAGGCCCGGGAGGCTCAGGAAATTATCCGGGCGCGACTTGGCGGCATTCTGCCGCCCAGCAAGGGCGTGGAACGCAATTTCAGACGAAAAGATGGAACATCCGTCCCGGTCCTTATCGACGACCGGCTCCTCACAGACACCGATGGCCGAATCCTGGGGATTCGAGCCACTGTCAGGGATAACACCGACCGCAAGCGGGCGGAGGAGGAAAAGGAAAAACTCCAGGCCCAATTGAACCAGGCGCAGAAGATGGAGTCGGTAGGGAGGCTGGCGGGAGGTATCGCTCACGATTTCAACAATATGCTGGGGATCATCGTCGGGAACGCGGAACTGGCCGTGCTGCAGGTCAACCCGTCGGAACCTCACTTCAATAACATTCAGGAGATCCTGAAGGCCAGCCAGCGTTCTGCCAACCTTGTCCGCCAGTTGCTTGCCTTTGCGCGCAAACAGACCGTCAGCCCGAAAGTCCTGGACCTGAACGATACGGTCCTGGGCATGCTCAAGATGCTCAGAAGGCTCATCGGAGAGGACATTGATCTGGCCTGGGTTCCGGGCCTCGATCTCTGGCCGGTGAAAATCGACCCCTCCCAGATTGATCAGATCCTGGCCAACCTGGCGGTTAACGCGAGAGATGCAATTGCCGGCGTGGGAAGACTCACCATAGAAACGACCAATGTGGTGTTCGAGGAGTCGTACTGCGCCGATGATCCGGGCCCCACTCCAGGGGAGTATGTGCTTCTGACAGTGCATGACGAAGGGGCGGGGATGAGCAAAGAAGCCCTCGAACACCTCTTCGAGCCTTTTTTCACTACCAAGGAGGTGGGCAAGGGGACGGGCCTGGGGCTTGCCACCGTCTACGGCATTGTGAAGCAGAACGATGGTTTCATCAACGTGTACAGTGAGCCCGGAAAAGGGACGACCTTCAGGATCTATCTGCCCAGGTATTTTGAGGCAGGAGTCATGGAGGTTTCGGCGTCCCCTGCAGAGGTGGAGCTGCCGAAGGGGACTGAGACGGTGCTCATAGTCGAAGACGAGGTCGGCATTTTGTACACGACCCGGGAATTGCTGCAGACTCTGGGATACAAGGCCCTGACCGCCAGGACCGTCACCGAGGCCATGCGCTGGGCTGAAGAGTATGGCGGTGAGATCCACCTTCTCATTACCGACGTGGTTATGCCTGAGATGAACGGACGAGAACTGGCTGAGCGGCTGATCTCCATGCGGCCCCGCATGAAGACCCTCTTCATGTCCGGATATTCAGCCGATGTGATCGCCCACCGTGGGGTCCTGGATCCTCACGTGCACTTCATCGAAAAGCCCTTCTCGGCGAAGGCTCTGGCAGCCAAGCTGAGGGAAGTGCTGGCAAATAGCTTGACTAAAACCGACTGACTTGGTATGAAAACTTATTCCTTCCTTTTGAGTTCCATTCCGGACTTCTTGTTTCCATACATTGTGAAGAACGCCTAAGTGGCTGATAATAGAGCTTAGTCTGAGGAGAATACCATGCGGCATTTCGCTCTTGCCGGTCGAAGAGCCGTATCAGCCCATGCCTTGCCTGAGTAGTCATCGATTTAAATTCGTCGTGAAGTAGCCAAACAACCCCTAATAAAGGAGGTCTTTACCATGAAAAGAAGCACGGTAATGGTGGTTCTGGCGGCTTTTCTGATGACTTGCCCCGGCTTTTTCTTTCCCAATGTTGTGCGGGGCGCAGACCCCGTGATCATCGGCGTACCCACATCTCTCTACACGCCCTTTGGAAGCTACGGCCTGAAAGCGGTGAACCTTGCCGTGGAAGAGATCAATGCCAAGGGGGGGGTCAAAGTCGGTGACGTGAAAAGGCCTCTCAAGGTCGTGGTCGCCGACACGAGGGGAGGCGAGCCCGGAACGCCTGTGCACGATGCGCTCATGGCCTATGAAAAACTGATCACCGGCGAAAAGCCGCATGCTATTGTCATCGGCGCCTTCCGTTCCGAAGTGCTGATTGCCGCCATGGACCTCGTGGCCAAGTACAAGGTCCCCCACCTGGGAACCATCGCCCAGACACCCGGGTTCCAGGCGCAGTTCAAGAAAGATCCGGCAAAGTACAAGTACCTGTTCCGGGTGACGACCGACGCACTGGTAGACGCAACCTACATCGCCCACACCCTCGACATGCTGAAGAAGGATTTTGGACTGAACAAGATCCTTTATATCTATCAGGATACCGCGTGGGCCAAGGCATTCGCAGGACTGATGCAGAAGCACTGCAAGGAGAACGGCTGGACCGAAACGGGGTTTGAACCATATGCCGCCGGCGCCACGGATTTTTCCCCGGCCCTCAGCAAGGCCAAGGAAAGCAAGTCGCAGGTTATCGGAATGGTTTGGGATGTGCCTCTGGGAGCCGGGAACTTCTCCAAGCAGTATGTCGCGATGAATGTTCCCGCACTTCTCGTCGGGTTCATCCCTCCCATGGGATCTCCCCTGGCCCCTAAAGCGGTGGGGCCGGACGTGGAGTACGGCATTACCGTGGAATTTCCCGTCGGGGCTACTCTCGCCCTGGCCAAGCTCCCCAAGACCGGTGAGTTTCTCGACAAATTCAAGAAGAAATACGGCGAGCTTCCCGAGCCGCCTGCCGTGAACTCCTCAGCCTACGATTCCGTGTTCGTGCTTGCGAACGCCATTGAACGGGCCGGAAGCCTCGATCCGGACAAGCTCACTGAAGCCCTGGAAAAAACCGACTACGACGGCGTTTCCGGAAAAATAAAATTCGACCAGAACCACGTTATGATCTTCGGGGAAAAGAGCGCGGAGGAGACAGGCGTGTGCGTGGTGTTCCAATGGCAAAAGGGCAAGGACGGCAATCTTAAAAGGGTTCCTGTCTATCCCGAGTTTCTGGCGGAAGGAAAAGTCCAGTTGCCCCCGTGGATGAAAAAATAGCGGTTTTAGAGCGTCTCTCGCGCGCCTGCCCCGCCCACGGCGGGGCTTCGCTGGAGCGCAGAGTCACCTGCCCTTTGTCTCTGCGTGCTCTGCGAGAGAAGAATGCAACCTCTTCCTTGCTTACCGGGAAATCATGGCACTTTTGATCTACGGCACCATCAACAGCGTTATCCTTGCCCTCTATGCGGCGGGGTTCAGCCTGTGCTACGGCATCAGCGGCATCGCCAACTTCGCACACGGTGCGCTTTACATTTTGAGCGGATTCACGGCCTGGAATCTCATGAATGCAGCAGGCCTGCCCTTTTATCTTTCCGCGTTTCTCTCGGTCATCATCACGGCCCTCGTGGGTTTCCTATTCTACTGGGTTTTTCTCCTGCGGGTCAGGGGCATGCCTCTCGCGGAGCTGATCGTCACGTTTGCCGCGGGCGTAGGCGTGCTGGAGCTCCTCATGTGGAAAGGGTTCTACGGCATGCGCTACAGCCTCCCCATCTTCATGAGAGGCGGCATGGACATCGGCAATGTGGGGGTGGACTACCAGCGGCTCTTTGTCCTGCTGACCGGGATCGTCC
This sequence comes from Deltaproteobacteria bacterium HGW-Deltaproteobacteria-15, assembly GCA_002840535.1. GTDB lineage: Bacteria > Desulfobacterota > DSM-4660 > Desulfatiglandales > HGW-15 > HGW-15. Next base: position 155,269 of record PHBH01000005.1, on the reverse strand, counting down.
TGATGGCCCTTCTCTGGCTTTTCGTCCATCACACCAGGATCGGGCTTGCCTTCAGGGCCATGGCTCAAAACGAGAGAACAGCCCTTTCCGTCGGAATCGAGTCGGATTGGATCGGTTCCTTGAGCCTTGCTTTCGGTTCGGCGCTTGCCGCGGTGGCGGCCATGGTGGTGCTGCCTCTCGGCATGATGGAATCCGTGATCGGTCTGGAAGTGCTCATCTACGCCCTTGCGGTGGCTATCGTGGGTGGCCTCGAGAGCACGCTGGGGATGATCGCGGGCAGCTTTATCATCGGCTTCGGCCAGGTCGCCGCCGCGAGATACATCGGCGCGAAGTGGATGATCATTGTGCCCCTCGCCGCCATTGTTCTTGTGCTGGTGGTCAAGCCTTCAGGACTCTTCGGGAAATACAAGGAACTGGAGGAGAGGGTCTGAGATGGCGGAAAGAAAAGCCCAATTCAGAAGGAAAAGGCTGGACCGGGGGATCAAGGCAAGGTCCGACACCCTGTTCGTGGTCGCCTCGAGGAGGGACCTGATCTATCTTCTCATGCCGAGGGCGCTGCCGGTCCTGGCCCTCCTCGTGCTCCCCCTTTTGCTCGAGGGCTACTGGGGGAAGGTCCTGGTCTATGCCTGCATGTACGGTCTCCTGGCGCTGAGCTGGGACCTGATGGCTTCGTGCGGCCTCTTTTCCCTGGGTCAGGCGCTGTTTTTCGGCATGGGCGCCTACATAGCAGGAACGCTGAACCATTATTTTCATGTACCGCCGGTGATCACCGTGCCGGTGGCATCGATAGGAGGCGGGTTGCTCTGCGCGGCGCTGCTTGCGCCCGTGGTGAGGCTTCGAGGGGTCTATTTTGCCATGATCACGCTCATGCTTCCCCTTCTCCTGATCAAGGTTATCGACGCGACGGGGGTCTTCGGGGGGACACACGGGTTGCCTTCCCTTTCCCCCTTTCCCAGCGACATCGTGGCTACGTACCTCGCGGTCGCGGGTTTTCTCGGCTGCCTTTTCATCTTCAGGAGGGTGATCAACTCCGACTACGGTCTCGTGCTCAGGGCCATCAGGGATGACGATCGGGCGGTGATGAGCGGCGCCATCAACATCTACTGGCGAAAGATCCAGGCCATCTTCATCTCGGCCTCCGTAGGGGCCTTTGCAGGGGCTCTCATGACCCATCACTACCAGTTTCTGGGGATGTCCGCCTTTGCGCTGGACTACTCTATTCTTCCCGTGGCCGCCGTTGCCTTAGGGGGACCCGGCACCTTTGCCGGGGCTGCGCTGGGGAGCATGGTCCTGGTCCCCCTTTCCGAGACACTGCGGGCGCTCGGGGGTTTGCGGATCGCCATCTATTGCGGCATTCTGATCCTGAGCGTCATTGCATTGCCGGAAGGGATCTTCCACTACATGGCGAGGAAGTACCATCAGTTCGAGAGGGTCGTGGAGGTGAAGTAGGCATGGCAGGAGAGCCCATTCTCAAAGTGAGTCACCTGAAGAAGAGCTTTGGGGGCGTGCTCGCCGTGTATGACGTGAATTTCGAGTTGAACCCCGGGGAGTTTCTCGGGATCATCGGTCCGAACGGTTCGGGAAAGACCACCCTTGTCAATCTCATCACGGGTTTCGTCAAGCCTGACGAGGGCGAGGTGCTGTTCCGGGGCAAGAACATCACAGGAAAGATGCCTTACAAAATAGCGGGGCTCGGCATATCCCGCACCTTCCAGATGGTCAGGCTCTTCTACAATCTGCCGGCCTACAAGAATCTGATCATCCCCCTGTGCTCATCCAGGTTCAAAAAGATGAGAGGGGGCAAGTACGGCGAGAGAGACGATGTGGCCATCGATCTCCTGGACGACATGGGGTTCGAAAGGGACTCCCAGGTCCCTTACAAGGTGGCGGGAAGTCTTCCCCACGGCTATTTGAAGAGGCTGGACCTCTCCCGTGCACTCGCGCTGCGGCCCGAGGTGCTCATCCTGGACGAGCTTTTCTCGGGCATGTCCATGTCTGAGGTGGCGAGCACCTTGCCCCTGATCGAAAAGTTCAACGAGGAAGGATTGACGATCATCATGATCGAGCACCGCCTCAAAGAGCTCTTCCGGGTGGTGGACCGTGTGATGGTCCTGAACTACGGGATTCCCATTGCTTCGGGATCTCCTGATGAGGTGATGGAGAGCGAAGAGGTGAAGAAGGCGTATCTCGGCATCCATATCGATCTGGATTGAAGGACAGACAAGAAGACAGAGGACAGAAGACAGAGGACAGAAGACAGAGGACAGAAGACGGAAGACAGAGGACAGAGGACAGAAGACAGAGGACAGAAGACAGAAGGCAGAAGACGCTTACAGGGGCGGCGGGTAAGGCTCCCAAACGATAAGACATAGAAAAGATCAGGGTATGCTCGAAGCGAAGAATCTCATGGTTTTCTTTGAAAACGCACTTGCGCTGAATGATCTCGATCTGGAGGTGCGAAAGGGCGAGATTGTCGCGGTGCTGGGGTCGAACAGCGCGGGCAAAACAACGCTCATGAACACCGTGTCCGGTCTATTGATAGACATGAAGAAAAAGGAGAGCAGACGGGGGGGCGTGAGAATCACCATCATGGGGGAGCTGAGGTATGAAGGGGAGGACATCCTTTACCTCAAGCCGAGCGAGAGGGTGCGGAAGGGGATCGTTCTCAGCCAGGAACGGCACCCGGTATTTCGGGAAAGCAACGTGCATGAGAATCTGAAAATGGCCGGCTACCTCCGAAAAGGGGAGGAGGTAAAGGAGAGAATCGAATTCATCTTCCATCTCTTCCCCATACTGAAACACCTCAGAAAGAGAAAGGCCGGACTCCTGAGCGGCGGAGAACAGCAAATGCTCGCCATCGGGATCACGCTGGTCGCAAAGCCCAGGCTGCTCCTCATGGATGAACCCCTTTTGGGCCTCAGCCCTCTTCTGCAGGCGGACCTTGCCCGTGCGGTCAGGGACATTCGTGTCGGAGGCATCACCATGTTGATCACAGAGCAGTTTGCAAGACCGATCATGCCTGTGATCGACCGGGGGTATGTGATAGAAAACGGCATCACGGTGCTCCAGGGGACAAGGGAAGAGCTCATTGGCAACCCGGAGGTACGGTCGGCATACATGGGTGTTTGATGCGTCAAATTCGAAATCCGAATATCGAAATTCGAAACAAAGAAGACCAAATGTGACAACCACTATTTTGGTCATTTGGATTTTGGTCATTTGATATTGTTTCGGGTTTCGAATTTCGGGCTTCGGATTTAAGGAAAATCGTAAGGTACGGGGAGAATGAGCGAACCAAGCGCAGACACCATCTACAGCTCATTTGAGGAAACCGCGAACCGTTTTCCCGACCGGGTTGCCATCATCTACCTGGACGAGAAATTCGATTTTTCGACGTTAAGCCAAATGGTCCTCAAATTCAGCGCGGCGCTGCTTCGCCTCGGCATTCAGGAGGGGGACAGGGTCGTCCTCTATCTTTACAACATCCCGCAGATCATGATTGCCTGGCTTGCCCTGGAGAGACTGGGCGCCATCGTGGTTCCCGTCGCGCCGGTCTATGGTGCGGGGGATCTCAGGTACCTGGTAAATGATGTGGGTGCCGAGACCATTCTCTGCATGGACAGCAATTTCAATTACGTGAATGAAATTTTCCCCGACACCTCGCTCAAGAGGGCAATCATCACGAACATGCTGGACCTCGTCCCCTGGTGGAAGCGCATCGTGGCCAGGGGTTTCGACAGGGTTCCGAGGGGAGCTTTCCCATCGGGCAGCAATGTGCACTCCTTCAGCCGCCTCCTGAGGGAAGGAAAGCCCGCCGCCCTCCCGCCCTACCGGCTGAGCGGTGGGGAGAGGACCGCACTCGTTCTCTACACAGGAGGAACGACAGGCTTTCCCAAAGGGGTCCCCCTGTCAGAGGGCCTCTTCCTCTACAGGGTGAAGGAGTGGAGGAGGGCGAGTGAAGCCGCTGTCCCCCTGGGCAAGGGCGTCACGGCCCTTGCAGCCCCTCTCTATCACATCATCGGCGAGATGGATGCCATGGGACCGTTGATCGTCGGCGGTGAAACGTTGATCATGCTTCCAAGGGTTGTGCTGGACGCGCTCTTCGACCACATCCAGCGCTACCGGGCAACCACCACCTTTGCCGTGCCCGCCCTTTACCGGATGCTCCTCGAACATGACCGGGTGGATTCTTACGATCTCAGCTCTCTCAAGTACTGCGGAACAGGGGGTGACGTTCTGCCCCCGGAAGTTGGTGTCCGGTGGCTCAAGCGATACCACACACCTCTTTACCAGGGTTATGGGACAACGGAATTTTGCGGCGCCATATGCATGTCCTACGCGCAAGACGGACCCCCGCCGGCAGGCTCTGCAGGAAAGATCCTTCCGGGGAGCAAATGGAAGCTCGTGGACCCCGACAGCCTCGAACCCGTCCCCCCAAGGCAGCCGGGCGAGCTTCTCGGCACATCGCCTTACGCTGTAAAGGGTTACTGGAACAAGCCGGAGGAGACAAAGGCCTGCTTTGTCGAGATCGACGGAGAGGTATGGTACAGGACCAGGGATATTGTTCACATCGATGAGCAGGAGAGGGTCTTCTACCTCGACCGTTCCGTGGACATGATCAAGCACAAAGGATACCGGATCGCGGCAGCGGAAATCGAAAGAGTGCTCCAGGAGCACCAGTCCGTGCTGGCGGCCTGTGCGGTTGGGGTGCCGGATAAAAAGGCCGGAGAGAGGATCAAAGCCTTCGTCGTCCTCAAGACGGACTCCAGGGGGGTGAGCGGTTATGAACTGACCAAGTGGTGCAGGGAGAGACTGGCTCCCTACAAAGTGCCGCACTACATAGAATTCAGGGACATGTTGCCCAAATCCAAAGTGGGCAAAATGCTCAGAAGAGAGATCAGAGACGAAGAACGAAGGAAAAGCGTGGAGCCGCAGAAGGATCAACAGGGACACGGATGAACACCGGCCATCGCTGAAGCTTCCTCCTGCGCTGAAGCTACGGAGGACGGGATGTCACTCGTTCGTTAAGAAAGTGAACACGCGCATCAAATCGTGCCCGGGAGCCGGCGGTTTTCCCACACTTCCGGGTTCACCAGGTACTCGGGTCTCTTCCCTCTCAATGCATCCAAAACCCCCTTCGCCACCATGGTGGCCATGTTGTACAGGCTCTCTTCGGTCATTGCACAGTAGTGGGGTGTGACAATCACGTTCTCCATGCGGAGCAGCGGATTGTCGGGCTTGGGCGGTTCCGGGTCATAGACATCGATGGCTGCGCCGGCGATCTTTCCGGCCTGCAATGCCTTGATCAGCGCACCCTCATCGATGACGGTTCCGCGCGCGGTGTTGAGCACAAAAACGGTCGGTTTCATAAGGGAGAGGGTCTTCTCATTGATCATGTGGCGCGTTTCCGCGCCGCCCGGACAGTGGAGCGTCACAAAGTCACACTGGGGCAGCATCTCTTCCAGCTTGTCCACCTTCTGCGCGCCATGGCCCGCCAGGGTGGAAGCATCCACGTAGGGATCATAGCCCAGTACCCGCAGTTGGAAGGCTGCGATCGCCTTTCTGGACAAGAGAGAGCCGATCCGGCCCACCCCGATCACGCCCAGCGTCTTGCCTCGCAAATCCGCGTTGGCCAGTCCCCTTTTCTGCGACATGACGGAAAGGGTGAAGGTGTCACTGATCAGTTGGCCGCTCTGCATGGCTGCGTGGGCCTGCACAAGCTTGCGGCCCAGGCAGATGATGAAGCCCAGCGCGATCTCGGCCACGCTCTCCGTGTTTGCCGCAGGAGTGTACACCACCGGGATGTTCATCTCCGTTGCGGCTGCGACGTCAATGGTATCGTATCCCACGCCGTGCCGGCCGATCACTCGAAGCCGGGGGGCGGCCTCCAGGATCTGCCGGGTGATCTTGGTGTTCCGCACGACCAGTCCATCACAAGGGCCGATGATCTCCAGGATGCCCATGGCGTTTTGCGGTTGCGGCTGCACAATCTGCGCTCCGGATTCCAGCAAGGCTTCGCCGGCCGGATGGATGTGTTCGACCAAAAGGACTCTGCTCATTGACACCCCCTATTTGCTGTTCGAGGAATTTGCGATCATGCCCGGGTAAAACTGCTCCACCACATGCCGGCAGGTTTCCCGCAGGTGTTCGCGCATCAACTGCTCGCCTCTTTCTTCTTCCTGCTGGAGCATGGCGTCGATGATGTTGAGATGGGCGTCGGCGGAAGCCTTTTCGATAGCCGGCGACCGTTTGGTAATGTTGGCAGTGAGGAGGGTCAGGTTTTCGAGCCCCTCGTAAATGTGTGCCATGATGCTGTTGTGAGCGCCATCCATGATGGCCCTGTGCAGTTCGCGGCCGAGTCCGATTCCCAGGGCGGGATCGGATTCGACATTGACTTTCGCAAATTTCTTCTTGATATCGAGCAGCTTCGAGTGGAATGGATTGCCGCCCCTTCGGCAGGCGAGCCGAGCGGCCATGCCTTCTATGGCTTCCCGGGCCTGAAAGATTTCGAGGATCTGCTCGAGCCCCAGCCGGCGAACGACGAACCCCCGGTTTGCTTCCTGCTCCAGGAAACCATCGGCCGTGAGCTTCCAGAGAATTTCCCGGATCGGGGTGCGGCTCATGCTGTAGGTTTCGCAAAGCTCCCGCTCGATCAACCACTGTCCCGGCGGCAGCTTCTCTTCAAGGATCTGTCGCCGGATGTCTTCATAAACATTGATCTTGTTCATGAGGAAAAATTGTATACAAATAGAATTCAATTGTCAATTAATTATATTGACACAAAAATACATACGGTATTATAAAAAGCATAATATGAGTTCGATATTGCGGGTTGCGTGTGCCGCCATCAGCAGAGACGGGCGCGAACGAGTCAAGGAGACGCCATGTGGAACCTGAAGGAAAGGCTGAGAAGGGGGGAATCCGTGGTAGGAACCATGGTGATCACCCTGGAAAATCCGGAGATCGCCAAGATTCTGAAAGTCAGCGGATTTGATTTCTTCATCGTGGATGCCGAGCACGGCAACATGGACTATGGGGCAGTGGCAGGACTTCTGACGGTTGCGAGGGAGACCGGAATCACTCCAATGGTCCGGATCCCCGAGGTGAGGCGCGAGGTGGTCCTCAAGTACATGGAAATGGGGGCGCGGGGAATTCTCCTCCCCAACGCGGAGAGCGAGGAGCAGGCGAAAGCGCTGGTCGAATACTCGAAGTACTATCCGCTGGGCAACCGGGGCGTGTCCCTCTTCCGGCCGCACACGGGTTTTGAAAAGGTGGAGAATGCGGTGGAATACATGCGGGAGAGGAACGAGGAAAACATCCTCATGCTCCAGATCGAATCCCCCAGGGGCGTGCAGAACGTGGAGCGAATGCTCGACGTGGAGGGGATCGATGCCGCCTTCATCGGTCCCAATGACCTTTCCCAGAGCATGGGGATCATGGGGCAGACCTCCCATCCTGACTTCATTGCCGCCGTTGACAGGGTTATTGCCGCTGCAAGAGAGAGAAAGAAATTCTCGGGCGTTCACATGATGTCCTCGGATGCATTGCTGCCGTGGATGAAAAAAGGCATGACCCTCAATCTGTGGTCCAACGAAGTGCTGTTGATGATGGATGGAGCCAGGGAAGGCCTTGCCAGGCTTCGGAGAAAGGAGGCATGATGGTGTTCGAACCGAAAGGGATCATCCCCGCCATGGTAACACCCATCGACGCGGGGGGCCGGATCCATGAGATGGCTCTGCGTAAGCTTGTCAACCACTTGATTGACGGCGGGGTTCACGGGCTCTTCCCAGTGGGCAGCCAGGGCGAGTTCTTTTCTCTCACACAGGAAGAGAAAAGGCGTGTCCTCAAGTTCGTTATAGACGAGACCGCCGGACGCGTCCCCGTTTATGCCGGAACCGGCGCCGTCACTACCAGGGAGGCGGTCGAGATCACGCTGATGGCCCGCGATCTGGGCGTCTCCGCCGTCTCGGTCATCACACCCTACTTCATCACGCCGACGCAGCAGGAACTGGTGCAGCACTATCTCAGCGTTGCACGGGCCGTGCCGGACCTGCCCATACTGCTCTATTCCAATCCGGACCGGACAGGCGTGGCCATGCCGCCTGCTACCGTGAAGGAACTGGCCGGGGTGGAGAACATTGTCGGCATCAAGGATTCGAGCGGTGACATGACCCTTTGCGGTGAGTATATCCGCCTGACCCGGGGCATGAATTTTCATGTGCTCGCTGGGAGGGACACCCTCATCTATGCGTGCCTCTGTTATGGAGGAACCGGGTCGATCACCGCCACCGCCAATGTGGACCCCCGTGTACCCGTAGAGATCTATGAGGCGTTCCTGGCAGGCGATCACAAAAGGGCACTGGAAGCCCAGTACCGATTGGCGCCGCTGCGCATCGCCTTCGGTCTGGGGACGTTTCCCATTGTGATCAAGGAAGCTTTGAACATGATTGGTATCGAGGCGGGCCCTGCGATTCCTCCGGTCGGATCCATGAGCCGGGAGAATCGGGAAAAACTCCGCACAGTCCTGAAGGAGATGGGTCTATTCCAAAAAACGGGTGAAAAGACCAGGAAGACCACTGTCTCTCGCCCGCTTCGCTCGAGCGCGCAGGGATGATAGAGAAGAGGCTGCGATTTGTCCTGTTTTTTGATCCGGAAAACAGGTCCAGCTCGGCTCTGTGAGCTCGCTCTGCGAGAGACAATGGAGTCTTGAAGCGGCAACCTGCGGGGGAGATGAATGCCGAGCTACGCCGTACCCAATGGCAACCGGATGATCGACGTGAACCTGCCCGGTGACGTCGAAGTCACGGTCGTGAACAATAAACCCATGCCGGTAATGCCGGATGTGAAACAGGCGGTGAGGGATGCGATACTCCATCCTGTTGCCTCCAAACGTCTCTCCGGCATGGTTCACCCGGGCCAGAAGGCGGCCGTCATCGTGACCGATGTCACGAGGAAACTGCCGGAAGAGATTATCCTGCCTTTGCTCCTTGAGGAGCTTCAGGCGGGCGGCATCCGTCCCGAGGACATCACGTTCGTAGTTGCCACAGGAACGCATCGGCCCAACACAAAAGAGGAGATGGCCGCCATGTTCGGCGCCGATCTCGTCTCCCGCCTGAGATTTGTCAACCATGACGCCTGGGACGCCCAGGGGTTGAAAAATCTGGGCACGTCCCGAACCGGGATCCCCCTGGTCGTCAACCGCCACGTGGCTGAGGCGGACGTGCGCATTTCGACGGGGGTCATCGAAACGCATCTCTTTGCAGGGTATAGCGGCGGCGTGAAGAGCCTGGCTGTCGGGGTCGCGGGGGAAACCACGATTGCCGCGACTCACAATTATGAAATGATCAAGCGCACCCGCCTTGGCATGATCGAGAACAATCCCTTCCGGGAGTTTCTCACAGAGGCAGCCGCTGCCGTGGGGCTCGATTTCATCGTGAACTGCGTCCAGACAGGGAAAAAGGAACTGGTGCAGGTGGTGGCCGGGGATCCTGTCGCGGCTTTCCAGGAAGGCGTCAGAACTGCGCGGGCCATGGTAGAGGTGGAGCTTGACCACCCGGGGGATATCCTGATCCTGGGTGTGATCTATCCCAAGAACCGCGACCTCTATCAGGCGACCCGCGCGGCGAATACCTCTGTTTTCGGCCCCAGTCCCGTGGTCACAAAGGGAGGTGCGCTTCTTATCCCGGCCAGCTGTGGGGACGGCTTCGGGAAGCCCGGGTATGTGGACTGGATGTCGAGATGCAACAGCGCAGACGAGATCATCCGGTCCGCATGCGACAACGGGTTCGCCCCGGGAGACCAGAAGGCGGTCATTCTGGGCTGGATTCTCCAGCAGGCGCGTATCGTGATGACGGACTGTTTGATCCCTCCGAGCGACCTGGCGCGGATTCACCTCGAGTCGGCGCCCAGGCTCCAGCAGGCGGTCGATCGTGAGCTCCAGCGCCGGCCGGACGCCCGGGTGGTCATCATTCCCGATGCCCTGCTTTCACTGCCTATCGTCAGCGGAAGGAGAACAGCCGGTGAAACGCCATGAGCGCATCGCCGCGGTGATCGTCGTCATCGGCGGCATGGCGGTCGCCTGCTACGGGTACGCCGTTCTGAATCTCGGTTCAATCCTGCAGCCGGATGCGGGATTTGTGCCCTTTCTCTCGGGCATCGCTCTCATTGTTCTCGGCATCTGCTGGTTCATCGTTGCGGGGGGGCTTGAGGATCAGAAGAAAGCCTTTTTTCAAAAGGGCCGGTGGGTCAAACCGTCACTGGCCATCGGCATGATGCTCATTTATGCATGGGCGATCGAGGCGGCCGGCTATCTCACCTCAACGTTCGCCTTCATGGTCGCCTGGCAACTGCTGGTAGAGCGGGAGAGGTGGTTCAAAACGGCCCTGATATCTATTCTCGGGACTCTCGCAATGTACATCCTTTTCAGCCATTTTCTAAAGGTGCCTGTTCCCAGGGAAGTTTTCATCCGCTGAAGGAGCCTGGTCTCCATGGACATCTTTCAAGGATTGCTGCAAGGCTTCTCCATCGCTTTCACCGGAACGAACCTGCTCTTTGCATTCCTTGGGGCCGTCATCGGAACGGCCGTCGGCGTCCTCCCGGGACTGGGTCCCGCAGCCACCATTGCCCTTCTCCTCCCGATCACCTACGTCATCAGCTCCCCTGTTACCGCGATCATCATGATGGCCGGGATTTTCTACGGCTCCATGTACGGAGGCTCGACCACCTCCATACTCCTGAATCTCCCCGGCGAGGCGGCTTCGGTCGTGACCTGCATCGACGGTTATCAGATGGCAAAGAAGGGACGCGCGGGAGCCGCCCTGGGTATCGCCGCCATCGGATCGTTCCTTGCCGGAACCATCGCCGTGATCGGCTTGAGCTTCTTTGCCCCGCCACTTGCCGAATTCGCCCTGGCCTTCGGTCCTCCCGAATATTTCGCCCTGATGATGCTGGGGCTGCTCCTGGCCGTGACCCTTTCGGGAGGGTCGATCGTCAAGGGGCTGATCGTCCTCTTCCTCGGTTTGCTCCTGGCGATGGTAGGCCTCGACCCGATCTCCGGAAAGGTTCGCTTCACCTTCGGGAGCATAGGCCTCCAGGGCGGGTTCGATTTCGTGACACTGGCGATGGGGGTCTTCGGCATCAGCGAAATCCTCTACAATCTTGAATCCACCGTGAAGACGGAAATCGTCACGACCCGGATCGGAAAGGTTTTTCCGACGCTCAAAGACTGGGCCGACTCACGGTGGTCGATCCTCCGTGGATCTGTGGTCGGCTTCTTCATCGGGATCATCCCCGGCGGAGGCGCGGTCATCTCCTCGCTTGCATCCTACGCGATCGAAAAAAAGTGCGCCAGGCATCGTGAGGAATTCGGTCGCGGCGCCATCGAGGGGGTGGCCGGGCCGGAATCGGCGAACAACGCCGCTTCGAGCTCGTCCTTCATCCCGCTGCTGACTCTGGGAATTCCTGGAAACGCCTCGATCGCCATGATCTTCGCGGCCCTGATGATACAGGGGATTACCCCGGGACCCTTTCTGATCAAGGAACATCCGGATGTCTTCTGGGGAGTGATTGCCTCGATGTACCTGGGAAATGCGATGCTCCTCGTTCTGAACCTCCCTCTGGTCGGCTTGTGGGTGCAGATGCTCCGGGTACCGTATTCCATCCTCGCACCGATCATTGTGCTGTTCACGACGGTCGGCGTTTACAGCGTTCAGAACCAGAGCTTCGACATCTACTCCATGCTGTTCTTCGCCGCGCTGGGCTACCTGATGCGGAAGCTGAAGTTCGACCCGGCGCCCTTGCCGCTTGCCTTCGTGCTGGGGCCCATGGTCGAGAGTTCGCTCAGGCAATCCCTCTTGATGTCCGGGGGCGACCCGATGATTTTCCTGAGCCGCCCGATATCGGGCACGCTGCTCGCCATCCTCTTCGTTCTGGTACTCGGGCAGGTTAGCCTTTATGTGAAGTGGAACTTACAGAAGAGACGAGGAAGAGCCGGCACCGCCCCTTTCGCATCGGGAAAAAGGATGGTTTGATTTGAGTGAAAACAATAACCCACTGGAAAAGGAGGACCATCATGCTGCACATCCGTAAGATCACCCTGTTGTTCACCCTGGCCGCGCTTGCCATGTCGATTGCCGGCGGGCTTGCTTTCGGCGCGGAGAAATATCCCGCGCAGCCGATCCAGGCCGTGGTGCCGTTTGCCGCCGGCGGATCCAGCGATTTGCTGGCCCGGGCCGTCGAAAAGGTCTGGACGAAGTACAGCCCGCAGCCCCTTGTGGTCATCAACAAACCGGGGGCCGGCGGCGTCATGGGGGAGGAGTATGTCGTCCGTTCCAAGCCTGACGGGTACACGATCTACATCGGCCAGGGATCCGGCCATGATCTCGTCATGCCGCACCTGCAGAAGATGCCATTCGATCCGCTGAAGGACATCACCCCGGTTGCGAGACTCTCGATCCACTCGGTTGTGGTGTGCGTGAGCGGCAAATCCGATTTCAAAACCATGAAGGACGTGATCGATTGGGCCAAGAAAGGCAACAAGGTCACCGCCGCCGTCTCCACTGCGGCAGGCTCTGTGGACCTCGTCATGAGGGCAATCTCCAAGCGGACGGGCACCCCGATCACCACCATCCCCTTCCGGGGCGGGGCCGAATCCACCGCCGCCCTGGCGGGCGGCCACCTCGTGATCGGCGGCGGACACCCCTCCGAGGTACTGCCTCATATCAAGGCAGACCGGTTCCGGCCGGTCGGTGTGGCCCTGGACAAGCGCGACAGCGCCATTCCGGATGTCCCGACCCTCAAGGAGCAGGGGATCGATGTGTCCACCTGGGGATCGGTGAAGGGCGTCGCGGTTCCGAACGGAACCCCTCCGGAGGTGGTCGAATACCTCTCTTCGACGTTGAAGAAAGTCTGCGATGATCCGGAATTCAAGGCTGTCATGACCCAGATGGGGCAGCCGATCGATTACCTGAACTCGAAGGATTGGGCCGCGTTCATGCAGAAGGCGACCAAAGACTACGGGGATCTGATCAAGGAACTGGATATCAAGCTCTGATGCCCACGGGTTAATGTCACGAATAAAGAGGCGCTCCGGAAACCGGAGCGCCTCTTTATCAGAAGTCAGAAGTCAGAAGTCAGAAGTCAGAAGCCAGGAGTCAGGAGTCAGGAGTCAGGAAGAAGACAGGAGTCAGTGCCCCTTGAACACGGCTACACTCCTGGCTTGCCGCCCTTTTCGCGCTGGATCTTTTTGTGGAGTTGTTCGAAATCGGGGGACGGCAGTTGACCGGACCGATCCGGCCTCAGCACTACGTGCGCAGCGCCGGTCGGGCAGACGGTTCCGCATACGCCGCATCCTATGCACCAGTCAGTATCCACTACGACCTCTCCCTCTATCACTTTCACTGCGGCGACCGGACAAATCCCGGCGCATTCTCCGCAGCCGGTACATGCGTCTCTATCCGTCTCCCTGATGAAGTAGGTTGCCATCAAGGTGTCCCTGGGTATTCTTCTTCTGCGGATATTGCCGACGTTCCAGCATGCGCACCCGCAGCAGTTGCAGTTGTGCTGTATTTCTTTCTCCGCATTGTCCACGAAATGAACGAGCCCCGCTTCCTCGGTCATCCTGATGATCTCCAGGGCTTCCTCCGCCGACACTTGCCTGGCAAGCCCCTGTTCAAGGACATATTCAGCCATATTGTCGAATTTGATGCAGACCTCAGTGGGATGAGTGCACTTTCCTCCGTTCATTCCATAAGCCATCCTGCAAGGGCAGTGGGCTACGGCCAGTGTCTTGGCCCTTGCTACGACAGTCTCCATCAGATGGAAGGGAAATACGGCCTGCATTTTGATTTCCAGGGTCCTGCCGACAGGGATATACCGGTAGGGCTTGGTTGGAGAGGGGCTGTAAGATTCTTCCGTCACCTGTGCAGTGAAGTACCTTCTGATCAGCCCGGCCATCTTACGGGCGCGGTCCGATTTTTCACCGGCCCAAAAGAAGGTCTGAGGAAACCCATATCCCACCTGATGCAGTGCATACCCCTTTTCTCCCCCCGGCGCAGGTCCCGAGAAGAGGAGTCCCCTCTGGCTCAGGCTCTCCAAACGGGCCGCGAGCGTAGTTCGATCCAGGGAAGACGACTTCCCGATTTCATCCAGCCCGACGGGTTGCAGCGGCACGACCGTATTCGGGACAGCCAGGGCGACTCCGGCCTCTTCTTCGGTGAAGGTCTCCTTCAGTATTTCGATCAATTCCTCTCGGATGGGGTATCCCATACCCAGGGCTGAAAGGTGCCGGGCCAATCTGACGTAGATATCCATGTCCATGTCCTCCAAACTCCCCTCGATCTTTTCATGGTGGCTGATTCTACCACCTTTTATTCGAATTAGCGGAATTCGTGCCGGAAGTAAAGGGCTGAAAAGGCATGGACGTTTCCGAAAACTTCGAACGGCTCAGCCGGCTTGCCGCAAAGAAGGACCGTTTTCGGCGAAGCGGACACCTTGGTACAAAGGCTACAGATCTTGCATAGGCACTGTCAACTGGGGAGCGGATGTGACAAGCCTGATTGACGGTTCTGTCCCTCACATGATACTTTCTTTCCAGGAGTCGAATGAAAGGGGCCGGGAAGACAGGTTCTGGAATATTGGAATAATGGAATAATGGGTTTTCAAAGCAACAAAGCGATCTCGCGGCACTCTCATCTACAGGCCTTTGGTGTTGTTCTTTCCCAATATTCCATTATTCCAACATTCCAATATTCCGGTTTGTCCGCGCCATAAACTTCACCCCTCAGAGGCGCACCAAAGCCGGCCCCTCTGGAGTCGGCTATTTACTGATGGTCTTGTGGGATTCTCATCAAGGATATTCATGACAGAAGACAACCCCCAATCCGCCAAGGGATCTTTATCGGTTGTTCAGCGTCAGGCGGCGGAACTGGAATCCCTGAGAATTCGGTGCGAACGGGCTGAAAGCGCGCTGAAGGCCATTGAGCAGAGAAATCGAATACTGGGCGTGAGTTCGCCTTTCGGCATCCTTACCACCGATCCGTCGGGGCGCGTGACGGGCATGAATCAAAAGATGCATGAGATGTTGCCGTGGCCGCCACAAGCCGGTTCCGACAGCCTGAATGTTTACGAAATCCAGTCCTTTATCGAATCAGGAATAAGCGACGGTTTTCGTTGCTGCCGGCTGAGCAGGCAAACCATCATCCGGGACTGTACGTGCACTCAGGACGATAACCAGTCCATTCAAATCAGGCTCCACCTGAGTCCTATTGTGGATGATATCGGTTCGTTTTCTGGAGTCATGGCCTTTGCGGAAAATCAAACCAATCTGAAAGAGGCTCAGGATGCCGCCAGGGAAAGCGAGGAGCGGTATCGTCTGCTGTTCCAGTCTGCGCCGGTGCCAATGATCGAAAGGGATGTCTCGGGGATGCAGGCCTACCTTGCGGCTCTCCGTCGATCCGGAGTTGTAAATCTGCGGGACCACTTCCGGCTCCATCCGGAGGAAATCCAGCGTTGTTTGGGCATGGTCAAGACCGTGGACTGCAATGACGCGTTTCTCCACCTGCTGGAGTCCTCCGACAAAAACGAATTGATTGCGAAGATGCCCCGCCTGGTAGTCGGTGAATCCTTCTCCAAGATGGCCGAAGAAGGCATCCTCATGGTCGATGAAGGGACACTACTGCCTGAAAGAGAGATGACTATTCAGACTTTGCAGGGAAAACGCAAGCGAATCATGGCCCAGTATATGCTGCTGGCCGATCAAGGGAATGCGCTCTCACGGGTTGTGATTTCCCTTGTGGATATCACCAAGAGAGTGGAAACCGAGCAAGCGTTGCGCGCGAGCGAGCAGCACTTCCGCGAGCAGTCCCTGCGGGACAATTTAACGGGGCTGTACAACCGCCGATTCCTTTATCAGTCTTTGCCCAACCTCATCCGGAGCGCTCGACACACCCAAACCTGCCTGTCCATCCTTTTTATGGATATGGACGATTTCAAGAGCGTCGTGGATACCCACGGGCATCTGAACGGCAGCAGGGCAATTCAGGAGGTGGCGGCAACGATCCGCGAGACCATTGATCCGCCCTCTTACGCGGTGGCGTATGCGGGCGACGAGTTCGTGGTTGTCCTGCCCGACCACGGTCTGCATGAGGCAAAACAGAGGGCCATGCAGATCCAGTCACGGATCAAAGCCACCGCTTATCTACGCAACCAGGGCAAAGCCGTAAGGCTGGGGGCCAGCTTCGGGATCGCCAGTTTCCCCGGCGATGCAGACGACTCAGAAAGGCTGCTGGCTGCGGCGGATGCCGCTCTTTTTGCCGTCAAGGGAAACGGCAAGGGCGCGCTTCGTCATTTTGGTGATATCGGGTAGCCTGAGTTATCCATTCGGTTACAAACGCCGGTTGGAGCAGCGCACGGGGTGGTCTTCGGAGAAGACTACCCCGGGACCGGAACAAATCGACAAAGGCGATTCGTTAATGGACCTCTGGCTGGAGGGGGTGAATTCCAAGGATGAAGCACGATTCAAGCGATCGGTAAAATATGACAAGTGCCTTTCAGTTTCCCGACAATTTTCTCTGGGGCTGCGCCACCTCTGCCTATCAAATTGAAGGATCGCCGCTTGCCGACGGCGCCGGTCCAAACATCTGGCACCGTTTCTCGCACACCCCCGGGATGACCCACAACGGCGACACAGGCGATGTCGCATGCGACCATTACCGCCTCATGGAAGAGGACGTCCGCATGATGTCCGGTCTGGGTTTGAACGCATATCGTTTTTCCATAAGCTGGGGTCGCG
This sequence comes from Deltaproteobacteria bacterium HGW-Deltaproteobacteria-15, assembly GCA_002840535.1. GTDB lineage: Bacteria > Desulfobacterota > DSM-4660 > Desulfatiglandales > HGW-15 > HGW-15. The sequence goes on along the minus strand of PHBH01000005.1, from coordinate 138,480 downwards.
TTCTGCCTGAGGGCGTCGGCAAAATCAATGAGAAGGGGTTGGACTTTTATGACCGGCTGGTCGATCGTTTGCTGGAGCACCGCATCACGCCCATGGCCACCCTCTTTCACTGGGACCTGCCCGAAGCCTTGGACAACCGGGGCGGCTGGCTCAATCCCGGCATAGCAGGGTGGTTTGCCGAGTATGCCCGTGTGTGTTTTGCCAGACTCGACGACCGCGTAGAGCTTTGGGCCACACTGAACGAACCATGGGTGGTCACGGACGGGGGCTACCTGCACGGCGCGCTGGCTCCGGGCCATCGGAATCTCTTCGAGACGCCGGTTGCCGGCCATAACCTTCTGCGCGCGCATGGCCGAGCCGTGGAGGTTTACCGCGAACAGGGGAAGCACCGTGTCGGCATCGTGGTGAACATCGAGCCGAAGGTTCCGGCATCCGGTTCACCTGAGGATCGGGCGGCTGCCGAACGCGCTCACGTTTACATGAACCGCCAATACCTGGACCCAATCTTCCACGGCCGATACCCGGAGGGCCTCAGGACGATATTCGGGGAAGCCTGGCCCGAATGGCCGGCCGGCGATTTCGAGCTGATTCGTCGCCCCATCGATTTTGTAGGTTTCAATTACTATACCCGTTCCGTAGTCCGTCACGATGCCAACCAGTACCCGCTGAAGGCATCGCCGGTGCACATGCCCCATTCTACCTACACCGAAACCGGATGGGAGGTCTGTCCGCAGGCGCTGACCGACGCGTTGATCTGGCTGAAGGACGAGTACGGCAATCCAACCGTTTATATCACTGAGAACGGCTCAGCGTTCTACGACCCGCCTGTCGCGGAAGGAAACCGGTTGGACGATCCGCTTCGCCAGGGCTATCTCCGGAAGCACCTGAGGGCCGCCTATGCAGCCCTGAAGGCAGGCGTGGACCTGCGAGGCTACTTTGCATGGTCGCTGCTGGACAATCTGGAATGGTCGCATGGCTTTTCCAAGCGTTTCGGTCTGATCCACGTCGATTTCGCCACCCAGGAGCGAACTCTCAAAGGGTCCGCTGAACTTTACCGGCGCATCATCGCCTCGAACGGCAGCGTGTTGAACGAGACGTGAGCCGGCCGATCAGGCGTGATCACTTTCCTTTCCCAACAGAGGGGGAGGAAAGTGATGGAGGGAGGAGTGTGGGGCGGGGTAGAAAAGGAAGGCGGAGTTCATCGACCTATTTCCGTGATACCACACTGGTCTATGCCGGGAGTTTCCTCCGAAGAGGCAGGATCGGCGTAGAGAGAAATCAACATCTTCATTGCTGCAACCACGTCTTCAAAGCTGCTGGGTTTGGTCAGAAACTGATCTGCGCCGATTTTGCGGCAGAAGAGGATATCCTTCTCGCATGTGGAGGTAGTCCATATCGCGAGAGGAATATTCTTCAAGACGGGATTGTTCTTTATCTCCACCAGTGCCTGGTGGCCGTTCTTTTTTGGCATATTGAGATCGAGCAGAATCAGTTCCGGCCGGGGAGACGATCTCGGGTCCGCATAGGATCCCCTACGCTCCAGGTATTCCATCAGCTCTTCCCCATCCACCACGAATCTGATTTCACAGCCATTCTCGAATGAATGAAATGCCATTTCAAGCAGCAGCCGATCATCGAAATCGTCCTCTGCAATCAGAATCGTCATCCTGTTCTCGTCCAATCCGGTTTTCCTCATCTCCCTGCCTCCGGCAAAGAAACAATTTGAGATGCCTTATTCGTGATTTACGGTCGAATTGACTTTTTACGTAATCTGTCTCAGGGACATGAGACCGGATGGGTCTGAGTGAAACGGGAAGTAGTGATGTGTTTTGTGTGAAGAGAAAGCCCCATCTGCCCAAAGAGCCCGCGTGTGATGCCGCACTTCATAGCCGTTTGTCTTCCCGCCTCAGGCCCGTTCAATTGCTGTCGGCCAGAATTTCCCATCAATTACCTGTGTCACGGATCAGGCGCTTTGGCTCACATGACTGGGGCTTTCTCTTTTTCAGGTACAGCATTTTGCATGCCAGAGGGGAATCCGGAAAGCTTCCTCAGGAGGGTAGCGATATCATCACCTTACGTCCGCATGGTTCCTGAGAAATGCACCGTAAGCTTCCGAAAGTGTATGTTTTTGTGAACAGACTGTCCACTCGTTCATTCATCCTGCTTCCCCCAGTTCAGAGTGCAGAATCAACGAACTAAACATTCCATGATTGCACAAGCGCTGAGACAAACGGCATTTGTAGACGATCCCATGGTAACGGTTTTTGAGACACCCTTATTGTAAACAGAGGGGGTGTCTTAAAATCGGGAAACATTTCGATGAATTTTCTTGATGCCTCCTTTGTGATCGTATATGGAAGATGCATTTGTTTCGGTTTGGAATGGCAAACTGCAGTGCAAGCTGTGGGACGGACTCTTAGAAAATAGCAACAGGCCGGCAATCCTGTTGCCGAATGGAGATCGGGGATGGAGTTCTGGCGAGTACCTTTCGATGCAGAGACGATTCAGGTTTCCCGGGGCGAGGTTCACGTAATCGAGGACCGCTGCAAGGGATGTGGGTATTGTATAGAGTACTGCCCTTGCAAGAATTTGTCTTCCTCAGTTCGCTTCAATAAGAAAGGCTATCATCCTCCCGAAGTGCTCCAGAGCGAAGCCTGCGTAAACTGCCATTTCTGTGAAATCATCTGTCCTGAATTTGCCATTTACTCTGTCGAGGCCAAAACTTAACGATTGAAAGCCAACCTGCGCGGATTGATGAGATTGCCATGAAACCAGCCGTTCTCACAGGGGAACATTTCATGACCGGCGACGAGGCTTGTGCCGAAGGCGCCTTGGCTGCCGGGTGTCTTTTCTTTGGCGGATATCCGATCACACCGGCAACCGAAATTGCCGAGCACATGTCCGAAAGACTGCCTGAACTGGGGGGAACCTTCATTCAGATGGAGGACGAGATCGCCGCCATCGCTTCGGTATTGGGGGCTTCATGGTCGGGTCGAAAGAGCATGACCGCCACCTCCGGTCCGGGGTTCAGCCTGATGATGGAAAATGTGGGGCTGGCGGTCTGTACCGAGACGCCATGTGTAATCGTCAATGTTCAGCGAGCAGGCCCTTCAACCGGACTGCCCACAATGGTGGCTCAAGCCGACATGATGCAGGCGCGCTGGGGCTCCCACGGCCATTATGAAATTATCGCCCTCTCTCCGGCTTCCGGCCAGGAGATCTTTTACCAGACCATCAAGGCCTTCAATCTGAGCGAGCGCTACCGCACGCCCGTCTTCATCATGACCGACGAGATCATCGGCCACATGAGCGAAAAGGTGGTCATCCCCCCGGCCGGTCAGATTCAAACCGAATGGCGGCCGAAGCCCAAAGGCCGCAAGGACCGCTTTCTCCCCTACCAGCCCGGGAAAAGAGGCGTGGCCCCTATGCCGGCGGCCGGAGAAGGATACAACGTGCACGTCACCGGCCTGACTCACGATGAGAGGGGTTACCCGGTAATGACGGTTGAGGCCCAGGAGGAAATGATCACGCGCATTTGCCGCAAAATCCAGGACAACCGGGACGATATTATCATGACCGAGGAACATGGACTGGAAGATGCCGAAGTCGTGCTCGTCTCCTACGGCATTTCGGCCCGCACCAGCATGGCTGCCATGCAACAGGCCCGCGCCATGGGCATGAAGGTGGGCTTCCTGCGGTTGGTTACCGTATGGCCATTTGCCGAATCGCAGATTCGAAGGCTTGCCGAGCGTGTGAAGGGGTTTGTCACCGTTGAGATGAACCTGGGGCAGATCCACCTGGAGGTGATGCGCGCTGCGGGCGGCAAACCCTGCCGTCTGGCAGGGCATGCCGGGGGTACGATCATCTCCCCGAACCAGGTGATCGCAGCATTGAAGGAGGGCTTCTGATGGGTCCAACCATAAGAGCCGACAAGGCCGCAGCACTTGCCCACCCGCTGGAGGATCTGATCCGATCAGACCGCATCCCGCATATCTGGTGCTCCGGCTGCGGCATCGGAACCGCGTTTGCGTCCTGCCTGACCGCCATGAAGTCGAGCAGCATCGATCTGCGGAAGACCTGCATGGTGTCGGGCATCGGCTGTTCGGGACGCGCCGCCGGCTATGTCAATCTGGATTCTTTTCACACGACGCACGGCAGAGCCATTCCGTTTGCAACCGGATTGAAACTGGGCAACCCGAGCCTCAATGTGGTGGTGTTCAGCGGAGACGGCGATCTTTTTGCCATCGGCGGCAATCACTTCATTCATGCAGCAAGGCGCAACATAGACTTGACGGTGATCTGCCTGAACAATCTCAACTACGGGATGACCGGCGGGCAGGTGGCGGCCACAACCCCGTACCTGGCGCGCACCACCACCACGCCGTCCGGCAACCCGGAGCAGCCCTTCAACCTGCCGCTGCTGGCCTGGGCCTCGGGGGCCACCTATGTGGCCCGCTGGACCATACTTCATGTCCGGGAACTGACCGATTGCATACAGAAGGCGATCCTGAAGAGCGGGTTCTCCTTTATCGAGGTTCTGGGGCCCTGTCCGATCAACTACGGCCGGCGAAACCGTGAAAAATCCCTGCAGACGCTCAAGCTGTACCGCGAGCGAACCCTTATCCGGAACAATGCGGACCTTCGCGATCTGGAGATCGATTTCACCACGCAGGTGGTGCTGGGCGAGTTCGTGAACAAGGAGCGGGCCACCTGCATCGAAAACTATGACAAGGTCTGCAGGCCGCCCCGGTAGGCCTGGATGGAGGAAGGTTCATGCTGAAACAGATCACCATCACCGGTTTCGGAGGCCAGGGCGTAGTGCTGGCCGGCCGGATCTTAGGCCAGGCCGCAGCCCTGGGAGACAAGCGCGAGTCCACCCTGGTACAGTCCTACGGCCCTGAATCGCGCGGCGGCGCGTGCAGCGCCCAGGTCACCATTGCCGACGGTCCCATCTTTTTCCCCTACATCGAGAACCCCGACATCCTGGTATGCATGTCCCAGTCCGGCTATGACAAACATTATCCCACGCTGAGAAATGACGGCGTGCTGATCATCGATCAGGATCTGGTCAAATCTCCGGTGGATTGTTTTGCCGTGCCGAGCACCCGCTTTGCCGAGGAACTGGGGAACCAGATGATGGCCAACATCGTCATGGTCGGATTTTTCACGGGGATTACGGAAGCCGTCTCGCTGGAAGCGGCGCGCAAGACCGTGGCCGAATCGGTCCCCAAGGGCACTGTGGAAAAAAATGTCAAGGCCTTCGAAAAGGGGTGGGACTTCGCCAGGGCCACGCTCAAGGGACGGCGGGAAAAGGCGGCGGGGCGAACAGGAGTCGCTGCATGAAACAACCCAAGAACAGACTGCACAGCGTCCTGATCATCGGCGCAACCCCGGCAGGCGTGGCGGCCGCAAACAAGCTGGGCGAACTGGGAGTGCCGATCACACTGGTGGACACCGCGACCGACCTGGACCGCAAGCTGGGCTCGGAGGAGTATCGACTCGATTCCGGCATGCCGCTCAATTTTGCCCACCGTCCGGGGCTGATCCGGATCCTGCGCAACAGCAATATTCGTTGCGCAATGCCTGCGACCGTCCAATCGGTCAAGCACAGCTCCCAAGGTTTCCGCGCCCGGATCGATCTCGAGCCGACCTATGTGGATCCTCAACGATGTACGCTATGCGGACGTTGTGCGGCTGTTTGCCCCGTGTGCGAAGACAATGGACATCGCCCCATTCAACTCAATGGCCGCATGGCCCTGCCGGGCCGCGCAGTGGTGGACAAACGGCGGATGCCGCTGTGCCAGGAAAACTGTCCTCTGGGTGTCAATGTGCAGGGATACATGGCACTGGCAAAGGCCGGTCGATACACAGAGGCCCTGGACCTGATCCGTATGGACAATGTGCTGCCCGCGATATGCGGCCGGATCTGCACCCATCCATGTGAGAAGGCGTGCCGGCGAGCGGAAAAGGACGACCCCCTTGCGATCCGCTCCATCAAGCGTTTTATTGCCGATCGCGTGGAGACCGAACGCGCGCTGCGACCAAAAATCCCCGCCCCGAGCCGCGGGGGCCGCATCGCCGTCATCGGGGCAGGTCCTGCCGGTATGGCGGCAGCCGCCGACCTGGCCCGCGCCGGGTACCCCGTCACCATCTATGAAAAAGAGAAGGCGGCAGGGGGCTTGTTGCGCTACGGGATCGGGCAGCATCGTCTGCCCCGCGATATTCTGGATAGAGAAGTGGCCGCACTGCAGATCGAAGAGTCGGTAGAGATCGTCTATGGCCGGGCTATCGCCATCCCCGGGGGATTGGCGGAACTGCGAAAGACACACAGCGCGGTGATCCTGGCCACAGGTTCGTGGGCGGATCGGCGTTTAGGTGTGCCGGGGGAGACCCTGAGGGGGGTGGATGGGTGTGTTTCCTTTTTGACCCGGTACTACCGGGGAGAGATTGCCGCTGCGTCCGGGGAGGTGGCCGTGATCGGCGACGGGAACAGCGCTTTCGATCTGGCGCGCGTGCTGCATCGGTTGGGCGCTGCCGTCACCCTGGTCTCCTGGTTTTCGAAGGAGGAGATCCCGGCCGACCGCGACGAATTCCTTGCCGCTGAAGCGGAAGGGATTGCCCTCCAGGACCGATGCCAGGTGGTCGAGTTTCTGGGCATCAACGGCCGGCTGAAGTCTCTGCGGCTGCAGGCCACCCGTCCCGGGCAGGCGGATGCCAGGGGAATCCGATGGCCGGAGCTTGTGCCGGAGAGTCCGGTATTTGAGAAACCGTTCGATCATGCCTTTGTAGCGATCGGCCAGAGCGGCGCCTATGGCGGCCTGTCCCCGGAAGAGGGGATGAAGGTCACTGCGAACGGACTCCTGGAGGTGGATGGAGAAGGGCGCACCGCTCTTCAAGGGATCTACGCGGCAGGGGATGCCGCCACAGGAGCCAGCTCCGTGGTTCATGCCATGGCGAGCGGCCGAAAAGCGGCGGCCCGGGTGATTCAGGATCTCGGCGGCGCAGCACCGTTCAGGAATCCGCTGCCTGTGCGGCCGGCGAGAGACTTCGAGCCTGTCCCCGACGAACTGCCGCTCCAACCGCGCACCCCGATGGGCGAGCTGCCTGCTGATCAGCGCCGGACGAGCTTTGCCGAAGTGGCGCTTGGTTTCGATGAAACCCAAACCCGGAGCGAAGCGGCCCGTTGTCTGCAGTGCGGCAGCTGCGCACAATGCCTGGCCTGTGTCCCCGCCTGCGGGGACAATCAGGCGATCCGGCACGACGATCGGTCGAAAACGCTCCTGGAGAATGCCGGCGTGTTGATCATTGCCGATCCCGGGATGGCGCCGCGCATCAATGGGGAAGATGTGATCAGGGCATACGGCCCGCCGACCGCCAAAGCCGATGTGCATGCCATGATGTTGCGCGGTTTTGCCGCGGCGGCCAATGCCATGGTGCTGCTCCGGCGTGACGGGATGCGCCTCAAAGGGCATGGCGTGGCCCTGGTCCCGCCGGACCCCGGGCTGAGCAAGGAGATCCGAATAGGCGTTTTCGCCTGCCGCTGCAATGACTCATTCGGGTGGGCGGACGAACTGGACGAGTTCATACAGAGCCTGGGATCGGCCCCTGATGTCGTGCATGCGGAAGTGCTCTCCTCGGCCTGCATTGCGGAGGGCGTGCAGGCTATGGTGGACAGCGTCCGCGACAACGGTCTCACCCGCCTCGTGGTGGCCTCATGCGTCTGCTGCCCGCTCAACTTCGTCTGCAGCGCCTGCACCGATCAGCGCAGCCGGCTCAAACGCGGGCTTCTTGAAGGGACCGGCATCAGCCGCTCCATGGTGCAGATGTGCAATGTGAGAGGCGAGGTCCTGCGGTTGCTGGAGAAAGACCCTGCCACCGCCGTGAACCTTTTCAAAGGGATCATCATGCGCAGTGTCGGGCGCGCACGCAAGCTGAAGCCGTTTCCCGCACCCGTCCGTTCCTACAACTTTACCATGGCCGTCATCGGACAGACCGAAGCAGCCCGAAGCGCCGCATCCACACTGGCACAAGCCGGCTTTGAAGTGTTGATGTTCGGCTCGGCCAGAAACCCCTTGGGGGAAATTCCGGCGAGGCCCGGCATTTTTGCCCTGGACGGCTCAACCGTAGAGGCGGTCAGCGGCACCTTGGGCAATTTTCAAATTCACGCCCGCTTCGGGAATGCATTGCGCACCTTTTCCGTGGGCGGGGTGATTCTGGGCGAAAAATCGCGGAGCATTGCCATCTATCGCCAGCACGAAGATCTGCCCGAAGTGAAGGTGCAGTCGCAGATGCAGAAAAAAGAGGTGGTGGGTATTCCCTATATGGTGCCCTGCACCACGTCCATATCCGGCTTCTTCCTGGCCGATCCACCCGGCATCCAGATTTCCAAACGCACCAAGGGGGAAGCGGCGGCCGTGCTTGCGGCGGCTGCCATGCCAAGGGGGCCGCGGCAAAGCCGCGGCTTTTCGGTGGTGGTCAGGGAGACATTGTGCCGGGGTTGCGGGCGTTGTCTGAGCGCCTGTCCCTATCAGGCGGTCAGCCTCAGGAGAACCGCCGACGGCCGCGTCACGGCCGTGGTCGACGATGTGCTCTGCAAAGGATGCGGCAACTGCATTTCCGTCTGCCCGTCAAATGCAGCGGACAGTCCATTTCGCGACCAGATCTATCTGGAAGAGACGCTTCGAGAGTTGCTGATATGAAAGAATTCAAGATCATCCTGTTTCTATGCAACTGGGGACCCCATGCCGCCTACCAGACCCTTCAGGAGCGGCGCGCCGATATCCCGCCCGAGATCATGATGGTGAGAATCCCCTGCAGCGGCCGCATCACCAAGGCTCTGCTCTTCAAACCGTTCGAACTGGGCGCAGACGGCGTCATCCTCCTGGGCTGCAAACCGGGTTCCTGTCGCTACGGTACCGGAACGGTTTCGGCCGTGGAGAACACGGACGATACCCGCCGAATCCTGGAGTTGCTGGGACTGGGACAGGATCGGATGCAACTGGGCAGTTTCCTGGCCGACGAACCCGACGAACTGCTCTCGTTTCTAAAGGAGTTCACCGGGCGGATTCGAGAGTTGGGCAAGAGTCCCATTTCTTTGCATTCGGATTCAGCAATACCGAAGGCGCAGTCCCTCACCCCCAGGGAGATCGTTGCCGCTCATGACGTGTTCGCCTGCCAGGATTGCGGCAAGTGTACATCGGCCTGTTCGCTCGCCCTGGCCGGAAAGCCCTTTTCGCCCCGCTTCGTGGCCGCGGAAACCATCGCCGGACGAGCCGACACCTCCGAAGTTCGCGCGCTGGTGAACGGGTGCCTCACCTGCGGCGTGTGCTATGAGCGCTGCCCGTCCGCAGTGAATTTCCCGGAATTCATCAAGGACATGCGCGCATACTATCGAAGCCGGGAATTCGTCGATGCGCCGGCACACGGCGGCTTTTTCCAGAGCATGATGCGCGCCATGACCTCCAAAGAGCTTTCGCCGCGCCGTTGGCTCCATCTGCCCAAAACCATTCGTACGCGTCCTGAGAGCCCTGTTCTTTTCTTTGGCGGGTGCGCTTCGTACTTCGACATATTCTTCCGCAAATTCCTGGGCGTGCAGACCGGCCGCATTCTGGAAGACAGCCTGCGATTGCTCAATTTCTTCGACGTGGAACCGGTCCTGTTGCAGGATGAGCGATGCTGCGGCCATGACCTCCTCTGGTCCGGCGACCGCGCCAATTTCTTGCGGCTGGCCGAAATCAACGCCAAATCCATCATGGAGAGCGGCGCCGAAGAACTGATCACGGCCTGCCCCGAATGCTGCCACACCTTGAAAACGGAATATGCCCGCAATGGAATCGCGCTTCCGGTGAAGATCACCCATATGCATGAATTTCTGGAGCGGGAGATCGAAAAGGGGGCCGTGGCCTTCAAGCCCCTGGGCTTGCGCGCGACATTTCAGGATGCCTGCCGCCAGAGCCGTTTGGGCGGAGACGGCGCACTGCCCCGCAAACTCCTGCAGCGGTTGTGCGCGGGCGATGCGCAGTCGTCGGTCGACTCGGAAGCGGTCAGCATCTGCTGCGGCAACAGCGCCTGGACCGGCTGCGATGCGTTCAGCAAGCTCATGCAGGTCCAGCGGCTCCAACGCGCGCGGCAGAGCGGCAGCGAGCTGATGATCACGGCCTGTCCCAAATGCCAGATCCATCTGCGCTGCGCCATGGAAGACCCCCTGCGGGGAGAAGAATTGAAGATGGAGACGGTCGATCTTATCAGCGCCATTGCCAAAAGCATTCACTGGGCGTGATGCAGGTTGCTGAAAAACGCCCATCTGCTTCGTTGCCCTTGTCCCGCCTCGCTGCGGCGTACTCCTATGTACGCCTCACTCGTCGGGCCGGCGGGCGCCTTGCATCTGGACGTTTTTGAGCAACCTGCAAGCACAGGTCAGAGAGAACGCGAAATGTCCAATGTCCAAGGAAAAAAAGAATCGCCACCAAGGCACTAAGACACAAAGAAATCGAAGACCTTCCTTGGTGGCTTTGTGTCTTTGTGGCAGAGTTGCAGTTTGTAGGATGGGTTGAGCAACGCGAAACCCATGGTACTTGCGGTTCGCGCCTTCTCCGAATCGATGGGCTTCACAGCCCATCCTACGGACCGATTGGGAAACCTGGATGATTCGTTTGAAGTTTTCATTCGATGTTGGACGTTCGATGTTGGATGTTCGACGTTCATCTTTGAGTTTGTAGGATGGGTTGAGCAACGTGAAACCCATCGTTTTTCCGGTTGGCGTCCTCTTGAATCGATGGGCTTGACAGCCCATCCTACGGGTAACGAATTTCTTCATTCGATGTTGGACGTTCGATGTTGGATGTTCAACGTTCATCTTTAAGAAAGGAACGCATCGTGACCACGACCACAACCGTGAACACAACAGCATCCCAGGCTGATGCATCGGCGAAGGCGGATCTTCGCATCGGCGTCTATGTATGCCGCTGCGGCATGAACATTGCGCAGACGGTGGATTGCGACGGGGTCGCCGCATCCATTGCCGGTCTGCCGGATGTGGCCGTCTCCAAGTCCATCGGTTATGCGTGCAGCGAGCCCGGGCAGCGCGAGATCCGCGACGATATTGCGGAGCACGGCCTGAATCGCATCGTGGTGGGCTCCTGCTCGCCGAGGTTGCATGAGCCGACCTTCCGGCAGGTGCTGATCGCGGCCGGCCTCAATCCGTACCTGCTGGAAATGGCCAACCTGCGGGAACAGTGCAGTTGGGTCCACATGAAGGACCCTGCCGGAGCAACGGCCAAGGCCCATGACCTGGTGAAGATGGCAGTGGCCCGGGCGCGCAATCTCGACCCGCTCGAGGAGCCCAGGCTCCCCATGACCCAGCGGGCCCTGGTGATCGGAGGCGGTGTGGCGGGCATTCAAGCGTCCCTGGACATGGCCGACAACGGCTATGAAGTGGTCATGGTTGAAAAACAGCCTTCGATCGGCGGGGTCATGGCCCAGCTGGACAAGACCTTTCCCACCATGGACTGTTCCATCTGAATTCTGGGGCCGAAGATGACGGATGCCGGTCGGCATCCCCGGATCACGATCCACACCTTGAGTGAGGTGGTGGAGGTCAAGGGCCATGTAGGCAATTTCGACGTGCGCATCGTCAAGAAGGCCCGCTATGTGGATGAAAAGGAATGCACGGCCTGCGGCGACTGCGCCAAGGTTTGCCCGGTGGTGCGGCCCGACGAGTTCAACATGGGCCTTTCCTCCCGCCGGGCGATCTACTCGCCGTTCCCTCAGGCGGTGCCGTCCGCCTATGTGCTGAATCCCGGCGAGTGTCTGGGCAACAACCCGGTCGTGTGCAGCAAATGTCTGGAAGCATGCAAGAAGAGTTGCATCGATTTTCACATGTCCGACCAGACCATCGACGTGCATGTGGGCACCGTGGTGGTTGCCACCGGGCTTAAGCCTCACGATCCTCGTGAACTCGACGAATACGGGTACACCCGCTTCAAAAACGTGCTGACGAATCTCGAGTTCGAACGGCTGGTCAATGCCGGCGGGCCCACCCAGGGCCACCTGTTGCGGCCTACCGACCGCAAGCAGCCTAAATCGGTGGGCTTTGTCCAATGCGTGGGCTCGCGTTCGGCACGGCGTGGTAAGACCTACTGCTCCAATATCTGCTGCATGAACACCATAAAGAGCACGCTGGTGCTCAAGGAGCACCACCCGGACATGGAGGTGAAGGTCTTCTACATCGATATCCGCGCCTTCGGCAAAGGATTCGAGGATCTCTATACCCGCAGCCGTCGCCAGGGGGTCCAGTACGTGCGGGGACTGCCCGGCCATGTGGAAGAAATGGCCGACGGCCGCCTCCGCGTGGCCGTGGAGAACAATGGCGGGGGGACTCTTGATTATTGCGAGTTGGATATGCTGGTGCTGGCAACCGGCATCGAGCCGGCGGACTCCACCCACAGGCTGCAGGAGATGCTGGGCCTGCAGCTGACACCGGACGGTTTTTTCCTGGAGGCCCATCCCAAGCTCCAGCCGGTGGATGCCGCAACCAGGGGCGTCTTCTACGCCGGCTGCGCCGAAGGGCCCAAGGACATCAAGGAGAGCGTCACCCAGGCCTCGGCGGCAGCGGCCCGCGCCATCCGCCTCATGCAGGCCGAGAAGATCGCCGCTGAAGCGATTACCGCAGATGTCATTCCCGAGCTCTGCAAGGGTTGCGGCAAATGCGCGGAAGTATGCCCCTACCATGCCATAAGCGTCGATCCCAAGAAGAAGATCCCCGCACAGGTGGCCAAGGCTGCATGCAGCGGCTGCGGCACCTGTGCAGCCGAATGTCCCTTCGGGGCCATTACCATGAATCACTTCACAGATCACCAGATCGGCGGACAGATCGATGCAATGCTGGAGAGCGGGCCCGCTGAAAAGATCCTCGCCTTTGCCTGCAACTGGTGTTCTTACGCGGGCGCCGACTATGCCGGTGTGTCCCGGCTGCAGTACCCGCCCAATGTCCGGTTGATCCGCACCATGTGCTCCGGCCGGGTGAGCGAGAAATTCATATGGGACGGTTTCAAGAAGGGCGCACCGGTGATCCTGATCAGCGGCTGCCATATCGGGGACTGCCACTACATCAATGCCAACCACTGGACGGTCAAGCGGGTGGAGAAGATCAGGAAGAAGATGGAAAAACGGTCCATCCGGGCGGAGAGGCTGCAGCTGGAGTGGATCAGCGCGGCCGAAGGAATTCGCTTTGCCGATGTCATGAACCGCATGGAAGAGTTGCGCCGATCTGTATCGGAAAAAGAGATTGCCGAGACCATTGCCGCATTGGAAAGCGATTGACCCGGAGGAGGAAGGGGAAATCTTATCGGGGCGGAATAGAAAATGACTACGACGCCTTGCTCCCGGAAGGTCAGAAGCTTTTGGCAAATCCGGGCAGGATGGATTTGAAGAAGGCGTTCTGCACCAAGCGCTGGATGATCTGCCAGGTGCTGGCGCGCGGGTCTTCGATGCGTCCCGAGATATCCGCCTGTGTGGCCACCCGTTCCTGCGGGTTCTCAAGCAGTTCCTTTATTCCTTTCACAATCCCCACGTAAAGCTTGTGAAAAATGCTTTTCTCCTCTTTAGAGCGGCTATCGGTCACTTTCATGTCCTGGAACATGGGTTTCACGTAGCCGTTGATCCTGTCTTCCTCCACCTTCAGCTCCGAGTAGAATGAAAAAAGGCCGCTCTCCACAGCGAAGTTGCCGTAGGCACTGAAGAGATCGCCCATAGACTTCATCGCGGTATTTTCGATCGAGACTTCGAGGTCGAAGTCGGGCCCTTTTTTTTCAGGGCGGAATACACCCGTGATGACGGTCTTTCCGGTTCCCATGAACTTTCCCATGAGCCCGAACTCGGCAGGCCCCTTTACGAATTGGTTGCTGAAGTTCCTTATAAAGAAATCGGTGTCCGAGACGAAGAGACGATACTTCGGATCCGTCGCCTCATTCACGAACCCGAACTCTCCGTTCACGATCTTCAAATTCCGGATCTCGGTGGTCACCGTCGGCTCGTTGCTCAACTCCTTCGCCTTCTCGGCCGTCTTTCGGGCCACCTGTTTTTCTTTGGGAGCGGTCTCTGCGGCATGCACAAAATCTACCTTCGGTCCTTCGATCGTGAGCTCATGAAGCAGGTAAATCTGTTTTTGGATTCCGTATTCGATCGTGCCGCTTGTGGAAAGAAGCCCGCTGCTCACAAAGAAGTTGTAGCGCTGGATGAGGGGTTTGAAATACTCCAGGTCCATTTTGGTGAGGCCGAATTCGACATGGAGCGTGGGGTGCGGCACGGCCAGAAAATCCGCGCTCCCGTCGAGAGAGAGTTTTCCATCTTCGAATACCACACCCTCGAGGTGAACGGACGAAGGGTATACCCCTTCAGGGGATTCGATGTTCCGAATGTTGCGGGCAAAAAGGTTGATTTGACTAAGCTCCAAGGGCTTGTACGGATCTTTGTCTACGTAGGTCAGTTCCGCATCGGTCACCCACAACCGGTCAATTTCGAGCGGGTAGATGGACTGGAGCGCCTGCTGCCACCCTTCCTCCCTGACAGGGTAATCTTTTTCCTGTTCCTCCTCCACGTTTCCCAGATCGACATGGACCTTGAGCCCGTCGAGCCGCAGATCGCCCACCACATACAGCCGCAGCAGTTGTTTCCAGTGGACGCTGGCCCTGAAATACGGGATCTCGATGACGGCCGGATCGGGCTTTGCGTTCTGGATGATACTGACATCGTACAAAGTAAGAGCGAACCATACCGGGGAAAACCTGGCTTTACCGATTTTAATCGTATACTCCTTCATGTGTTTGTTCGCATTGCGTGTCAGATAGTCGCGGATTGGGCCGCCCGCGAGATAGGAAGCCGCGGTTACTATGATCACCAATGCTACAATGCCGCTGAGTGTCCACCCGAGAATGCGGAGGAGCCGGTTTTTACGCTTCATGTGAAAAGTTTAAGAAGTCATGGTTGAGAGGGGAATAAGAGAAAGGCAGTATTTCCTGATGCAATGCGTGCTCATACCGGCAGGGCATATGTAGAGGACGGGCGGGAAAGAAACACGGAGTCGGTGATACGAGATGAACACTCTATGGCGCTATGGCGAGCTGTTCGTCACGGAGATCAAGCGTTTTCTCGAAGATGCGGCACCCTCCGGAGAGGGGGGCAACTAATGTCTCTGCCAATACCGGTAAAGGCTGGAGAGCACCTGTGCGATCTCCTCAACACGGGTGTAGGTGCGCACGCCCTGACCGGTTACTTCGTGAATAGCCTGACTTTGCCAGGGGGAGTACCGCGTTCCAATGAGGACGGGGATTTTCGCCGCTTCTTCGAGTGCGGCAAATCCCAGGATGGTCTGTTTCTGCGCGTCGAGAAAGGATTCCCGCTCAGGAGGGGGACTCTGCCCGATCCGGCCCGGCCTGCCCACCCCATGTAGAATGAGTCCATCCGCTTCACCTGAAAAGATAACCTCCCTCCCGATCTCAACCATCCTGTCGGCGTCCCAGAAGAGACCCGATGCGCCTATGTCTATGGGATTCTTGGTGGACGCCCTTGCCGGCATTCCCAGTCCTCTCAGCCTTTTCTGCAGGCCGGTTCCGAATTCGGGAACAATCAGGCCGAGGGCTTCCAGGGAATCCGAAAGGGCTACCCCCCAGGATCCACCCATGGTCACTATCGCTACCCGTCTGCCTTTCATCGGTGGGCGTTCCACAACTGCGTGTCCCAGGGGGAGGAGCAGCTCCATGGTCGGTGCGTTTACGATTCCGATCTGCTTCAACACGCCCTCGTGCACTCCTCGTATCCCGCTCAGGGCGCCTGTATGGCTGGATGCCGCCCGAGCGCTGTTGTTGGTTTTGCCTCCTTTGTAGAGCACAATGGGTTTGTCTTTTGCGACTTTTCTCGCTATCTCCAGAAAATTGCTCCCGTTGCGAAATGTTTCCATATACATGAGAATCCCTTTCACATCGGGTTGCTCGCCAAAATATTCCAGAAAATCATTCGCGGTCAGATCGCATTCGTTTCCCGTGTGAATGAATTTCCCCACACCCATGCCTCTGTAGAATCCGGACGCCAACAGGTCGTAGAAGGCATAGCCGCCCTGGCAGACGGCAGCGAGAGGGGTGGAAATGAGGTGGTTTACGGGCGACCCGGATGGGTTGAAATCGGCCTCGAGGTTGAACACGCCGCTGACATTCGGGCCGAGGATGTTCATGTTGAAGGAGCGGGCGATTTCCGAGAGCTCATCCTGCTTTTCCGAGCCGCTCGAGGAGACCTCCCCGAAGCCCGCAGTGATGATCACTACTCCCCGGGCCCTTTTCTCTCCGGATGCCCTTACGGCATCTTTCACCGACTGCTCGGGCGTGACAACCACCACGAGGTCGACTCTTCCCGGGATTTCCCGAACATCCCCGTACGAGGGGATTCCGTAAACCTTTTCGGCCCGGCGGTTGACGGGATAGATCTTGCCCCTGAAGGGGCGAGACAAAATCCCTTCCATGATGAACGACCCCCACGAGCCGGGTCTTTCCGTGGCGCCGATGATCGCCACGGATCGGGGGTTGAGAAAGACGTCGAGGTCCTTTCTCTTTTCCTGCAAGCCGTTCTCCTCCTGTGCCCGGGCCCCTCTCCGGAGAAGGGCGCCGCCTCTATCAAAAGATGTACACCCCACCCCGGAAGGGCGGGCAAACCGAGTACTGAAACCCGAAAGACCGGGATTCTAAATGAGCGCGGACTCGGCCCGCTCGGCGGCAAGCCTGAATTTCTGTGCAACGATGCTGTCCATGATCATTTGGGTGAGATGATACCCTATGGCGGGGATCATGGCCATGGGGAATTGTGCGGCAAAGTACCCTGCCCATACGATGTAGGAGACGGTAAGGGTCTTTTGCGAGGTGTGTATCGTAAATGCGGTGACCGACGGACGATCGAGACCCATAAACCGGGCGGTTCCGTAATTCATCGCCAGCACCATGGAGTGCAGGACGACCATGAAGGCAAGGACGGCAAGGATGGCGATACCGGCCTGAAGGATGCGTTCAGTGGAGCTCGCGACTGCATTGAAGATGATCAGCAAAACAATGCATTGCTGAAAAATGGAGAATCCCTTTTTGTAGGGCGCGATTCTTTCCCTCACCAACGGCCGTGCCAGCTGGCCGATGATCGTGGGGACCAGGATCGTGAGGGCCAGACCCCCAAGCATCCTCAGCACCGGCAGTTCGATGTGACCCCCGAAGTCAAGCAGCAGATTCAGGGAAAAGGGTATGGTGAAAATGGCAAGAGCGTTTCCCAGAACGCAGATGAAAAGCGAGAGCGGCACATTGCCCCTGCCCACGTCGGTCATGACTGTGCCGGAGGCAACGGTCACAGGGGCCGTGGCAATAATGCAGACGCCGATCACGAATTCCACAGGCATCATTATGGAAGCCAGGCCCCATGCCAGCAGGGGGATGGCAACGAGGGAGGAAACCATGGCCGCAACCGGCGGACCGAATTTCCGAAGCTGTGCGCCGATGCTGGAGGTCTCCAGCGTAAGGCCTGTAATGAAAAAGGCAAGAGAGACGCCAACGTTCAAAATGGAGTATTCCCGAACCAATCGGCCCAGTCCCGGGAGACCGAAGGCCATGAGGATCACAACGAGAATGCCTCCGAAGAACCAGTTCCTTTTCAAGAGAGCTTGCATGGTTAAAGTTTTTTCCGGGATCGGGGATTTTCTTCACATATCAACCGCCAGTATCTACGCGATTCACGATCCATTGCGCAACAAAAAAGGCTTCTGAACTCCAGAAGCCGAAAAAAGCGGGGAGCACACAGGAGCCCCCTGTATGCCCTCCGCCGCACGGTAATGAATTTCTATCTTTGCGTCTGCCCGGATCTCTGCTGCGTCATTGGGCGCTGTTGCTGCTGTTGCTGATACGTCCCTGTATCGGGTTGCTGCCGTTGATATTCACGCTGTTGCGGATAATCCCGCTGCTGCTGGTATCCGCTCATGCCCCTCTGTTGGCCGTAATAGCTGAAGACTTCCCTCTGAAACTGGGGGTCTTCCAGCATCTGAAAATTGTTCTCACTGATCGTGGGGGCGTTTTCCAGCTGCTGCTTGTCGATGTTAGAGAGGATGATCGAATCCTGCTGCTGGCTCAAATCGGCACTCCTGAAGGGAATGGGGATATTATCGCCGCCCATCCCCAGAACGCCGCCTTTTGAAATAATCAGGTACGCAACCTGGCCGTTTCTGGTAATGATCAGATCCTTGACGCTCCCAAGTTCCTGCCCCTGGTCGTTCTTCACTTTCTTGTCCATCAAGTCGGTAGCGCGGGAAAACCGCTGGCCCATCTGCTGCTGACGCTGCTGGTCCATCCTGCCCCACTGCTGCCGGTCTTGGGTCCCATACTGGCGCTGCTGCGGATCTCTTTCACCATACTGCCACTGTGATCTGTCCTGCCGGCCGTATTGATCCTGTGTTCCATACTGGCTGCTCTGACCTCCCTGGTAACCCCTCTGCTGTGCGGAGGCGAATGAAGCCATGCTCAACACAACGACGGATACGCATAACACAAGAAATAGTTTTTTCATCTCTACTCTCCTTTGTTTTTTAGATTAATCCACATCGGGAACTTCAGGTCTTTTTTCGGGGGACCTCCCCGGAGGCAATGCAACAGGAGACGTGCCTCATGCGTCGTTTCAAGAAACTTACGTGCGCCTTGGCGATTGAGCAATAGGTTGAAAATCTTAATCTTAGGCATGGGCAGGGCTTATCGGGAAAAGCAACAAAAGAAGGTCCGCCACAAAGACACAAAGACACAAAGAAAAACATGCTATCTTCGTGTCTCTGTGTCTTGGTGGCAAAAATGTGTCTTTGTGTCTTAGTGGCGGAAACCAAAAAAAGGGCGACTCTCTGGAGTCGCCCTTTGCTGAAGGAGAGCACTACAACAATGCTCCGCCTGCAACTTCATTAGCTCGCCGGCGGTCGTTGCGGAGTGGTCTCCGGCCTCTCTGTGCCACTTGGTGGTTTCGGCGCATCAGTGCTAAACCCTTCCCGTTCTCCCGAGGGGCCGCCGGGGCGTTGCGTCTGTCCCGCAGGCGGTGGCTGTGTTCCCGGTGCCGGAGCGGGCCTGTCAGTCCTTTGTTCCGGCACTACCCCCGGAGCTCCGCCTCTTTCTTCTTGTCCTCCTCCGCCACCCTGGTCACAGGCAGAGATCATGAGGAAAAGTGAAAATCCCAAGGCCACCATTGCTTTTGTCCATTTATTCTTCATGTTCGTCCTCCTTTTCGTTGACCACATGGTTCCTTTCTCCGGCTCCTGATGCCGGTCTCCGGCTCCTGATGCCGGACTTTTGGAATCTGTGCGTGGGTTGTAGGTTAAGTAATCCACCGCATCCCGCCCCGGCGTACGGTCATCCAGCCAGGAGCTGCGGAACTCAAACAGGACGGAACCAACCTGTCCCGGATATCTGGTACATTAATCGGAACGAAAGACATATACCCCCAGCCCTTCAAGGCGCCGAGAGCGTCGCTCCTGCAGCATGCTCGGGGACAGGATTCTCCCGACGAGCCGCTGTCATGAATACCTCCTTTCCTCGTGATAAGCCTAAAGACGTGTCCTCGTCCTCGTGATAAGCCGCAGGCGGGACAGGTGTCTTGCCCGCGTCGAAAGACCTTTCCGGGTATTCCATTTTCACACGGTCGTTTTCGATCTCCGACAACCGTTCAACAGGGATCCAGCCCCTGATTGCAGCATGCCTCGCGGCCGCCATCGTGTCATTCAAGAGAACAAGCTCGCTGCCCCAATCTTTCACTTTGACCGCAATCTCTGCAATCCTGCTGCGCCGCAATGCGCTGGGCAAGACATCCCGTATGTAGAGGACGGGAATCCTGCCCGGGAAAGACCGCACGATCAGACTGTAAATCTCGACATCCCTCTGTCCGCTGTCCCCGAGCAGCACGAAAGGAAGACCGGGGTATGATTCAAGGATCTCATGGACCCTTTTGAGTTTGTACCCGTGCCGCCAGGGGTCTTTCATCGACCCGGTGAAGGGTAGTTCACGAAGGAAAATGGGTCCGGGCGGCAATCCGTGAATGTCCATGAAGTCCTGTAGGATGTCGTACATCTGCCAGGAACTGCTTGAGATATAAAAAAAGGGATTTCGCTCGCATCCGGTCAGACCTCCATGGAGGGCTCTATAAAACGGTCTTACGCCCGGAAAGGGCTGTCTTGTGAATGCGTTGGAAAACATCAACAGGCTGATCATTTTGAAAGGGTTTGTCGCGTGGGCAGACATGATGGTGTCGTCGATATCGCTGATGATCCCGATACGTGCTCCATGCGGGGGAAAGAACACCTCTCCCATTGCCTGAACAGGAGGTTGCGTTCGTGGATTCACTACCTCCACTTTAACGGGGCGCCGGGTTGAGTTGGAAAGAGGGCGGTTCAACTCCAAATCCGCATGGAAGAAACCTTGCGTGGTTGTGTTCACCATTCTGTGCATGGAGTCGAACCGTACCCGAACCGTAACGCCACTGCCGGGACGAATAAAGAAACGTTTCCACATCTTCTGGGCGTTATCAATAAAGGTATCGTGGTGGTCCATGCGGACGACGCCTGATTTCTCAACCACCCGCCCTCTGAAGTGAAATACTGCATTCGTGGCATAGCCCGAGAACGGTATGATCGCCAATGCGTCGGGGGAGATTGTTCCGCCGTTGGACTTTCTGCTCATGATCGTAGCCATACTCCGGAGGATGAATTTTTCCACCGCGTGGCTTCTTTTTTTTTCCGTTCTCGCGCGCATCGATACCCCGGCTTTTTCAGGTTTCATCTAAGATAGGTGCGTGCCGGAAATATAAAAATGGGGAATGAGCCGTATTTTCAGAAAGTCGGAGCAGTAACGGGCCACAAGGAAAAGACGCAGTGGCTCACGGCTTCTTGCCGGGGGTAAACTTTCTCTTCGCCGCCTTTCGCATTCTTGCGAGCTTCGGGAAGCGGCGTTCAAGCTTGTCGGAGAGTCTCTGAAAAAACGGGACATCTTTTGCCAGCAGCACCAGACCGATGCCGAGAAAAAGCCATCCCTGGAGTATGGGAAGAGCCAGCCCGGCAAACCCCAGGATCAACGACAGGATGCCGAGCGCAATTCGGAGGTTTCGGGAGAGATTCTTCACTGGATCATCATCCCTCTGTGTTCAAAAGAGTCTTCCCTGGTGCGTCTTCGTTGTCCGCGCTTCGCTTGGACTCCCACCCCTTCGAGGCGGTCCCCATTTTCTTGAAAAGACAACCCTATGCCCAATCCTGTGCCATTCTTCATAGGGCTGAAGTGTTACCGTTCTTCTTATTAAGAACGACGAGGATGAAGAAAAGAGCGGTTCCAGAGAAGTACCTGAAATTAGTGTCATCTCCTTTCAGGAATGCAGGAAGGCCTTTATTCTCCGCGATGCGTTCTTAATATAATCTTTAAAAGAATATGAGTCCCGGGCCAATGGGAAGATGTTGCCGGCGGCTCGTCAAGGAGGTGAACCATGGCTCGTCCGATCTGGAAAGGGCATATCACTTTCGGTCTTGTCAATATCCCCGTGACTCTCTATTCGGCTGAGAAGCGCGATGAGCTGCATTTCAAGCTTCTGGACAGTCGCAACAAGGCGCGGGTCCACTATGAGCGTGTCAATGAAGAGACCGGCGAGGAGGTTCCCTGGTCAGAAGTGGTCAAGGCGTTTGAATATGACAAGGGGAATTATGTTCTTGTAGAAGAGGAGGATTTCAAGAGAGCAGCACCGGAAGCCACTCAGGCGGTGGAGATCCAGGACTTCGTGGACAGAGAAGATGTCGATTATGTGTACTACGATAAACCTTACTACCTTATGCCCGGCAAAAAAGGAGAGAAGGGATATGTGCTTCTAAGGGAGATTCTTCGGAGGACAGGAAAAGTCGGCATCTCCAAGGTGGTCATCCGGACCCGCCAGTATCTCGCCGCGCTCTTGGCGGAGGGTGACGCTCTTGTGCTGGAACTCTTGCGTTTCGATCAGGAGGTGCGAAAACCCGAGGAGTTCGACCTCCCCCAGTCCGATCTAAAGGAGTATCAAATCTCCGAACGTGAGGTGGAGATGGGCATAAAGCTCGTGGAGAACATGACATCCGACTGGACGCCGGAAAAATACAAGGACGACTACCGCGAAGCGCTGATGAATTGGATCGACGAAAAGGCAAAGAAAGGCGAACAGTTCGCGCCGGAAGCACCACCCGAAGAGGAGAGAGTGACGGCCGATGTCATCAATTTGATGGATGTGCTCAAAAGGAGCGTTGAGCGCACTGAGAAAGAGAAGAAAGCGAAGGACCAGGGCGCAAGGATGGCGCACACCGCAAAAGCCAAAGGGCAAAGATCCAAGCGTATGGAGCATAGAGCACAAGACGCATAGCGCATTGACAGAAGACAGAAGACAGAGGACAGAGGTCAGTAAGGGCAGATAAGAATCTCCTTCGATTGAAAAGGAATAGGGACGACCGCAGCGAGCACTTGAATGGGCCTCCGCGAATACAGAAAAAAGCGAGACTTCACCCGCACACCAGAACCGGCCGGCGAGGTCAAGCCCGCCACAGGGGAGCGTTCATATGTGATTCACAAACACGCGGCCAGTCGTCTGCATTATGACCTGCGGCTCGAGATGGAAGGGGTTCTGAAGAGCTGGGCGGTTCCCAAGGGACCCAGCCTCGATCCGGGGGAAAAGAGGCTGGCCGTGCATGTGGAGGACCATCCTGTCGAGTATGGCTCGTTCGAGGGGGTGATCCCGGAGAAGGAATACGGCGGGGGGACCGTCATGCTGTGGGATCGGGGGGAGTGGTTTCCGGACGGAGATGCGGCGGCGAAATACCGCAAAGGCCACCTGACCTTCCGTCTGAGCGGGGAGAAACTGAAAGGGTCCTGGACTTTGGCGCGCATGGCCGGGAAAGCCGGTGGGGAAGGAAAAAACTGGCTGCTGATCAAGAGAAAGGACGAGGAAGCGCGAACGGACTATGACATCTTGAAAGAGCAGCCGCTCAGTGCAGCGACCGGAAGGACCATGGATGAGATTGGCTCATCCAAAGATCGTGTGTGGACCGGGAGAGAGGGGGAAATCCAACCCCCTGACCCTGCGGCGCTCCCAGGAGCACGCCGCTCTGCCATGCCGTCCCACACAAGGCCGCAGCTCGCCATACTGGTCAAAGAACCACCCCAGGGAGAGCGCTGGGTACATGAAATCAAGTATGACGGGTATCGCATTCTCTGCTTCAAAAAGGGAAAGGACGTGCGGCTCTTGAGCCGGAACGGAAACGACTGGACGTCGCGGTTCGTTTCCATTGCACGGGATGCTTCCTCACTGGGGATGAAGAATGTGATTCTCGATGGAGAGGTAGTGGTGCTCCGGCCGGACGGCACGACCGATTTTCAGGCACTTCAAAACGCTTTTGAGGGTTTGCTGCCCTGGGGGAAAATCGGGAACATCGGATACTACATCTTCGATCTCCTCTATTACGAGGGATATGACCTTACCCGGACACCCCTTGCGGATCGAAAGGGACTGCTGAAGGAGGTTCTTGAGAATGCGGGCGCGCCTCCTTCCCTGTTTTACGGGGATCATATCGAAGGCAGGGGGAAAACCGTCTATGCCCAGGCTTGCGAGCTTGGAATGGAAGGGATCGTCTCCAAACGGCAGGACAGCCGCTATGAGCAGCGCCGATCCGGGAACTGGCTAAAGGTAAAATGTGTAAAGAGACAGGAGTTCGTCATAGGAGGCTATTCCGATCCCAGCGGTTCACGCGTCGGCTTCGGCGCGCTTCTTATCGGGTTCTACAACGACGCGGGAGAGTTGATCTATGCCGGCCGTGTAGGCACTGGCTTCAATGAATCTTCTCTCCGGCAGATGATGTCCGAGCTCAAGCCGCTTGGAGCGGATAGGACTCCTTTTCGAAATCCTCCGAAGGGAAGAGAAGCGCGCGGCGTGCACTGGGTAAGACCGGAGCTCGTTTCAGAGGTCGAGTTCACAGAGTGGACGAAGGAAGGAATTCTTCGGCACCCTTCGTTCAAGGGTTTGAGGCAGGATAAGAACCCGCGGGAAATCCATCGAGAGATCCCCGATGCTTCGCCTCAAAGCGAGCGCGGCTCCCGATCAACCGAAAGCACCCGGAAACGGCGATCGTCTTCCCTGAACTCCAAAGAAAACAGGATTGCGGGGATTTCCATATCCAACCCCGAGCGCATCCTCTATCCGGAACAGGGTCTGACGAAGATCTCTCTTGCGGATTATTACCAAAAGGTAGCGGACCTGATCATTCCTCATCTTGAGAGTAGACCGCTTTCTCTCGTCCGTTGTCCTCAGGGCCGTCAGAAGAAGTGTTTCTACCAGAAACATCTAACGGAACAGACTCCTCCTGTCCTCAAGGAGATCCCGGTTCAGGAGAAGGAAGAAGTAGGGATGTACGTGGCTGTCAAGGATCTGAAGGGTCTCATCTCCCTTGTTCAGCTCGGTGTTCTCGAATTCCACCCCTGGGGGAGCAGGTCCGATCGGCTGGAGCAGCCTGACCGGCTCATTTTCGACCTGGATCCCGGTGAGTCGATCTCTTCCCGGCAGCTCGTCAAGTCGGTCCAGCTTTTACGCAACTTCTTGGAAGACCTTGGTCTTGTCTGTTTCCTCAAGGCGACCGGGGGCAAAGGCTACCACGTAGTGGCGCCAATTGCCCGGGGGCCGACATGGGACGAAGTGAAGGAGTTCGCCCGAAGGGTAGCGCAACAGCTGGTCAGGATACAGCCTGACCTCCTCGTCTCGGTGATGAACAAATCCAAACGAAAGGGCAAGGTGTTCCTTGACTACCTGAGAAACGGGAGGGGCTCAACAGCGGTAGCCCCATACTCGACCCGTGCGCGGCCTTTGGCTCCAGTGGCGGCCCCTCTGTCCTGGGATGATCTTTCCCCTGACTCTTCTCCCGATCGATTCAGAGTCGAGAACAGCTCCGATCTTTTGATCCGGCCGGATCCCTGGTCGGATTTCTTCACCGTCCGCCAGTCCATAACAAAACCAATGAGGAAAAAGCTCGGGATGTAAGCTGACGAAGGGTTGCGCCCGCCCGGGACCGGCATGGTTAAAGGGCATGCCGCCGTCCTATTCGACCGCCGCCTCTATCCTGTTGGTATTTCCTTTTCTGAATGAGGTCACGAGGCCGTTTTCCATAGCGAAGCAAACCAGTGCGGAAGTCCGGTGGAGGTTCAATTTCTTCATGATATTGTAGCGATGCTTTTCAACGGTTCTTCTGCTGATAAAGAGGTATTCGGATATCTCCTTGACGGAATACCCTTCGCCGATGAGTTTCAGGATTTCCTGCTCACGCACACTGAGATGGGTCAAAGGGCCTTCCCGAGCCTCGGGCTTTCCGCCCATGTACACGGCAAGAACATTGTCCAGAATTTCCGGGCTCGCATAGGGTTTCCCTGCAAGAACACTTCTGATGGCCAGGAACAACTCCTCCCGGCTGGCCTCTTTTAGACAATAGCCATTCCCTCCCAGCCTGAAAACGTCGAGTACGTATTCTTCGCCTTCATGGATGGTCAGCGCGAGGATCTTCACGGTTTCCGACTGCTTCCGGATATTCCTCAGCGCAGCGATACCGCTCATTTTAGGCATGTTGAGGTCCAGGAGGACAAGATCAGGCTTTGTCTCCTCAACCGATCGTATTGCCTCCATGCCATCGGCGGCCTCGGCGACCACCTCGAAGCTCGGGTCCGATGACAACATGGCCTTAAGGCCCTCCCGGACCAGAGTTTCATCTTCGGCGATCAACACACGCCACTTCTCATCGTTTCTTGCTTCCAAAATGCTGCTGCTCCTTTGAGTCGGTTTTCTACGTCTGGAGCGGATAGGCTCCTGCTTTCCATTCTCTTCATATCCTTCTATTTTTTCCGAAGGGGTTTATAAATACGCTCCACCTTGTATCGACGCAGAGCCATGGATGTATTCGTTTCCACTATTTTTACGCCTTGTTTCTACGACATAGAACCATTTTTAAGCCTTTTCGGCGCCACACTGCCGGTTGCCTGAAGTGAGGCAGGAGAGGAAAAAGTCCGGTTTTTTGGTCGCGGAGAGACCCCTTTCCAGGTGTTTCGGATGGCGCCCCGGCCCAATACCCATACGGGAGTACTGACCTTGATATTCAGGAAATACAGTGTGAACCCCATTTGTTCAGGACCTTTTGGCTGATTAGATTTGCGTCAGGGTCCCTTTGCAGAGGGGATCCTTCGCACGTCTTTAAAAGGAGCACGTTCATCTTATTACATCTGATTGGAGGAAAGATCTGGGGCCTTACGGCTAATCATCGCAATGACAGTTTTCCAGAATCCCTGCGATCCAAGCCTGGCTGGTTGGGAAGTGAAGCTGGCTTCTACTCCGGCCATGCGCCTGTGACTGAGCGATTCTGATGAGGTGTCTCATGAAACCGGCCATTACAATCCTGCTTGCGCTCGCGGTTTTCTTCTTCGGTGCAGGAGGAGCCGACGCAGGAGAAATTCCCTATGGTGAATTCAAGCGGCTCCTGAAGCAGGGCAAGATCGAGGAAGTGGTCATTGGGCCGGAGACCATTCATGGCTATATGAAAGGGTCCGGAACTGAGGCGACCCGGAGATTTGAGACAGTCCGAGTGGGCGACCCGGACCTGATCAGCGATCTGCAGGCCAGCGGGACCATGTACTCTGGAAGCCGGGGGAGCGCCTGGGGATCCATCCCCGGATGGATGATCTCACTCGGCATCATCCTTCTCATCTGGTTTATTCTCAGTCGGAGGTCCTCGTCTGACAGGGGGCTGATGGGTTTCGGCAAGAGCAAGGCGAAATTGTACACGCAGGAGTACCCCAAGGTTTCCTTCAGCGAGGTTGCCGGCCTGGAGGAGGCTACGGAGGAGCTGAAAGAGATCGTCGAGTTTCTCAAGGCGCCACAGCGTTTTCAACTCCTGGGGGGAAGACTTCCCAAGGGAGTGATTCTTGTCGGCTCTCCCGGAACGGGAAAGACCCTCCTGGCGAGGGCGGTGGCCGGCGAGGCAGGAGTCCCCTTTTTCAGCGCCACGGGGTCCGATTTTGTCGAGATGTATGTAGGGGTGGGTGCATCCAGGGTAAGGGATCTGTTCCGGCAGGCGCGCGAGATGACCCCTTGCCTCATCTTCATAGACGAACTGGACGCGCTGGGAAAGGCAAGGAGCTCTCATCCCATGGGAGACCATCAGGAGCGCGAGCAGACATTGAATCAACTCCTGTCTGAAATGGACGGATTCGATCCGAAACAGGGGTTGATCGTGATGGCCGCCACCAACAGACCCGAAATCCTGGATCAGGCCCTCCTCAGGCCCGGAAGGTTCGATGTGAATATCCTCGTGGACCGTCCTGACGTCAGAGGCAGGGAAGCGATTCTTGAGATCCATTCCAAAAAGATCAAGATGGCCGATGATGTAAATCTCAAGGTTCTGGCCTCAAGGACGATTGGAATGGTTGGCGCGGATCTCGGGAATCTCGTGAACCAGGCCGCGCTCCTTGCCGCCCGGAAGAACAAGCAGGCGGTTGACATGGCCGATTTCGAGGAGGCTATTGACCGTGTACAGACAGGCACCCAGAAGAAGAAATGGGTGATCAGCAAAAAGGAAAGGAGGATGGTGGCGTACCACGAACTGGGACATGCCATTACCGCGACCTGTCTTCCTCATGCCGATCCTGTCCATAAAGTCACCATCATCCCCAGGAGCACAGGCTCTCTCGGCCATACGCTGCAACTGCCGGCCGAGGACCGTTATCTGATGACCAAATCGGAGCTGATCGATCGAATGACCATTCTTCTCGGCGGAAGGGCGGCGGAAGAACTCGTTTTCGGTGAACACTCCACCGGCGCCCACAATGACTTGGACATGGCGAGCACCATTGCGCGGAAAATGATCACGGAGTACGGAATGAGCCGGGTGCAGGGCCCAATCGCCTTTGAGAAGGATCAGAGATCGATTTTCCTCGATTCGGGTGGCGGCACCCTGAAGACTTACAGTCAGGAGACTGCCCGCGAGATAGACGATGAGATCAAACAGCTCATCTGGGAAGCCTATGAAAAGGCGAAATCGCTCCTCACGGAGAAACGGGCAGCTCTCGATCGGATAGTGCGGATTCTGCTGGAAAAAGAAATCCTGGAAGGGGATGAATTGAAGAGGCTTCTTGAGATCTATGATTCACCGCTGCATGGGGTCCGCATGCTGTCGGAAAGCATCCCTCCGGAAACCGTCTCCCCTGAAATCATTCCCCAGAAGGCAAACTTGACGTGAATTCCGGGGAAGGCCGGCGGCAGGTCCCCTACCCCCCAACTCTCTCCCGGCCGTCTTGGACCGCTTCATAAGAGTAGCAAACCCTGCCCTGTGCGCAACTGGGGGAAGATGGAATTCCTGGCACGCATGCTACGCAATGGGTCGGTCCTTCCGGCGACAATGACCGGCTAAGACCCATTGGGTTATTCAATAAAGGATCGGGTTGCGGAGATTTACAAGAAAGACCTTATTGCCGGTCAGCAGGTAACGAGATTAAGTAATCCAACAACCATGAGCTCAACAATATAATGTTGCCTTCTATTTCAGTCATCGTATGCACCAAGAGCAGGCCGGATGAGCTTTCGTTATGCCTCAAAGCCCTTCTGAAGCAGCAATACGCGGCCATGGAAATCGTGGTGATCGACATCCTCCCTGAAGATACGGGGACCCAGGTGTTGATGAGAAACCGGTTTCCAGGATGCAGGTATGTGTCAGGGCCTGAGTTGGGACTGGCCGGCGCCCGTAACCTGGGTATAGCCGAGTCCTATGGGGATATCCTGTCCTTTATCGATGACGGCTCTCGTCCGCTTACAGGGTGGTCCCGCGCCGTTGCGCAAAGCTTCGCCGAAAATCCGAGACTGGGATGCTGCACAGGCCCCGTGCTGCCCATGGAGTTCAAGACACGGGCGCAGAGACTTCTTGCAGAGCGTGGGGGATTCAGCAAAGGTTTTGCCAGAGTTGTCTTTGGCAGAAACTCGCACGCTCCCACCGAAGCGTATCCAGTTCAGAGTTGGAAATTCGGCGCCGGCGCCAACATGTCCTTTAGGCGGTCCGCTTTGCTTCGGGTTGGCGGTTTCGATGCCTCCATCCGCGCTGAAGAGGATCTCGAGATATTCTTCAGGGTGGTGAGGACGGATTTCGAGCTTTTGTACGAGCCGAGGGCGATTGTTTTTCATCGATATCCCAGAACATACAAAGAGCTCCGAAGAACCCTGCATCTGTGGGGACACGGCTACATCTCCGCCCTTTTGAAAATAGCCGAAATAGATCCGCTCTATCGCAGGAAAGCGCTCTCCGAGGCCTCGTCCTGGTTCTGGGCTTTCCAACTCAGGGATCGTCTATGTGGAGGGTTCACCGGTAAGAGGAGGAGATTTCCTCCGGGGCTGGTTCTTGCAGAGGTCTCAGGTGGCGCAAGGGCTATGGTCGAATATATGCTCTCTCGGCCCCGCAAAAGAGGAGAAGAATCGCTGCTCACGCCCCGATTCTTCTCTCCCTTCATACGACTCCTGAGGCGTTGGACCTAGCAGGACAGGTGCGGACATGAAATGCACTAAACAGGCTGTCGAGTGGACGGTATTGGCCGCCTCTTCATGGGCTACAGCGACAGGCCTATCCGGATGTTATGCTCTTCGAAGATCTTCGGGCGGCGGCCAGACGGATTTTCGTGCACCCCCCCGACTGACTTCTCATCAACATCTCATTCCTCTTCTTTGGCAGGAGGGATGGGGACCTGCGGCAATGGAAGGAGATTCATGGGGATCGACCACTACAGGGAATTTACGCGCGGCAAGACAACACCCCTCTGGATAGACACGGCTGACGAAGCGGAACATCCGGCCCTGCCCTGTACCATGTCCTTTGATGTGGCAGTTGTGGGTGGGGGAATCGCCGGGCTGACAGCAGCGGTGCTGCTGAAGCACTCAGGAGCGAAGGTGGCCGTCCTCGAGGCTGGAAGAATCGCGCGGGGTGTGACCGCTCACAGCACGGCCAAGATCACGTCGGGCCACGATGTGATCTATCAGGACCTGATCAACCGTTTTTCGGAGGAAAAGGCGCGCCAATATGCCGAAGCCAACCAGGGGGCAGTGGAGTTCATTGCCGCATTCGCCGATGAAAGAGGCGTGTCGTGTGACTTTCGAAGGTCCTTCGCCTGCACATACACCTGCGAAGATCAAAACCTGGAGAGGATCCAGAAAGAGGTGGAGATTGCCGGCGACCTGCGGCTCCCGGTCACGTACACGGAATCCCTCCCTCTGCCGTTCCCCGTCAAAGGGGCCATCTGCTATGAAAATCAGGCCTATTTTCATCCAAGGAAATACCTTCTCTCAATGGCTGAGATCATACCGGGCGGAGGCAGCCGGATCTTTGAAAACACGAGGGTGGGGGACGTGGAGGAAGGGCGCCCCTGCAGGGTGATCACCGAAAGAGGTGTCGTCAAAGCCGATCAGGTCATCGTGGCGACCCATTTTCCAATACTGAACCGGGGGCTCTTCTTTGCGAAGATGACGCCCTTTCGTTCTTACCTGACGGCCATGAGCCTGGAGCAGGAAGCCCCGGAAGGGATGTACATCAGCCTGGATGCACCCTTTCACACCATACGGAAACATCGCACCGATAACGGTGAAGACTACCTTCTCTTAGGCGGTGAGGACCATGAGGTAGGTCATGAAGGAAATACGGCGGAAAGGTACAGGAGGATCGAGACCTTTGCGCGAGATCATTTCAGGATTCGAGACATTCTCTATAGATGGTCCACACAGGACAACAGCCCGGTGGATCAGGTCCCGTTCATCGGCCGCCATTCCCTGTTGTCCAGAAGAATCTACGTGGCCACCGGGTTCCAGGGGTGGGGCATGACCAACGGCACGGTTGCAGGGGTGCTCCTCTCCGACATGATCGCAGGACGAAAGAACCCCTGGAGCGGTGTATTCGATCCCAATCGTTTTACCCCTTTCATCTCCAGAAAATTCTTCTCACAGAACATCCACATTGCAGAGATGTTCGTTACGGACAGAGTGACCGGGAGGGCGGAAAAGAGCCTTTCCGATCTGGAGCCGGGTGAAGGAGGGATCGTTGAACAAAACGGCAAGGAGTTCGCTGCGTCAAGAGATGAAGAAGGGACAACGCGCGTGCTTTCCCCTTCCTGCACGCACATGGGCTGCAAGGTCACATGGAACAATGCTGAGGAGAGCTGGGACTGTCCCTGCCACGGATCCAGATTTGACAGGGATGGAAAGGTAATCCAGGCCCCGGCGGTAAAGGATCTGATCGCGGAAGAGAGTAAGCAGAGAGCAGTAAGCAGTAAGAAGTAAGCAGTAGGCAGTAACAACAAGGCAGGGATGCTCAACCATAGGGTTAGAGATGACTACAGTCGCAATCACCCAGGACGACGACATCGAGAGCGCTGTTTTTCGGGCGCTCGATCATTTGGACCTGGAATCCCTGATTCGCGGGAAACTCGTTGCGGTAAAGCCGAATGAAACCTATGCATCGGCATCGGACAGGACCGGAGTCACCCAGCCCGACACGCTCAGGGCAATGCTAAGATACATAAAGCGCTATGACCCGGAAAAGCTCGTCGTCAGCGGCGGGTCGGGGGCAGGGGAAACGGATGAAATCCTGGAGGCGGCGGGGCTGATGGAGGTAATCCGTGAGGAGGGAGTGGAGTTCCACGACCACAATCGGCCGCCGTTTGAGGAGATCAAGCTCGAGTACGGAGGGGGAGAGGTGATCGGCCCGCAAGGGAACGTGGTCGTCAACCGGCGCGTGTTGGAATATGAGACATTGATCGCCCTCAACCAGCTCAAGGTGCATGAAGAGGCAACGGTGACGCTCGCATTGAAGAACATCGCCATGTCGTTCCCCGCCGCAGATTATTATGGGCATCCGCGATCGAAAAGACTGCATGAGCACGCCTTTTTCGAAGACATGCACTCCTTCATCGCGGCCATGTACAGACGATTCCCCATCCATCTGGCTGTCACAGCCGGCCACCCCGCCATGATAGGTACCGGTCCCCTTGGCGGCCATGCGTTTGAAACAGGTCT
The DNA here is from genome assembly GCA_002840535.1 of Deltaproteobacteria bacterium HGW-Deltaproteobacteria-15. Classification (GTDB taxonomy): domain Bacteria; phylum Desulfobacterota; class DSM-4660; order Desulfatiglandales; family HGW-15; genus HGW-15. The sequence continues at coordinate 106,362 of PHBH01000005.1, read as the reverse complement.
GGTCATCGCCTGCCGGGATGCGTTGGCCGCAGACATCGTAGGCGCACGGCTCCTCGGATTTGAACTCCAGGGGGTCAGGCATTTGTGGGAAGCGGGCAGGCTCGGGTTGGGTGAAACCATGGTCTCCAGGATGAAATTCCCGGGACTCGGATTGGAAGAGGCCTTTCAGGCTTTCACACGCAAAGCTTATGGGCACAGCCTTTCGCTGGCGCATGCGTGATAAAAAAGAGAGAGGATGAGAAGATGAGAAGACGAAAAGCTACTGGAATAAAAAAGAGATGAACGTCCAACATCGAACATCCAACGTTCAACATCGAATTAAAGGACAATGAAAACCATAAACCAGACTGGATTCCGGATCAAGTCCGGAATGACGAAGATGCGAATTCATCGCACGATGCCAATGGATCAATGCTTCCGTACCTGCCAAAGTGAATCCATGAAGTAGCCCCTGGAATCCAGCGCGTGTTCCAAAGGGATGAATCCTGAATCCAGCGCCATTTCCTCGACTTCAGATTTGAGGTACTTGTACGAGAACTCCGTCTGGATCGGCTCCCATTCGTGAAACCATATCGATTGCTTCAGGCAGCTGAGGTGTACCTGCTGGTTTTCACGGCTGATGAGGAAGCTTTCCACCGCCCCGGAATGTACGTTGTAGTTGCTGAAGTAAGTGAATCGGCTGCGATCGAAATCGCCTCCCAGCTCACGGTTGATGCGGTTCAGGAGATTCAGATTGAATTCAGCGGTCACTCCCTGGGAATCGTCATAAGCCCGGTTCAACAGTCTGATCTCCTTCTTGAGATCGAACCCGATGAGAACGTAGTCACCCGGATTGAGCGCCTTCCAGAGAGTGTGCATGAAGGTCCTTGCATCATGGGGGCTGAGGTTCCCGATATTGGACCCGAGAAAGAGGACCAAGTTGACCCAATCGTTTTCCCGGTACACTCTGGACAGCCGGTTCAGTCCGTCTGAATATTCACAGATCAGCCCTTCCATATCGAGCGATGGATAGGAACGGCCGAGCTCCTGCACCAGGCTTTGTATCGCTTCCCCGCAGATATCGATCGGAACGTAACGAAACTTCATTCTTCCCTTGAGAAAATACTCTATCAGCAGCTTTGTCTTGGTGCCGTCTCCGGCCCCCAGTTCGATCAGATGAAAAGGTTTTCCACGCAGGATTTCCACCAGCCGCTGGCGATAAGAGGAGAGGATCTCAAACTCGCACCGCGTCAGGTAATACTCGGGCAATTCCATGATCCTCTGAAAAAGCCTGCTGCCTTCGACGTCGTAAAGGTACTTGCTCTGCAGCATCTTGGGAGAGCCGGAAAGCCCGACCAGGACATCGACTGCAAACTGGCTGTCATAAGAGAATTCGGAAGGGGAAATTCGGAATTCGGAAGTAATGAACTTCCTCTTCGCATTCCGCATTCCGCATTCCGCATTCGCCCTTTCTTCTCTTCTCATCTGCATGAAACGAACCTCACGAGGGTTTTTTCCCTTGTTACGATTTCTTCAATGCAGCGGACGACATATTCGACCTCCTCCATGGTGTTTGATATCCCCAGGGAGAATCGAAGGGAACAATGCGCCTCCTCTTCAGAAAGACCCATTGCCAGAAGGGCGTGAGAGGGCTCGGGTGATCCCGCATGGCAGGCGGAGCCCGACGAAATGGCGACTCCTTTGGCATCGAGCGCGAGGACCAGGGATTCTCCGCGAATTCCGGGCAGCATGCAGTTGGACGTATGGGGAAGTCTCTTTTCCCGCCGACCGTTTCGCCTGGCGCCGGGAATCCTCTCGAATATCCTTTTCTCCAGGGTGTCGCGCAAGATTTCGATACCCCCCACCTTCGGCAGGTTGTCCAGGGCCAGTTCGGCCGCCTTTCCAAGGCCCGCGATGCCGGGAAGATTTTCGGTGCCCCCGCGCAATGCCTTTTCCTGTTTTCCTCCGTCTATCAGCGGCACCATCGGGGTTCCTTTTCGTATGAACAAACCGCCGATCCCCTTCGGGCCGTAGAACTTGTGACCGGACAGGGAGAGGAGATCCACCCCGAGCTCCTCCACATTCACCGGGATCTTGCCGACCGCCTGCACTCCGTCGGTGTGAAACAGTGCGCCATACCGGTGAGCAATGCGGGAGAGTTCTCCGATCGGCTGCAGGACCCCTGTCTCATTATTCGCTGCCATGATGCTTACCAGACCGGTGGCGTCGCTGATGACGGAGTCCAGGTCCTCCGGCCGGATGACCCCCGTTCTGTCGGGTGTCAGATAGGTCACGCGAAATCCCTGTTCTTCGATCCGCCGGAACGCATTGAGCACCGATGGATGCTCGATGGCGGAGGTGATCAGATGCGGCCTGGATCTCCCAAGCGCAAGCGCAACGCCCTTTATGGCCATGTTGTTGGCCTCAGTGCCTCCGCTGGTGAAGGTAATCCGCCTGGCGGTTGCATTGATGAGAAGTGCGACATTTCGTCGTGCATTGTCCAGGAGGACCTTGGCCTCCCTCCCCGGTCCATAGAGGCTGGAGGGGTTTCCAAAAACATCGAGGCATGATGAAACGGCGGAGGCAACCTCCGGATGAACCGGAGTGGTGGCATTGTGGTCGAGGTAAATGTACCGCGCAGGTGCACTTTCCCTCGCGCGCAGATCGAGCGTGTATTCGCCTGGAGCTGAAACGGCGGCTGTTTCTCCCTTTTCGGCCTTGGTGACCTCGCAGAGCAGGGCCTTGTACACCGGGAATCCCGAAATGGGATCATACCGATGAAGATCTGTCAGCTCGTTGATGTTACCCTTCTCCCACGACGTCCCGCCTGACGGCCCGCCTCCCATTGAATTGGCCTCGACTGCCCCGGAAACAATGTCATCGGTGACGACCGCATACATGCGCACCTCTCCCCTGCGCGTCCGGACGATAACCGGATCGCCCTGCCGGATTTCTCTTTCTGCAGCGTCCGAGCTGTTGATCATGACGGTGGGCATGGGATGAGCATTCTTCAGCTCAGGGATGCTCAGGTGCAGCGCGTGCAGATCAACATTTGAACGCGCACCGGAGTTGAAGACGAGCGGGAATCGCCGGGCCAGTTCAGGGTTGGAAAGAGGGCTTTCACCCGGCTCCGTATATATGGGCAGAGGATCATACCCATGCTCCTCCAGGATCGAAGAGGCGATCTCGAATTTGCCGGAAGGAGTGTCGAATCCGATGAGACCGTCAGGCCGAAGCAACCCCTTCTCCCATTTCCTGAACTGCATCATCTCCGTGGGGACTCGGACTGTGCCTCCTGCCGCACGAACATCCTCCAGGGTATATCCCGAGCCCTTCAGTGCGCTTCTCAGCAGCTCTTCCTCGTTCCGGGGATAGAGATGCCCGTACCCCAGACGGCCGGCGAGCTCGGAGAGGATGAAGAAATCATTCCGCGCCTCGCCGAGCGGCTCGATCACCCTTTCCCGTATCCGGAACATGGACTCGTAAACCATGTAGGATTCGATTTCGTAGTAGGTGGCCGCGGGCAGGACAATGTCGGCGTAGGCGGCATCGGCCGTGAGCTGTCGATCGATGCAGACAAGGAAATCCAAAGCGTTCAAAGTCTTTCGCCAGATGCGGGAATCGGGCCAGGAGGTGATAAGAGATGCCCCCAGGCTGATCAGCAGTCGGATCGGATATGGCTTCCCCTCCAGGACCGTTTTGGGGAGAATGCCCGCATGGAATTCTCCCCGGTATCTGGTATAGACCGGAAAGTCGTTGTACCCGGCAGCTTTCCTCGGATCCGGATTGGGGATATTCCCTTCCCGGTTGATCGGGAACCTGCTGCCCGGCATGCTGAAGCATAGTCCGCCGCGCCTGTCCAGTTGTCCTGCCAGGGCCCAGAGGACGAATGTGGCGCGAATTGCCTGCACCGCTCCGTCGCTGTACTCGAGTCCGCTGTACATGACCGGCGCTACGCCGTCCGCCTCGGCGATCCTCCTTGCAAGGCTTCGAACAGTCTCCGCGGGGACACCCGTGATATGCTCCACCACTTCCGGCCGGAAGTGGTGAACGTACCGAGCAAAGGGATCGAAGCCCACCGTCCACTTCGATACGAAGTCGTCGTCATACAACTCTTCCTCGATCAGGACATTGCACAACCCCAGCGCAAGGGCGCCGTCAGTGCCCGGCCGGACCGGGATCCATTGGGCATCCGGGTACTTCGCCATTGAGGTCCGACGGGGGTCTATGACAACGATTGCTGCGCCTCGTTTTCGTGCAGCCTGAATTCGCGTGAAATCGTGAGGGGGGCAGTGCGCAGCCGGGTTCTTGCCCCAGATGACGATGAGATCCGCATTCTCGATATCGGAATAGGTATTGATGAACATGCGCCCCATGGTCACGTGGGGTGCGATCATGGCGAAAGAGACATAGCAGAGCGCGCCTACGCCGAGAGTATTCGGGGATCCGAAAGGAAAGAGGACGGAAGAGGCCGAAGAGACGGCCACTCCCTTTGGTTGATAAAAATCGCATAGGGCAAGCTCGAAACTGCCGCTGCCCGTGTACATCGCGGTCGCTTCCGGACCGTATTCCGCCTTTGTGCGGTGCAGTTGCCCCACAATGGTGTCGTATGCTTCGTCCCACGTAATGCGTCGGAAATCGAAAGAGCCCTTAGGTCCGGTTCTGCGCATGGGGTAGAGCAGGCGGTCACGGGAGTAGACTACCTTTTTGGAGAGCTCCCCTGTTCTGCAGAGCATGCCGAGAGGCGATGTGGCATCCGGGGATACACCGGCAATTTTTCCTTCTCCGTCATAAGTGACCACCACCCAGCATCCGGCCGAGCAGATGCCGCATAGCGCCCTCCTGGATTGATTGCTCCAGTTGTCCTTACCGGGGTTTTCGATCATCCGTTCTCCAATCCAGCCTTTGATGTGGTTGTACGTCGCGCTCTCCGTCGTGTAACCCTGGGCGGTTTGTTCCCAACAGGAAAGACAGTATTTCGTCAGGCAATAGAGCGGAAATGGGGTGGAAGGCGTATTTTGGCCGGGGGAAGACCGGATTGGCTGTAATTCAGGAGTTCCGTTTTCGGCGGATGTTCGACACCGGTTTCAGAAGTTGCCTGTACCCGTTCTTTTCCTGTTTTCCGGAGGAGCATGCAGGGACGCCGAGTTCCTCGTATATCGCCAGGAGTTCCTGCACGCGATGAGCGCAGGTGTGGCGCTGCAGGATTTTTCGCCGGCCGTTTTCACTGAGCCGTCGTCCTATCTCCGGCCGACGGAGGAGCAGGCGAACATATTCCTTCATCTCACGGCCGTTGCGGGCAATCAGGAAATCCTCGCCAGGGGAGAACAGCCCTTCGGAATCCTCCCAGGGGGATGAAATGAGGGGGATGCCGCAGGCAAGGGCCTCAAAAGGGCGGATGGTAGGAATACCCGGAAGGGCTTCGACATAGGGTCTCCGCGGAATATGCAGGGTTAGGCGGTATCGTGAATAGACTTCCGGGACCTTGTAGTTGGCCACCCACCCCCCGTACTCTATTCCGGCCTGTTTCAGCATCCGGAGTCCTTCCCGGGGGTATCGGACGCCGTACGCCATGGCATGCAACCCAAGACTCCTGACAGGCTCCAGGAAAAACTCGATGTATTCCCTGGTGCGTTCCTCGTCCCCCCAGTTCCCGATCCACACCACATCTCCGTTTTTCTCCACGTCATTGTATGGTACGAAGACATTCGAATCGGCGGCCTCGTGCCAGGTCCAGACACGCCTGTTCCATCCGTGCTCGAGATAAATGCGTTGAATCGTTTCTCCATACGCCAACACACCGTCGTAATTTTCCAGTTCAAAGGCGCCGATTTCCTGAGGGTGCGAATAGGCTCGATGATGGGTGTCATGAAAGAGGAGCTTGTAGCGGCGGCTCCTGAGCCTGTGTCGTCCCAGCCTGCGAATGAGCGCCGGTTCATTCCACTCGTGGACAATGACGAGATCCACGTCTTCCAGAATGGAATCAAGGTCGAGTTCTTCACTCTTGTATGGAAAGCTGCGGAGACGATGGTAGTAGCGGCGGAATTCGGAAAGTGGAGTGGACCCGTAATTCCTTTTCAGATTCTCGAGACTCCAACCGTCTGCAGGTTCATAGACAAGAGGTTTGTGCCCGAGGTTCAGCAACTCGGTCACAACCCCTCGCAGGAAATGAGCGTTGCCGTTGTTCCAGTCAGACACCAGTGAGTGATAGAACATGGCAATTCTCATGTCTTCCGCTTTTCCCTTCCAATTGTCTTCAGAAGTCCAAATTTGTCCGACAGAAGATACATAGCATCTGAGTAGATCCCGCCCCATACGCTGGTAAAGGTATTCGGGATTGCAGATACTTGTATTCTGTCCTTCGCGAGATTCAGAAGAGCGTTTCCTGCCAAGAATACCTACCGTCTCGAATCCATTTACCTGCTCCACCCAATTACCAGGGAAGGGAATGCGGAGCATCGTAGCACTTGGTTCCGAATAGCAGCACATGTGGTGTGGGGAAGGAAACCAATGAAGGAAGCATGCAGCATTGAAGAGGGTGATATTGCCGAGACCACTCAGGATGCGGTCTCCTCTCTTGCCCCCTGGTTTCACAATCTTCATCTTCCGGACGGGACACAGACGGCGCCGGATCATTTTCTGGGTGATTTCCCATCTTACAAGTGGAAAGAGATTGTACCCCATCTGCCTGATGATCTGAGCGGGTGGCGTGTGCTCGACATCGGCTGCAATGCCGGGTTTTACTGCTTTGAACTTGCAGCCCGCGGAGCAAAGGTGGTCGGGATAGACTCCAATCCCCACTATCTTGCGCAGGCACGGTGGGCGGCCGGCCAATACGGGTTGGAGGATAGGATATTATTCAAGCAGCTGCAGGTCTATGATCTGGTCCGCACAAAGGACATGTTCGATCTCGTGCTCTTCCTCGGCGTGTTTTACCATCTGCGCTACCCTCTGCTCGGACTGGATACTGTTTTCCGGAAAACTCGCCGGTTGATGATCTTCCAGACAATGACCATGCCGGGTGGGACGGTCTTCGAAGGTCCCGGTGATTTCGAGATCGACGAACGCGAGGTCATGCTGGACCCCGGGTGGCCTAAGATGGCCTTCATAGAGAAGCGTTTCGCGCATGACCCGACAAACTGGTGGGCGCCCAATCATGCGGGGGTGGAGGCAATGTTGCGTTCCAGCGGGTTCAGGATCATCGGGTATCCGGGCCTGGAGGTATACCTTTGCGAACCCGATAATGAGGACACATCCAGGACCGCGACATGGGGCGATGCCGAGTTTCTTGCCGCCACATGCCAATCAGGAGCAGGCAACCAGGACTTTTCCGAATTCTTTTCGAAAGAATGATCGCGGTACTGCTTCTATTGTGCCACTGCCCTTCTTTCTGACACTAGCCGGTAGGATGGATAGAGCGGAGCGAAACCTATCTCTGTCTTAGAGCTAAAGTGTTACGAATTTCCAATTTCGAAGGAAAGAGCATTAGCATTGGGCATCAAATATTCAATTGACTTGGGCCTTTTCCTCTCTACCTTTTAATTAGCTGGCTTTTAATTAGCTGGAAGTGGACATTTCCGGGGTCCGGGAGGTGCCTATGGAAAATCTATCACAAAACAACAAAATGGCAGGAAGTCTTCTAGCCGGCGCTTTGGTGTTATTTCTATTGTTGCCTTCCATGTCCTGGTCCAAGGAAGCCGCTATTCGCGAAGAGTGGGGGAGCAGACCGGTACAGTATATTGAGAGAGCCGACCCGGTCGACCGGACCGGAAGGAATCCACTCGAAAAGGATTGGTACGAGGATGCGTTCGGGGAATATGAGGAAAGTCCCTATGGCTATTACGAAGAAGAGTCCTTCTATGATGATTTCGATCTGGACTACTGGCAGCGTGAATCCAAAGAGGATTGGTATGAAAAGAGGTTTTACCAGTACGGCCGCGGCTACGTGGGCGCGGAAAGATGAGGACCGCATAGAGCATGGCGCGCAAAGCGCATGGAGAAAAGAGTAAGCAGCAAGCAGTCAAGACCATAGCGCATTTCAAAGATCAAACAACGTCTCCTCACCTTCTGACCCATCAAGGGATGCTCTGCTTCTCTGATCTTTTGCTGCTTACTGCCTATCGAAGCGAAGCGTAGACCCCGTGTGTTGTTTCGCGGGACTGCTCACTGCTCACTGTTCACTTCTCCTTATATATCCGTGTCCTCCCGGGAATCTTTCTTTACCGCTCCGGTCCTTGCCTAATACGCATTTCCCCTCATTTACCACTACGAAAGCCACCCTTATCTTTGATTCCAAACACGGGGTATGCACATTCCGCCGCAGGCGGGCTGGGCAGCCGTATTGTTGTTTGTCGAAGGAGGAGAGAGAGCAATGGAGAAAAACGCGATAAATGTATTCGGGCTTATGGTTCCTGCTTTGTTCTGGCTGGCGGCGTTGGTCCTGGTCCTTGCTGTTCCATTCGCCGGAGCTGTTGAAGAAAACGCATTCCGGATAGATGCAGAGCAGCAGTGGTACGACCCTCGGGACTGGTTTGAAAGAGGCGGAAGCGTGGAGCACGAATCGGACTGGTTCGATTACACCTTCGCCTACGGGCAAAAGGGATACTATGGCTTTTATGGCAGGCACGGCGAGCCGCTACCGTTTGGTTATTTTGGGGAAAGGCCCTTGAATGAATCCAGGTTCGTGTATGATGAGAGCATGGAGAGAAATTACTATACTCACGACTGGTACAGGAGGGAAGGAATACTCGAGGGCTGGCTTTGATCGATTTGTGTTTTTGCTGTTTAAGAAGAGGAAGGAGGAAGAGGAATGAGAACCACATTCTTTGTATTGATAGCGGCGGCCCTGGTCATGGTTTCGGCTGCATTCAATCCCGCTGTTGCACAGGGACAACCCGTGAGGTCGGGAAATCCTGAGACCATGGCGCCGGCCCGGCCAGATTCCGGAGACTGGATCAGGGTAGGGTACGATGATGACGGCGACGGGCGTATCGACCGTTTTGAATACCTGCACAGACTGGATCTCGAAAGCGCCCGCCTCAGCAGCATGCAGAGGCAGGAGATGGCAGGCGTGTCCCCGAGGGATCCCGGGAAGATGAGAGAAGCCGACATCGCGGAACTGAACACCGTTACCGGAAGGGTTGACGACCTGAAACGGGTTGTTCTTGTCGGAATGGAGGATGAACACCAGCTTGCAAAGATTCGAACTGCAGACGGGCGAATCGCACGAGTTGATCTTGGTCCGGCTGTCAATCTGAGAGGATTCGATATCAGACCGGGAGACACAATCACGGTTCATGGCACCAGAGGCACAATCAACGACAAAGCCATGCTCATGGCCAGCCGCATAGATGCGGGTAGCGATACGCTGTCCGTCGGATGGCCTTATGATCGCCAGTTGAGTCGATATTCAGGCGAGATCCTGGGAGTGAGGACCGCACCCTTCAGAAACAGGTCTGTTCCGGAACAGGTGTTCGCAAGGGTTCTCCTGGATCAAGGCGGTGTAACTACTGTAAACCTTGGCCCAACGCATATGCTGCCGAACATGTCGCCAGGAGAGTTGAGGGGAAAGCAGATCAGTTTTCTGGCCCACCCCGCCAGAATCGGAAACAGGGTGGCTCTGGTGGCCGAGGAACTGAGGATCGACGGCCGTACTTTTCAGGTTGACTGGACAATGGCAGGAGTTTCACGTCCCGAAGGTTCAATCAGTCGGGTTCAGTAATTTCTGGAAAACAGGGCTGGGGGGATCCCGGCCCTGTGCTTTTACGCGAAATTAAAAGAGGATAACGCCTATAAGCCCCAGCACCGCCAGACCGAGACCAAGGATCCCGATCACAATACCGATGACGCTCAGCAGTCCCCCACCCACACGTGGAGAGGCGGCCATCAGGGCGCCGATAAGGCCTGCAGGGATGGCAACCAGACCCAGGATCATTCCCCAGATCGGGTGCCCGGTAAAGGTGATTATCCAGCTCAAGATGGCGGCAATGAGCGAAACGGTTGCTGCGGCGCCGGTGTTCTGTTCCATGGGTTCTTCTCCAATTTGTAATGCAACTAATGCCCGCAGATGAGAAGAGAAAGGGGGGAAACTATGTAATGGTGAAAACGAGGGTCTGTATTTTTCACCGGGGTTGTCTTTTCTGCCCTCTCGACTTGCTGTGCGGGGCGTGCTGCTCCGCCGTGGCATTGATCTCTGATCCTATGAGGATGACCAGCCCGGCGATGTAGAGCCACAACATCAGGATGATTACGGCCCCGATGCTCCCATACGTAGCGCTGTAATCCCCGAAGTTTTCGATATAGAAACGAAAACCGAGGGAAGCGACGACAAGGAGGATCACCCCGATCACGCTGCCGGGGGTGATGAAACGAAATTTCTGTTCCACGTCAGGGCCGAAGTAATAGATGCATGCGAAACCCAGCGCAAGAAAAAGAGCAATGATGATCCATCGAAGTGCTGCAAAAGAGAAAAGGACAACCTGATTGCTGCCGAAGATCTTGGAGATCTGATCCTGTATCACACCTCCCAGGATAACGAGTGTGAAGGCCCCGATGACGAGGATCGCAAAAATGAGGAGGAGAAGAATGGCCGTTCCACGGACTTTCCAGAACGGCCTCTCTTCAATCACATCGTAAGTGATGTTGAGCTGCTGCATAATGGCATACATGCCGCTTGCTGCAGACCAGATGGTGAACAGGATCCCGAACGTGAGAATTCCGCCTCTCTTCTGGGATGTAACATCTTCGACAATCCCTTGAAAAAGCTCGGCGGTGTTTTGAGGCAGGATCTGGTGCATGAGATCCATAATCGCCTGCTCGAGGTCGGGTATCGGGAGGTAAGGGAGCAGCGACAGGAGAAAGATGGCCATCGGAAAAATCGCAAGCATGAGGTAATAGGCCAGTGCAGCTGCGCCGTTGAATACGTTGTCGTCCTGAATCTCTTTCCAAATCTCCCGGATCCGGCTCATTGGCCTCCCATCGAAGCTCCCTCGCTTTGTTTCCATTACAGTCTTGCTTCATCCCCTGGTTTGGTCGGGGTCCCCCTTCCTTCCCATATCCGGTCTCTCAATGACGTCTGGATGTACCTGATATGGAGTTTCTCGTCGTCAAAGTTGGATCTCACGAGCGAGATGGCGTCAAGCGGCAGATCCCAGGAGCTTGCCTCCTCGTAGGTCTTATTCGTAAGCTTTTCGTTCGACTCCATGGCCTTCAGCGCGCCTTCCGTACCTGTCACGCTGCGCAGCGCCGTGAATCCCTGAATAAGAAACCCCTTGAAGTCAGGGGAATACTCAGGAGGGGTCCCTCCCATGTCCTGAACGGCCGCCGAAAGCTCGCGAAAATGCCTGTGGTGGTCATTTCGGAATTCGGCAAGCTGGTCCCTGATATATACCTCACTGATATTTTTCATGGCCTGCTCGTACGCGTGGATTGCGTCTATATCGAGCTGAATCAGTGAATTGAGTTTTTTGGTGATCTCTTCGTATTCCATGACGTCCTCCTGTTTGTAAGGCTGTTTATGGTATCAGCTCCACCTTCAGCCAGCCGGGCTGTCTGGTGTCGAAGGCCTTGTATGCTTCAATAACGGAGGTGAGCGGCTCCACGCGGGTGAGGATCTCCGTGGGATCCACCGTTCCGTTCGCGGCAAGTTCCACCAGAGTCGGAATATATCTCCGGTGGTTGCAGTTCCCCATCTGGACGGTGATGTTCTTTGCCATCGCCTTGCCGATGGGAAAAAACCGGACCGTCTCGGGATAGACCCCGATGATGGCGAGGGTTCCGGCCTTGGCGAGGCTCTCGACCGCCCAGGAAAGCGCCTGCGTTGGCGCGTCTCCTGGCTTCCACACATCCCCTTCCGGGTTGGACTTGTCCACAATCTCTTCGACTTCCCGCTGGTACTGCTTCTTCTTTTTTTCCGCTTTCTTTGCGGCAGGGCCGCTGTGAGGCATTTCCGCGTCTACTCCCACGGCTTCGATCACTCGATCAACGCCGATCCCGCCGGTCAATTCGAGGATCACCTCCACAGGGTCCTCGGCGCTGAAGTCTATGACCTCCGCTCCCTGTCCCTTGGCTGTCTCAAGGCGATCGGCAATTTGGTCTATTGCAAAGACGCGGCCGGCCTCCATCAGCCTGGCGCCGGCAATGGCAAACTGGCCGACCGGCCCGCACCCAAAAACCGCCACCGTGTCCCCTTGGGAGACTTCAGCCAGGTCCGCCCCGAAGTATCCGGTCGGAAAAACGTCCGATAGCAGAATGGCCTGATCATCGGTGACATGATCAGGCAGTCTCACCAGCCCGAAATTGGCATATGGGATGCGAGCCTTCTCCGCCTGAAGTCCGTGAAAGGGGCCGGTCATCTTGGGCCCTCCGAAAAAGGCCGTTCCGGCTCTCATCCCATTAGGGTTGGCATTGTCGCACTGGGCGTAGTAACCCGCGCGGCAGTATGAACAGTACCCGCACGCGATAGTGGACGGTATAACCACCCGATCCCCTTCATTCAGATTTCGCACGCCCGGTCCGAGTTCTTCGACGATGCCGACACCCTCATGGCCCAGGATCGTTCCCGGTTCCATCATTGCCATGGTCCCACGGACCATGTGAAGGTCTGTCCCGCAGATGGCGCTTGCGGTTATCCTTACAATTGCATCGGTTGGGTCCTGTATTTGCGGCTCCGGCACCTCTTCCAGACGAATATCGCCTACCCCGCGGAACACGACTGCTTTCATACCCTTGACTCCTCCTGGCGGCGCGCTTTCTTTTTGCCTTTGGAAGGAGTTGTTCTAAACTTCTCCAGTGGATGCGGACCGGAGAGTTCCTGGCGGTAATCGGAACCCTTTTGCCGGATACGTTCTTCTATGACCATCTCGCTGGGAGTGCCTCCAGCGTTGAACACATCCTGGTACATGAAATAGCGGCTCCCTTCGGGCATCTTATCCGCCGGAACGAAGTTCGTTTCGTGGGCGTTGTAGTCCGTCTGCTCTTCCATGATCTTTCTTACGTAATCGACATTCGAATGGAACGACAGCGGATCGGGGAGGGACGAGGGAACAAACTCGGCCGGGTCCTTCTTTTCATGCTTCTTTAACAACTCGCCCGCTATCTTCAGGTGCTCCAATTCCATGCCAAGATGTCTCTCCCAGATTCCCTTGACATAGCTGTCGGGCTCCTCCTGCATGAGAGACCAGTAGAGCCAGCATTCGTTCAATTCATGCTCCAGGAGCATCTCGAACCAGGTGGCGCGCGGATCGGCAAGCGACCCGTAGTGGGTGACGTGCTGCTCCTCGATCTGAGCTATTTCGAGGTAGAGTCCCCTCCCGAGCATCTGGCCCGGCCGGTTCCCGATGTTCATGTAAAAATTCATGGTCTGCTGTTCGGCGGCGATGATCGTGTGCACATGGAGCTTGGTGAGGGGGTCGGCCTTCTTGGCGTCATAATGCTTCCGGATCTCGTCGAACGGATGCCGGTGCTCGAGGACTGTGGGCCGCCCGACGGTAATTTCGGTGTATGGCCCTGTGATCTCGTCTGGCATCTTACCATTGGTGATGGTCAAGAGATTGGAATAGCGGTAGAGATGATCGAAGTCTTCCAGCAGCGCAAAATCCAGCGCAGCCTTCACATAGGGGTCTGGTTCGGTCTGTGCCAGAAATGCGGTCAGGTCGACCGCCACCTGTTCGTACCCGATCGTCACCTCGAGACCGGATTCGTTGGCGGGAATAAGCCAGTTTATCGCCTTCTGCTGCTGCTGCTCCACGCGCCTGGTGAGGGCAAGCTTTCTCTTCAGCTCCATGTCGTCGGTGTGGCGGTGAAACTGATGGCCGAACATCGCCACTTCCACCTCGATGCCGTTCATGAAAATGATACGGGTTCGGGTGTAAGGGTGAACCTTGTTCTTGTCATAGGGGCGAACGTTGAGCTCGGACCAGCTCAGCAGTTGCTTTTCTATTGGTATGCCTTTTTCCTTCAGTGGATTGAAACCCATGATTGTCCCTCCTTCGGGCTGTATGGTTCACGTGATTGGCAAGTCTGGACGAAATGCCGCCCATTTAACGAGGATCAATGGTGACACTCAAGCAAGAGGGAATAAATGGGCGCAAAGGCGTATATGGCGTGCGGGAGGTTCTTAATTTGAAAAGCATGCAAGATTCAGAATGCATGGGGGAATAAGCAGTAAACAGTGAGCAGTAAGCAGCAAAACATTCATTGGCCACGGATGACACAGATGTACACGGATGAGAGCCGCATAGAGCATGGCGCAAAAGAAAGGCATAGCGCAAAGCGCATAGCGAAAGCTGCAAAGATCAAACAACGTCACTTCCGACTCAGCGGTGCAAGGGATGCTCCGCTTCCTTCTCTGTTGATCTTTCGCTGCTTACTGCCTATCGAAGCGGAGCGTAGATCCCGTGTGTCGTTTCGCGGGACTGCTTACTGCTTACTGTTCTTTTGCTCTCTGGCTTTTTGCTGCTCACTTCTTCCCCCCTCAACTTCCAACCTTCTCAACTTCTCACCTTCTGATCTCCACCCTCCTCCTGAACGCCGCGCATCCGATCAAGCCTGAAAACAGGAGAAGAAGGGTGCCGGGCTCGGGAACCGCCTGAGCCGGAGTATAGTCGAGGGATGTGATGGTGAAGCCATAGTGAAAATCAACTTCAGGGTAGCCGTTCAAATAAAGGTCTTCCCAGGCCCACATCATCTCGTCCCAGTAGCTTGCGAGCAGGATATAGGTGTTATCGACGGGGTCCATTTTGAGGCCGGACTGCCATCGAAGATCATAGGTATAGGAAGAAACGGCTGGATCAATCGCATCCCATAACTGCTCACGAAAACCACCATTGTAGCCTCCGCCAAGATAGGTAAACTCAATGGGGAACTGCATGTCATATCCCTGCAGGACCGAAAAATAGGGGCTGATCGTGAAGGAGTTGAGGACCCCGTCTACCTTTAGATTGATCCCCTCCATTTGGGTGGTGTAACCGCCATTCTGTCCAGCCCCGTAATGACTGATCCTGTCGAGCTGTCCCGGCGAACCTATCCAATCGCTACCAAGCCCTATCCCTCCAACTGTCGCAGGCTGGCCTTTTCCGACAATGAGAGGGGTAATGGTGACCCCTTCAATCACCAGGGGATCGCTCGGCCCCAGGTCATAATCTCCGAAGTTGACTATTGTGGCGAAGGCATCGGACGCGAAGAAAATGAAAAGCAGACTTGCAAGCATGGCGATCTTCTTAGACATGGCAGGCTCCTTTCGTTAATGGAGAAGACAGTCAGTATCCGATTTCCATTAACAGGACAGGTTGCACTCTCCAGAACTCTGTGCCCTCAAGCGAAGCGGGCGAGAGATGTTCTTTCTTTGAAATAGGCAAGCAATTATGTGCTCCGCTCAATAAGAGGAGTTGAGAAAGCCTCGACGGCCGGCTGCCGCCGGGGCGGGATAAGACACATCTGATGGGATATTCCATGTTCCTCTTCGGCCTTGTGTCCGAATCGGTAAGCATCCTAATTTATGCTTACACGGGGGATATCCCTCCATCCTGAATAAGACATCACCGTATTCGCCCCTACATGGCCGCCCTATCAATAGCTGCATGGCCCAAAGTGCATGGCGTAGAGACCAAGCCGTAGGATGGGGTAGAGCGCAGCGAAACCCAATCTAAGAGGGGGAGATGGACCTTACGCTTTGCGCCATGTCTTATGCGGTTCTCATCCGTGTCCCATGAGTGATCCCCGGGTCTTCGCTATGCCGCTTTCTCTGCTCTGGGCAGGAAGATGGTGAAGACAAACAGGGTAACGAGGACAAGACAGCCGCAGATCCAGTACACGGCCGGGTATCCGTAGCTTCCTGCCACGAAACCCAGGGCCATGGACCCGACAGTGATCCCCACGTCCATAAAGGACATGAAGAAGGCCAGCGCGCTCCCCCTCTCATGAACCGGGGCGTAATCCACCACCAGGGCATTGAGGGTGGGAAGGAACGACCCGAAGCTGAGACCGAAAAGAAAGCTGGTCACTGCCAGGAACCAGAGAGTGTGGAGAAAGGGCAGCATCCAGACCGAGAGTGTTAGAAGGGCCATGCAGGGGACGATGATCTTGCGGCGGCCGATCCGGTCCGACAGCCTGCCTCCGATCACCCGGCTCAAAATGGTGCTGAACGCAAACACGGTAAAGAAGATTCCGAAATCGGGCAGGTCCCTCTGCGGAGCGAATAGCGGAAGGAAAGTGAGCACCGCGCCATAGCATGTTGCTCCGCTAAGAAGCGCCAGAGAAGGGATGAGGACCGCGCGGCGGCCGCCCACCTTCAGAAAACCACGGGACTTCAACCCCGACCGGGCCGGCGGGCGGATATCGGCCACCAGCAGGATCGATACGAACGAGGCGGATGCGGTAAGAGCGCCGAGAAAAAAGAGGTACTGGAAGCTGCCGCCGCTCGAAAGCACGTGCGTGCCCCATGCCGGGAAGACGGCCATGCCCAGGATATTCGCTACCCCGAAGATGCCCATGACTTCCCCTCTTCGGTGCGGCGGGGCCATGTCGGCAATATAGGCCATGGCTGCAACCAGGTAAGCGGCGTGGGCAAATCCGTGTGCAATCCTGACCAGGTAAAGGGGTACAAGGGTACCGACAGCCATGTAAACGAGCGGGAAAAGAACAAAGAAGCCGCTCCCCAGCAGCATGAGGGACTTTCGGCCTCGAATGTCGGACATGTTTCCGAAGTAAGGCCGGACCACAACAGATGAAAAAGTGAAAAAACCCATAATCAGACCAACCTGGCTTGTGGTGCCTCCCAGGGAAACCACGTACTGAGGCATTGCGGGAACCAGGATGTAAAAACTCCCGAAGTAGCAGAAGTTGGCCAGGCAGATCAGGATGAAATCTTTGGACAACAAGCGAAATTCCGGTTGCCGGCTCACTGTAAACCCCATGGGACGTATTAATTGGAAACCTGTTGCCCGGTTTGCAGGACAAAAACCCGAAACAAGGAAAGCGGAAAAGCATAAAGCAAACAGAATCGCGCGACAAGATATTTTAAAAACGTCTCGATAGGCAGTAAGCAGCGAAAGACCAGAGAGCAGCAGGCGGAGCAGACTTCGCAAGCAGGAGCTTGCCTAAAGGGGGAATATGGTTCCCCGGCAGTTCATAAAAAGAAGCTCGGTGGCGTAATCGCTCAATGACAGCGCGCTGACCGATGCCGGCCGGATAACCAGTCTCGTGATCATATCCAGACAAATTCCCATGTAGTGGGCTACGGCTACCCGGATCACATCGCCGTGGGTGACCACGGCCAGGGTTTTTTCGGAATGGCCCGCCCGGATCCCTTCCAGAGTTTTGACCACCCTGGCCTGAACATCCACGAACCACTCGCCTCCAGGAATCCTGGTGGTGCTTCGGTACCGGTTGTACCGGATCCAGAGCGGGTCGTCCCTGAGAGATTGGATCTCCCTTCCGGTCCAGTCGCCATAATCGATTTCTACCAAGCCCTCCAGTATCTGCACCGTCTTTCCGGAGGCAGAGGCAAGGTGCTGTGCTGTCTCGCGCGTCCGTTCAAGTGGGCTGCTGAAAATCGAGTCTATTCGGATTGCCGATAAGCTCCTCGCCAGATCGGCCGCTTCAGCCTCCCCTTGACTGCTTAGATGGACACCGGAACTCCTTCCTGCCAGTGTGTTCCCCACGAGGTCCGTGTGCCCGTGTCGAATCAGGAGAAGGGTTGTCATAACGCTGTTCCTCCGGCAACTCGAGGAATAGCACAGTGTGAGGAATAGCGAGTGACTACCTCTTCGGCGAAATAGGCAAATTCCTCGAGGACCAGGGGAGGGCTTGTATAGCAGGGCCTCCTGCCCCGGGAAGGAGGCGTGAAGCAGAGGGTCAGAGTGACGTCGAAATCCCTCAGGGCTTCCATTTGCCGGTCAAACCACCTGCATGCTTCCGGGCGATGCCAGTCGGCCCAACTCACACCTGTACGCAGTTTCTTCACGCCGATTTTCCGAAGCCAATCCAACGCGGAATCCAAACGGGGATCCTCATAGTGGAACCACTGGCAGATGCCCATTCTCGGATCGAAGTGATAGAGGGCAGGCTTCGGACTGCCGTCGGCACGGATCAATCCCATGTAATAATGCCGGTAATATGCGCTCCCTTCGCTTTCCTTGTGCCTGGTGGTGGCCTCCCACGTAGGGGGAAGATCCAGGAGGCTGTACCAGAAAATATGTTCGACCCGGTCGATCAGGAGCTCCGTGGTGCGCCTGAGGCCAAAAACCTGGACCTCGTCAGCACCGAAGTCGGAGACTCCCACCTCGGTAATCCATACCGGAAGCCCTGAAGCTTCTTCGATCTCCCTTACCTTCTCGGGCCACTCGTCGATCCGCCAGTGATTCCAGTCCAGGGGAAAGCCATGCACTGCCACGGCGTCCAGGTGATCCAGAAGACCGTACCCCCTCAGCAAGGATGTGAAGCTGGTATCGATCGGTGACATGCCGCCCAGAACCAGTTTCATTTGCGGGCATATCCGGCGGATCGCATCCGCCGCCATAATGGTCATGGCGGCAAATTCCTTCCACCCCGGATCCATATGGAAATCCCAATGAGAGAGATTGTTGGGTTCGTTCCAGAGTTTGATCGCCGTTATCACATCAACCCCCTAAAAGGTATTTCAACTAATCTATGGATGAACTCGTGCGTCGTCTCCTGTGTGAAAACCACAGATATCGGATCCACAAAACCAGGAAAAGCACCTCCACTGCCGCGTCCAGGAGATAAACGCCCGGGATCTGACCGGTCAGGGCGAAAAAGATGTCTGCGCCTGCCAGCACAACGGCAACCCCTATGCCCAGAGCCGCTGTTTCCATGCTGCGCTGCCTGCGATGTGCTGCAGCCATCATCAGAACCATTCCGGAAACCATGAGCATCAGGCCCATTGTCCGCACAAGCCAGAGATCGGTCTTTGGTCCTGTAAATGCCAGAAACCCGTCCATGTACACGATAGGCCAGAGTCCGGTCACGAAATAGTAAAGTCCCTGAATTCCTGAAATCATTTGAGTTCACCACTATGGATTTTGTTTCGAATTTCGGATTCGTGCTTCGGATTTTGTTCGTTACACATTCATACCCGCGCGGCGCCTCCGAACCCCGGATTTCCCTTCCCAGCGCTCCATCACATACCGCTCCAACTCTTCGGCGCGGTGCTTTGCCGTATGGGAGGCAAGGACCTTTTCTCTTGCACGGATGCTGATTTCGGTGATTCTCTCCTTCGGCATGGTTTTCAAAATGTCGAGGACCTCGTCGGCGGATCGGACGGGCAGGATTTCCTCGCCTGGAACAAAGAAGTGATCGAGCCCGTTCCATGGGTCGGTGATTATCGGTGTTCCACAGGCAGCCGCCTCGAAAATCCTGACACTGGGGGAATAGCCTGCCCGGACCATGCTGGATCTCGTTACATTGAGCGTGAAACGGAGAGAGTTGTAGAAGCCGCGATGATCCGGCGGCGCGATATGATCGATCCTCCTGACGTTTGGAGGCCAAACGATCTGTGGAGGAAACTGAGGGCCCGCCACAACGAAACGTCCTTCGGCCCATCGGCTTGCAGGGGAGACAAGAAGAATGTTCAGGGAATCCTGCCGATCGCCGCTGTAAGTTCCGAGATAACCAAGATCACAGACGGAGTCCTTCTGTTCCGGATAATAGAGAGCGGGGTCGACGGAGCAATACAAAGGCAAAGCCGACTTTGCGCCGTATGCACGTTCCAGGCTGTCCAGCACCGGGCCGCCGGTGAAGGAGAGGTACATGTCGAACCGCGGTATGAGATCCGGGCGGAGATAGGCGCAGTCTCCGCTCTTCAGCTTTTCAATAGTGACCGGAGTGTCGATATCGTAGAAGGCCTTCAGTCCTTTTGAAACACCGACCATCCACTCTCCAACAACCGCTCCGTTGGGGACGTACGATCCGAGCATCACCAGATCCGCATCCCTGATCTCCTCCCCGAATTGTTCTTTCAACTCGTCAAGATCCTTGTACACGGAGACCCGGCAGTAAGGCAGGGTTGCCGAATCCCGGTTCTGTGCATACCAGGGAAGATTGCGCTCCAGAAAATGAATCCGGTGTCCCCTCTCTGAAAGCTCCCGCACGAGACCCCTGTATGTGGTGGCATGACCGTTTCCCCATGATGAAGTGATCGACAGTCCCAGAATGACGACATTCAGACCCATTTTTCAGCCCCCGTACGTCTCTTCAAAGATCGTTTCCACCTGCGCTCCCCTCATGGCATACGTGTGCTCAAGGAGAACGCGGTTTCTTGCAGCCTTTCCTATCTGCCTGGCGCGGGAGGGTGTGAGACCGCTCAGCTCGGCAATGACTTCATCGCCGTTTCTGCACACGAGACACTCCTTTCCCGGTTCCAGAAAGGTTTCGATGCCTTCCCATGCGTCTGTGAGGAGGCAGCTTTCAGCGCCCGCCGCCTCAAAGACCCTGGTGGCCGGCGAGAACCCGTACCTGGCCATGCTTTCCCTGCTGATGTTGAGGACCGCAAGCGGCGAGCAGTTGAACGCATTATGATCCCTGGTGTAGATATGGCCGAAGTAGACGATGTTCTTCATCTCCTGCACTGCGGATTCCCACCCGTTCCCGCCCAGAAGAAAGCGGCGGCCGTTCATTGCTCCGGCTGCCTTGAAGAAGAACTCATGGACGCGCTCTTCCCGATCCGGCATCCGGTTCCCGAGGAACCCCAAGAGGCCCTTGAACCGATCATCGCACTCCACGGGGAAGTGGGTGGAAGGATCGAGCGCGTTGTAGACCGGCACACATCTTTTGGCGCCGAACTCCTCATAGGCTTTCACCACAGGGGGGCCGCCTCCATAGGTGAGAACAAGATCGTATTCCGGGATGAGCGCGCGAAAGGGGTCGCTTTCATTCCGGCCCAAACGATCGAGAGTCGCAGGAGCGTCCACATCCCAGAACACCCGAAGCACGCCTTTCATGCCCGCGACGGCCTCTTCCAGAAGCTCGTCGAAAACACCTACACCGCTGGCCTTGATCACGATATCCGCATTTGCCGCGCGGCCGACCATTTCCTGAACAGCTGAATCGTTGTCCGCGCTGTAAACCACGCTCTGTGCATACCCGGGATCGCCGATATCCCTGTGACTCTGCCGATCGTAGGCATCCGGTTCGTAGAAGGTTATGCGGTGACCTCGATGGTGGAGTGCGCTTATGATGCCGCGGTAATATGTGGCGGCGCCGTTCCAGTAGGCGGATACCAGGCTGGAGCCGAAAAACGCGATGGAGAACGATCTCATTTCCTATCCCTCTACTGAGTATGAAGAGTCTTACTTTTATTCCGGCCTTGAAAAGAATGTCTCTCGCTCGCTCACCACGCCCATGGCGGGGTTCGCTAGAGACCACAGAGTCACAGAGGAAGAGCGTCATTTGTCCTGTTTTTTGTTCAAAAAACAGGACAAGTTTCAGCCCCATCACGACAAACTACGGGATCGTCGTGATCTCGACTCGACCGGACTTCCTCCCTGCGCCTCTGTGGGCTCTGTGAGAGAAAGTGCTTTTCGTTTGCGCCAGAATCCTTTCATAGAGATCCACATATCCCTTTGCCATGCTCTCCGGCGTGTAGCGAAGAGCCCTTGCCGCTGCACTGCGGGCCAGTTTTGTGATTTGCTCAGGGTTATGAATGAGGTGGTTTAAAACCGCAGAAAGGACATCGGGCCTCTCCGGCGGAACGTACACGGCCGCATCCTTCCACACCTCCCTCAGAGTGGGGATATTGCCCAACACCAGTGCGCAACCCGACAGAGCGGCTTCGAGGGCGGTGAGCCCGAATGGCTCGTATCTTGCCGGCAGAACATAGATCGAGGAACGGCCCAGCCACTTCGACATCGCACGGGCCGAGATCCGCCCCAGGTGCACCACGTTCTTCAGACACCGGGTCCCGCCGTCCGGATGATCGGTTTCACCGGCCACATAAACAGGCCAGGCAATCTCGCCCGCCGCGCATTCCAGTGCAGCCGTGTTCTTGGCTTCGTCCCAGAGCCTCCCGGCTGAAAAAACAATGGACGTTTTCTCTCCCGGCCTGAAGTCCAGTCTGTCTCTGCCGTTGTATATGGGGCCGCACGAGTTGAATGGGCCATAGATTTCCAAAAGAGACCGCAGCATGGCACCGGTCGGGGCGGTGACGCCTTGCGCGGCCCGGAGTCCTGCGGCGGTCTCCCTGCGGTATCGTTGCCACCCATTCCTGGGATAGCTTCCCCGAACGGCCCTGAACCAGGAATAGACGCAGGAATGACCCACCACGATTGTTGGGGATCGCCATGGCAGGGAAGCAAGTGCGTACTGGTTCAGGTGGATCAGGTCAGGGTTCAGCTCAGCCTCCAGCTCAAGCATCCACTTCCCTGCTCCGGCCACATCCTCCCAAGGGTCCGCCATCCATTCCAGTTTGCAGGAGCTCTGAAAAAGCGTGACATTGGGCAGGGCCATGGCCTCCGACTGCTGTTCGGCCGACAGCGGCCCTCCCATGGACGCCAGCACCACCTCGATGTCGAAAAAAGACAAGGCCCTGGCGAGCTCAATGGAATAGGTCCACACCCCCCCTATGGAGTCCGTGCTCATGAGAATGCGATGTATCGGTGTCTTCATTCGATGTTGAACGTTCGATGTTCGATGTTGGACGTTCGTCCTGCAAGTCTCTCAGGCCCTGCCGTATATGGAATCGATTATCCTCGATACGGCAACCTGGCGCTCGATATCCGGATCGTAGCACTTGTCCCGTCTAAGGCGCCGCGCCCACTCCACGGCGGTTCTTCCCCACCATTGCGGGTCCCCATCCGACAGGACCTCCCTTGATGTGGATCTGAACCGCTCCGCTCGAAAGTGATAAAAGGAACCTTCTTTGTTGGTAAGGGAAAGCCCCCCCTTTGTTCCGTAAAAGGTTGCTGAAATGAGGGCGTCACATCCAGCCGAGACACGCCACGAGCATGAGAGATTCACGATTCCGCCGTTCTTCAGATCGATTCTCGCGCCTGCAAAATCCTCCACGGTGCCATGGTCCGGAGACCACCTTCTGCCGCCTGAGAACAGCCTGCTCGTCACGGATGACACCTCGGGATAGCCGAGGGCCCAAAGCGCGAGATCTACAAGATGAACCCCGAGATCCATCACACATCCTCCCCCGGATTGGGAAAGATTATAGTACCAGGGCTTGTCGGGACCGTACGCGTTATGGAATACGAGATCGGCGGCATAGATTTCTCCGACTTCGCCCTCCATGATGATCCGGCGAATTCTCTCTGAGCCTTCCAGACCACGGTAGGAAAGATCCACTCCCAGAGCTCTGTTCGCGGAACGCGACTTATCGACCAAGGCCTGCGTCTCGCGCGCATTTCTGCTGAGAGGCTTCTGGCAGAACACACAGATTCCACGGTCCAGGACCCGCAGCGTCTGCTCCGCGTGGTTTGCGCTCGGGGTTGCAATCACGATTCCATCCAGATCCAGCTTGAGCAGCTCCGACAGGTCTGCGGCAACCGAAGCCCCCGGCGCAAGGGATGCCGCCTCACACGCCGCCTTCTCTTCGGCGTCGGCAATTGCGCAAACTTCAGCCTGTCCGCTTTCTATGATGGAAACCATCCGGTTCCTGCCGATCCACCCCACACCTAGAAACCCGAGCCTCGGCAACTTCTCCTGCCCGGGTAAGCTCTCTCTCATTTCCGCGGCCATTGCGCTGAAGCTCCTTGCACCAAGCTGCAGGGAATCTTCGATCTCACGAGGATTCTCCACTTTGGACTCGCTCTGAAGCCGCAGCCAAGCTGCGGGGATGCGCTCGCTGTTTTCGGTTCATATGCTCACCACCGCTTTGAAGAACCCTTCCGGACGATTCTCCATCATGGCGAACCCTTCGCCGATCCGCTCGAGGGGAAGGGTGTGGGTGTACAGGGCAAAGGGATCGAGCAGCCCGCTTTGCATGGCGCTGATCGCATCCCGGATCCCGCGGGTATAGACCGAAGGATCCCTCTCATGGGCATTGATCACGTCGATGCCGCGCCAGTTCCACAGCTGCATGTTCACCTGCCGCGGTCCGTCCTGGTGATATCCGGCTATCACCATGCGGCCTCTGACCCGGGTCAGCTCCCCGGCCAGGTCCAGGGGCCACTGCATGCCGGTCGCTTCGATCACCACGTCACAGCCCTGACCGTCGGTCAGAGATGCCATTTCATTCAGCACCCTCTGATGATCGTCCATGAGGCAGGTCCTGGCACCGAGCGAGGAGGCAAGCTGCAGGGCAAAGGGCCTGCGGCCAAGAGCATAGACGCGGCAGCCTTTAGCCACTGCCAATCTGGTCAGGATCGCTCCGAGAAAGCCGATCCCCACAATGGCTACGCTTTCGCCTCCCTTGAGACCGGTGCGGCCATAGATGTTCATGGCGCATCCAAGGGGCTCCCCGGGTACGGACCGGCCTTCCAGAAACTCCGGGATCTCTACCACCTCCTCGGCGTTGGCCAAATCGTATTCGGCAAAACCATGGGAAGAGAGCATCGTCACCCTCCGGCCGGGCAGGAGCCGTTCCACGCCTTCACCGAGAGCGTCGATCCTTCCCCACGCCTCGTGGCCGGGGGTGCCCGGCTCGGCAGGATAGGTGAACCATGGCTTTCCCTCCCAGATAGGCAGGCTGGAAGCGCATATCCCACATCCTTCCAGACGGACCCGTACCTGGCCGGGACCGGGGGACGGCACAGGGACTTCCCTCATTCGAATGTCTCGCGGAGCAACAAGCACTGCAGATCTCATATACAGCCTCCATCGTTCACCCAACAGGAATTCAGTACCAGCACAAAACAGAATTTCACCGCAGAGACGCAGAGGGCGCAGAGTCGAGAGGATTTTCACTTGCCGGGAGATGTCGGCAAATGAAAAGAACGACTGACTTCTCAAGTCAGATGCCAAATCTCCCTATGATCAGGCTCCGGCTTTCTTTTGGACTTGCAGTCGTCTCCCTGTAAGTCAAAAACAAAAATCCTCTGCGACCTCTGCGTCTCTAGCGAAGCGGGCGGTGAAATCACATTTCTTTCACAAGCCGCGAACCGAACTCGTACAGACAGGGCGGATATACCTCCGTATTTTAAACGCCTCCTGCTAAGCGGTCGCTCCAAGCCCGGCCGCACGGATAGGGGAGGGTCTTGCGGCAAGAATCCATTCATGAAGTCTGGTAGTGCCCTCGACTACGTCGACTTTCGGAAACCAGCCCGTCGCCTTGTGGAATTTGCCCGTGTCCGAGACGTAATACTTCTGATCCCCAACCCTCCAGTCTGAAAAACGGACACCGGGCCGGCTTCCCTGAAGCGCTTCGATTCGGGCGATCAATTCGACCAGGCTGATGGTCCTGGAAGGACCCCCGCCGATGTTGAAAGCATTGCCCCTGATTGTCTCGATCCGGGACTGTGCAAGAAGAAATGCATCCACCAAGTCGTTTACATAGAGGATGTCCCTCACCTGAAAGCCGTCGCCGTACACGGTAATGGGCGCTCCTTCCATGGCCGATATCAGAAAATGGGCCACCCATCCCTGATCTTCCGTGCCGAACTGGTGCGGACCGTAAATGCAGCTCATGCGGAAAACGGCGGCCCTCAGGTCATACGTGCGCGTATAGTCCATCACGTACTGATCGGAAGCTCCCTTCGAGCATCCGTAGGGGCTGCAGAAGTTGAGCGGTCGTTCCTCACTGATGCCGCGTACCCGTATCTCAGGTTCCAGCGGCTCGTACCGGGAACCGTTCTTTCTCACCCCCAGACCCTCGAGTTGCCCGTACACCTTGTTGGTGGAGGTGAAGATCAGGGGAATTATTCGGCCGGATTTGCGCACGGCCTCCAGAAGGTTCAGTGTCCCGATAAGGTTGATTTCAAAGTCCTGCAGCGGGTCATCCACGCTGGTGGTCACTGCGACCTGTGCGGCCAGGTGAAAAATCTGATCGGCCCCCTGAACGGCCTCCGACACCGCCTTCCGGTCCCGAACGTCCTGCACCCTGATCTGAACAAGATCGCCGTGAGTCCCGGCGAGCCAGCTTGCGTTCTCCTCAACGCCCGGCCGTGACAGATTGTCCAGGATCAACACCCTTTTTCCGGAATGGAGGATGCGGTCTGCCAGATTTGTCCCGATAAACCCCGCACCTCCGGTAATCAAGGTATATCTTCCGCCCCACACAAGAAAACCCCTTTCCTGCTCCAGTTCAGTGCCTCCGGAGCGCTTCATCCAATGGTCAAGCCCCGGCTCTGAAGCTCAAGTGCAGCACGCTCCAGATAGTCCTCTGCGCTCTGCTGTACGAGCCAGACAGAGAGGGCTTCAAGCCCTTCCCCGAAGTCGACTTTGGGTGAATACCCCAGAACGGAACGGGCAAGGGAGATATCGGCAAAGCAGTGCCGGATGTCTCCCATCCGGTACTTGCCGGTAATCTGCGGCATGACATGCTCCTTGTGGAGCACCCTGCCGATTTCCTTCGCCACCTCGGAAATCGTGTAGGGCCGGCCGCTCCCGATGTTTATTCGAAACCCCGCCGCGTCAGGGCACTCGAGTGCGAGGCGGCATGCGCTCGCTACATCATGAACGCTCACGAAATCCCGCTTCTGCATCCCATCCTCATATACAAGAGGGGGTTTATTGTTCAGGTATCGTGAGGCGAAAATCGCCAGAACACCGGTATAAGGATTGGAGAGGGCCTGCCTTGCGCCGTACACGTTGAAGAACCGCAGAGCAACCGTGGATATTCCGTAAGCACGTCCGATCAGCAGACACATCTGCTCCTGGTCATACTTTGTGAGCGCGTAGATGGAGGAAAGGGAGGGCTTCTTGCTCTCGGGTGTCGGAAGCGGCACAAGAGGAGCGCCGTTCCCCTGATAGATTTCCCAACGGCCCGCTGTCAGCTGTTCGAGGGATCGTTTCGCGTCGGCAAAGAACGAGCCGTCTTCCGAGCGATAGAGACCTTCACCATAGATGCTCATGCTCGAGGCCACCACGAGTTTGCCGACCGGCCGATTGATGAGTTTCTGGAGCAGAACCGCAGTACCGAAGTTATTTACGCTGGTGTAGTCCTGCACCTGGTACATGCTTTGTCCGACCCCTACTGCAGCTGCAAGATGGATCACTGCATCAATTCCATCGAGAGCACGACGCACATCCTCCGGGTTTCTCACGTCACCTTTGATGAACTCGGCCTCCCTGTTCAGATAAACGGGAACTTCGCCCCGGGGGTGTACTTGGCTCGTCAGGTTGTCCAGGATGCGGACCCGATGGCCGCACCGCAACAGGTCGTCCACAAGGTGAGAGCCGATGAACCCAGCGCCTCCCGTGACCAGAACATGTGCCTTTACCATGCCTTCTCCCTGATGCCGTTGGTGTGGTGAATGGCGTATGCTCTTACGAGCACACCCCGCCTACTCCTCCCCCGGCAAGGGGGAGGAATTCGCACATCCGCCCAGGCGGGGCACGAAGATAGGGGGACTATCACAGGGGCGATATCGTCTCGGGACCTTCTTTTTCTGTAGACTGAATCTTTTCCACCTGCTCACGGGCGGTTTCTTTTGCGCGAGAAGCCATATCCTTGGCCTGTTCAGAGACCTGTTCCTTTCCTTTCATCATGTACTCCCGGCCTCGGCGGAGCTGGCTGCCGAGGAAATCCTTCCCTTCTTTCGCCTTGCTGGCAAGGATCTCGCGAGTCTCTCTTCCGGACTTGGGACTCACCAGAAAGGCCAATCCGGCAGCCACTGCGCTGCCCATGAGAAAATAGGTGAGCCGCTCCATATTCTTCCTGCCGTCTTCCATAAAAAAACCTCCTTTCGCGCGGCATGATCGCCGCGACCATCGTAAGCGTTTGTCAGACACTTGAAACATCAGACGCCTGAAAAAACTCACACCGCTACAACCTGGTTCCTGGCCTCCTCATCAGACCTGCCACAAGGGTAATTACAAAAATGACCAGAAAAACAAAGAATATGATCTTTGCGATTCCCGCTGCGGCTGAGGCAATGCCGCCGAAACCCAACAAGGCTGCAACGATAGCGATGACCAGGGAAATTGCGGCCCATGTAAGCATCCCCACACCTCCTTTACTGCTCTCTGGAGCTCATTCTGCAACAACATCGTCATTTTATGAGTGGAAAGGAATGGGGGTATCACCCTATTTGTGCAGTGTGTCACACTTATTATCCCCCTGTGAGTGAAAGACTGAGAATGCAGAGTGCAAGATGCGAGCATGTGTTCTCACAAATACAGGGTTTCTTCCATTTCCTTCGCAGTTGCGTCCCCCTATGATCAGTCCTGAGAGTTGACGGCCAGCCATCGGCCACTCAGCGCACGCCCCACCAGGGGCAGGAGGAAGGGAGAGATCAATTGAAGAAGAAGCCATTTCCACCACAGCAGCAGAAGCAACCGGGAGTTCGCGCCAAGATGGATCCTAGACCTCAAACAGAGGGCGGTGATTATCTCCCGGCCGGAAAGCTCAAGGACAAGGTTGCGCTGATCACCGGAGGCGACAGCGGCATCGGGCGCGCTGTGGCCATCGCCTTTGCCAAGGAAGGCGCCGACATCGCCATCCTGTATCTGAAGGAGCACGGGGATGCGGAAGACACAAAAAACCGGGTGAAGAAAGAAGGCCGCCGTTGTGCCCTGTTCAGCGGCGATGTGGGAGAGGAGAACTTCTGCGCGGAAGCCGTAGAAAAGATCATCGAGAATTTCGGAAGGCTTGATATCCTGGTCAACAACGCTGCCGAGCAGCACGAGCGGGAAAGTATCGCCGACATAACGGCCGAGGGGTTGCTCCGCACATTTCGGACAAATATCTTTTCCATGTTCTACCTGGTAAAGGCCTGCCTTCCTCATTTGAAGCCGGGATCTGCAATCATCAACACAACCTCTGTCACCGCTTATGCCGGACATCCTTCACTCCTCGATTACGCATCCACCAAAGGCGCCATCGTGGCCTTTACCCGCTCCCTCAGTCTTCACCTGGCCGAGAAGGGTGTGCGCGTAAATGGAGTTGCGCCGGGACCTATCTGGACCCCTTTGATTCCAGCCACATTCGATGCGGAACACGTCATGTCGTTCGGGGCAAACACACCCATGAAAAGGGCGGGACAACCCGAGGAGGTGGCCCCTTGCTATGTGTTCCTCGCCTCCCAGGATTCTTCTTACATGAGTGGTCAGGTGCTGCACCCCAATGGGGGAAGAATCATCAACGGGTAGATGTAAAGTCAGGTTAGCTGTGGAGGACCCGGGCCAGGTTCGACCGATCTAAACTCCCACCAACCGTCCTTCTTTGATTGGACTTGCTTTTTTGATCGGTATGGCGAATACATTATTCACCCTATTTACCCAAAACAGCTGAGGAGAATAGTATTTCCGGATAATTGCTTTCATTCTTTGGCTGTAGTATTACAGGCCTAGCTCCCGTAACGGAAAGAGAAACTCGCAATGAGCGGTATCAGCCGAAGGAACTTCCTAAAGCTGCTCGGACTGGCTGGAACAGGGACAATCGGTTGTACTTCGCAGGACACGGGGGTGCGCTTACCCTATACTATCCCTCCTGAATCCATCATTCCGGGGAAACCTTCCTGGTTCGCAACCACCTGCCGTGAATGCCCGGCGGGCTGCGGCATGCATGCAAAGAACAGGGACGGCCGTGTCATCAAGCTGGAGGGAAATCCGGAAAATCCCATCGGTGAGGGAGCGCTCTGCCCGCGCGGGCAGGCTTCTCTCACTCGCCTCTACGATCCCGACCGCATTCAAAGACCTCTGCGAAAGACCCCCTCCGGGTTTGTTTCAATGACCTGGCCCGAGGCGGAAGAGATCATCGCCGGGGTGTTGCGAAAGGGTGTTCAAAAGCGTGAGCCCGGGCGGCTGGTCTTCATGACCGAACTGATCACTGGA
The DNA here is from genome assembly GCA_002840535.1 of Deltaproteobacteria bacterium HGW-Deltaproteobacteria-15. Classification (GTDB taxonomy): domain Bacteria; phylum Desulfobacterota; class DSM-4660; order Desulfatiglandales; family HGW-15; genus HGW-15. The sequence continues at coordinate 76,491 of PHBH01000005.1, read as the reverse complement.
CCATTGCGCGACCTTGTCGAGCAATGGGTTTCTCTTGCACCGGACGGCCGCCATGTGCTTTTTGAGCCCCTCATGTACGAACCGCTCGAGAACGCCAACCGCACTGTCTTCGGTCGGGAAGGAATTCCCACGTATCGGATCGATCAGGCAGACTTCCTCATCTCCTTCAATGCCGGATTTCTTGAGACCTGGCTTTCCAACGTGGAATACGCAAGGCAGTTCGCGCTCTTTCATGAGCCGAAAGGGGGGAGGAAGAATTTCTTTGTCTTTGTCGGGCCAAGACACTCCATCACGGCGGCTAATGCGGATCGCCATATCCTGGTGAAACCCGGGGACGAGTACCTGGTCGGGATCGGTATCCTTCTGGCGTTGATGGAACAAAAAGAAGCTTATCCCCGGGAAGGAGCTTTGAAGGGGCTTCTGAAGGGATACTCCATTCCCGCTGTCGCCGGGCGGACCGGTGTTGCCGAGAAGAGCATCCGCGCCATTGCACACCGGTTCTCGGAGGCCAGGAGACCTCTGGCACTTGCCGAGGGTTTGACGTTCTTTTCCACCCTGGGTGCGGAGGCTGCCGTTGCCGCCAATGCGCTCAACTCGTGGAATCCTGCTACGAAGGAGCTCATCGAGTGGAATCGTGAATCGGCTCAAGGACACCTTGCGCATCCAAGAGCATTGAAAGAGATGTTTGCAAGGATGGCATCCGGAGGGACAGACGTTTTTCTGATTCATGATGCCAACCCCCTGTTCACCCTCCCGGCCTCATGGAACGTCAGGGAGGCTGTCGAAAGGGTCTCAACGGTCATCAGCTTTTCCAGTTTCATGGACGAGACCACCGCGATGGCGGATTTCATCTTCCCGACCCATACCCCCCTGGAATCCTGGGGCGAGTTCTCCCCAAAGCAAGGGATCACCGGGCTCATCCAGCCGGTGATGGGAAATCTCTATGATACACAGGCCCTGGGGGATTTGCTGATCCGAAGCGGTAAGGAGATACCAGGGAGAAACCGTTTTCCCTGGAAGGACTTCCGTCACCTCCTTCTGGTCTCCTGGGAACAGCGCTGGAAGAATTCTGGATCGGCTGACCCCTTTCCCCTTTTCTGGGCAAAGTCCCTTCAGCAAGGGGGCATGTACATCGAAAAGGGATCTGAAAAAGCCAAATCCCCTGAACGAACTTCTGAAACGTTTTCATTCCCGCCTCCGGGAAATGGAGAGGGTGGAAAAGAGGAGCTTCGTTTAGTCGCCTATCCGACCATCCAGTTTTACGACGGCCGCATGGCGAACAGCCCCTGGATCCAGGAACTGCCCGATCCCGTCACGCAGGTGACCTGGTCCGGCTGGGTCGAAATCCACCCGGAAACGGCAAGCGCGCTCAGCATCGGAAAAGGAGACCTCTTGGAGATCCGATCCGATTACGGGGTCATGAGGGTCCCGGCGCTCCCGATTCCCACGGTAGGCCCGGGAACCATCGCGATTCCGCTGGGGCAAGGTCATGTCTCCTATGGGCGTTTTACGGAAGGGCTCCCAGGCAATCCCACGATTCTTTTCCCTCTCGAAACCGAAGAGGGTGCAGGAGCCTTGCCGCTGTTAGTACGTCTCCGGAAAACGGGCGAACATTTTCCGATTGCCAATACGGACGGAAGCTTCTATGAGCACGGGCGTCACATCCTGGAAACGACTACCCTCGAGAAGCACCGGGAAGATCTTTCCTCAGGGAAAAAACCGAAAATCACCATGCCGCTCCCCTCGGGCTGGGATGGAAAAAGGGACGTTTACCCGGCCCATGTTCACCCCGATTATCGATGGGCCATGGTAGTGGATCTCGACCGGTGCATCGGGTGCGGCGCATGTGTGACGGCATGCTATGCCGAGAACAATGTGGCATTTGTGGGAAGAGAGCAGATCCTGAAGGGCCGCGAAATGTCGTGGATCCGTGTGCAGCGGTATTTCGGAAAAGACGACCATCGCGTCCACTGGCTGGTTATGCTCTGCCAGCACTGCGATTCGGCCCCCTGCGAGGCGGTCTGTCCGATCTATGCCCCGCATCACAGCATAGACGGGCTGAACAACCAGATCTATAACCGCTGCTTCGGCACCCGCTTCTGTTCGCAGAACGACCCCTACAAGGTCCGGCGTTTCAACTGGTTCACGTGGGAGCGGCCGTGGCCTCTGGACTTGCAGCTGAACCCGGATGTGACGGTGCGCCAGAAGGGGGTCATGGAGAAATGCTCATTCTGCATCCAGCGCATAGCAGAGGCCAAATCGCGTGCAAGGGAAAATGACCGTCCCGTGAAGGACGGGGATTTCACCACGGCATGCGCGCAGACCTGCCCGACGAATGCGCTTGTCTTCGGAAACCTGATAGACCCGGAAAGCAGGGTGTCCAAACTCATTCACAATCCGAGAGCCTATCAGGTCCTGCATCATCTGAACACGAAGCCGGCGGTGATTTACCTGAAGAGGATTGAGCAAGAATTAGAAGTTTAAGTTGATCAGTCGGATCGGTCCGATCAGTCGGATCAGACAGATCTGTTTCGGAAGAGTGAAGATGGAGTTGCCTTTCAAAGAGCTCACTTATTCCCAGACCGACGATGCGGTCCTCCGGACCCTCGGGACTCCCCGCGGGCTGTTCTGGTTATTCGTGCTTCTCGCTGCCGGCGGAACGGGATTCGGGGCCTTTTGCTGGGGATATCAGATTGCCACCGGCATGGGTGTGGCCGGGATCAACCATCCGGTTGTGTGGGGGACCTACCTGATCAATTTCGTCTTTTGGGTGGGGATCGCCCACTCGGGGACGCTGATATCGGCCATTCTCTATCTGCTGAAGGCAAGATGGCGAAATCCCCTGGCCCGGGCCGCCGAGGCCATGACGGTGTTTGCCGTCGCGATCGCCGGCCTCTTTCCCCTCATCCATCTTGGAAGGGTATGGATCGTGTACTGGATCCTGCCTTATCCGAACCAGCGCGATCTCTGGCCCAATTTCCAGTCCCCCCTGGTGTTCGATGTGGTGGCCATCTCAACCTATTTAACCGTGAGCTCCCTTTTCTGGTATACGGGCCTGCTCCCGGATCTCGCTACGGTGCGCGATCGTGCCACAGGGATTCGGAAGAAGATCTACGGGATCTTCTCGCTGGGATGGACCGGCAACCATCTGCAGTGGACCCATCACGGATGGGGTTACCTGCTCCTGGCCGCGCTTGCAACGCCGCTCGTCATCTCTGTTCACAGCGTCGTCTCCTGGGACTTTGCATTGAGCGTGGTGCCCGGATGGCACAGCACCATCTTCGCACCCTACTTCGTTGCCGGCGCCATACACTCCGGTTTGGCCATGGTCCTGATCCTGCTGATCCCGCTCCGGATCATCTATAAACTGGAAGAGATCCTCACCATGAGGATCTTTGAGCGGGTGGCCCAGACCATCGTCTTCACGGGTTTGATCATGGGCTATTCCTATGCTACGGAGTTCTTCATCGCCTGGTACAGCGGGAACGTTGCGGAATGGGACATCTTCCTGTGGCGGGCAACCGGCCCCTATGCCTTCTGGTTCTGGCTCATGACCGCTTTCAATTCCGTTGCTCCTCTCGGCTTCTTTTTCAAAACCCTGCGAACCCGTCTGATCCCTCTGTTGGTCATAGCGGTCATGATCCAGATCGGCATGTGGTACGAGCGGTTTGTGATCATTCTCAGCTCCCCTGCCCATGAATTCGACCCCTATTCCTGGGGACGATATTTCGGCCCAACCTGGGTGGAATACGGGATCATGCTCGGCTCATTTAGCATGTTTCTTCTGCTTTTCCTTCTTTTTGCAAAGTTCCTTCCCTCGGTCTCCATGAGCGAACTGAAGGAGGAACTCCCGGCGCCGGGGAGGAGCAGAGGGGAGGGCGGGCCATGAGCAGCCGGAAGCACGGCCTCATTGGGATCTTTCAATCCCTCGACACGACTCTCTCAGCCCTCCGTCGTCTCAGGGATAGCGGCTTGCGGGTGGAGAAGGTCTATTCCCCCGCGCGGACGGAGGAGATCACGAGCCTTATGGAGAGCAGGCCCTCGCCGGTGCGCTACTTCACACTGGCAGGCGGGATCACCGGGATCCTGTTCGGGTATGGTCTTGCGAGCTTTGCTGCGCTTAAATGGGGATTCATCGTATGGGGAAAACCTCCGGTTGTTTTTGTCCCATACGTGATCGTCTCTTTCGAATTCTGCATCCTTTTCGCGGTCTTCGCCACCCTGCTCGGCATCGCTATCCACACCCGCCTGCCCCGGTTCCGGTTGCCAGTGGAATACGATCCCCGCTTCAGCAGGGATCATTACGGCGTCGTGGTCCATTGCGAGGAAGAGGAAAAGGGTCGGATCCGGGAAATGCTCCTCCAGGCAGGAGCGGCGGAGGTGAAGGAAATACGACCGGAGTAGGGGACAGAGGACAGAGGTCGGAGGGCAGGAGTCAGGAGTAAACAGAGCGAACGTCCAACATTGAACATCGAACGTCGAACGTCGAATGAAAGAGGACATCGAACGTCGAACGTCGAATGAAAGAGGGCGAAAAACAAGAGTGAAAGACCGAACGTCCAACATTGAACATCGAACATCGAACGTCCAATGAAAGAAGAACGAAAAACAGGAGTAACAGCAGAGCGAAAGTCCAATGAAGGAAGAAAGACGAACCACTGACAAATGACAACGGACCAGTGCAGATGATAACACCTGAAACCATGGAAAGAATGCGGGCAGCCGGGCCCGGAAAGAGGCCGGGGTGGATACTGGCCTGCATTCTGCTCATATTTGCAGGTGCTGCCGCGTTCGTGTTCGGCGTAATCGGGGATCATCCAGAGAGGGCATGGCAGGCTTATCTTGTCAATTTCATGTTCTGGATCGGGGTCGCCTTCGGGGCCGTGATGTTTTCGGCTGTTCTCACCATCACCGATGCCAGATGGGGCAGACCGCTGAAGCGGCTGGCGGAGTCCATGGGCGCCTTTCTGCCGATAGCGTGCATTTTATTCTGGGTTCTCTTTTTCGGCAGGGAGCATCTCTTTCACTGGATCCATGAGCCATTGCCGGAAAAGGCTTCGTGGCTCAACATACCCTTTCTATTCCTGCGGGACGGCGCGGGACTGATCCTTCTCACCATCGTGGGCTGCTGGCTCATATACCATTCCGTTCAAGGGGATCGTAAAGCAGGGGGATCCGAGGAAAGCGAGGCGGCACTTGCGCAAAAGAGACTCTCTCCCCTTTACGGCGTGCTGTATGCTTTTATCCTTACCATGCTTGCCTTCGATCTGATCATGTCCCTGGAGCCCCATTGGTACAGCACGCTTTTCGGCGTCTGGTATTTCATGGGCAGCTTTTACACGGGACTGGCGGCGCTGGTCATCCTCCTTGCCGTTGCTGTCCGCTCGATGGGAATGGAACTGTTCGTAAAAGATCGGCAGCGTCTGGGGCTAGGTCAACTCCTGCTCGGGTTCTGCCTGATCACGGGAGACTTCTTTTTCACGCAGTTCCTGATCATGTGGTACGGCAATCTTCCGGAGGAGACAGGGTATGTGCTGACCCGCATGAGACAAAGTCCATGGCCGCCGCTGGCTCTGGCCGCGCTGCTCGCCTGTTACGCCATTCCGTTCGGGGTTCTGCTCAGCCGGCGGATCAAGATGAAAACCGCGCCCATGGTGCTCTTGTCGGTTGTGATACTCATCGGGATATGGCTGGAGCGGCTGATGCTTGTCGCGCCGGCCGTCTGGAAAGGAGATTCGCTCCCCTTGGGAATCCCGGAGGTGCTGATCACCGCCGGATTCGCAGGCATGGTGTTTCTGTGCGTAGTTCTGTTCCTGTACAGGTACCCTGCGCTGCCGCTGAAGGACCCCATGTTCCTGGAAGCGTCAGCGCAGCTTGAAGAGGAGTCCCGATCGGGCGGTCATTGATGAAGCCGGGATGCAGTGATGAGTGAATTAGCGCAACGGGTGTGACGGACGATGTCGGAAAAGCGAGATGAAGATTCGCTGAAAAGAGGGACGTGGATTCCCTGGGGCGTACTGGTGATCTTCCTTGGAGCGGGGATGTTCTTTTTCTTTTATATATACCCCCATCGGGAGCTTGGTCCTGCTCAGCCGATTGCCTTCAGCCACCGCGTCCACGCGGGAGTGAAGACGATCGACTGCCGATTCTGCCATCCCTTTGTGGCCCGTTCCGCCCGGGCCGGGATCCCGGACGTGCAGAAATGCTTCTTCTGCCATGAATATATCATCCCCCTGCATCCGGAGATCCGGAAGGAACGGAGATATTTCGACACCGCCAATCCGGTTCCGTGGGTCAGGGTCTTTTATGTTCCCGACTTCGTGAAATTTAAACATCAGCCTCACATCCAGTGGGGCAATGTTGAATGCGTCGAGTGCCATGGCGCTGTGGAGACTCTGGATCGTCTTCCTGCGGTCAGTTTCCAGATGAACTTCTGCATCGAATGCCACCGCTCGCGGGACGCTCAACTCGACTGCTGGCTGGCATGCCATCATTAAAGGACAGAGGACAGAGGACAGAGGACAGAGGACAGAGGACAGAAGACAGAAGACAGAAGACAGAAGACAGAAGACAGAGGACAGAAGACAGAAGACAGAAGACAGAGGACAGAGGACAGAAGACAGAGGACAGAAGACAGAGATCGGCGCATAGCTTAAGGGCAGAAGACGGAAGACAGAAGATAGATTAAGATTTCTCGGCTTTCGCCTCGAAATGACATTGCGACACAGTCTCGAAAAGCGGGATCCAGAGGGCTCGCAAGTAGTCATAGATACTGGATTCCGGCTCCGTGCCTTCGCCGGAACAGGTTTCGCTCAGCCGGAATGACGCCTGAGCTTTCGGTGATTCTGTTTGGTTCCTCATTCGATGTTGGACGTTCGATGTTCGACGTTCATCTTTTAAGCAGACAGAGGTCGGATAATGAATAGTCCCGGACACGATCCCCATAGAACCATAAAGATGTTCTTTTTGAGCTCCGCCGTCTGGTTTCTCGTGGGGACAACAGAGGGATTCATCGATGCGACCCATATGGCCGCCCCGGATCTGCTGGGGAGTATCGGATGGCTATCTTTTGGAAGGATGCGTCCCATCCACACCAACACCGTCATCTTCGGCTTCGTCGGCACGGCCCTGCTGGGCATCAGCCATTATATCGCCCCCGTCCTGTTGAAAACCCCTCTTTACAGCAGCGCCATGGCCAGGATCTCCCTTTGGGTGTGGAATCTCTCCGTCCTTGTCGGAACCATCACGCTTGCGCTCGGTTTCTCCCAGGGCAGGGAATATGCGGAATGGATCTGGCCGGTCGATATCGGCATTCTCACCACGCTTTTCCTTTCAACCCTGAACCTCCTCGGGACCATATACCAGCGAAACGAGCGCATCCTCTATGTCTCCATCTGGTATTCGCTGGGAGGCGCGATCTTCATCTTTTTCATCTATCTCTTTGGAAACGCGGTCTGGAATCCTCTCAGCGGCGCAATAGAAGGGGGAATAGCGGACGGGGTTCTGGCGTGGTTTTACGGCCATGGGCTTGTGGGTTTTTTTCTAACCCCCTTGGCAGTGGGGGCTGCCTATTACATCATACCCATCGTAGCGCGCTCCCCGCTTTACAGTCACACCCTCTCGATTGTGGGGTTCTGGTCCATCCTGATGTTCTACAACCAGATCGGCGCGCACCATATTCTCCAGGCCCCTACCCCGACATGGCTCAAGGTGATCGCCGTCACCGGAAGCGTTGCCATGCTGGTTCCCGTGCTCACGGCGCTCACCAATCTTTTTCTCACGATGAGAGGCCGCATCGGAACAATCCATGCTGACATCGGGGGTAAATTCGTCTTTGCCGGCCTGGTCTGGTACTTCTTCGTGTGCATCCAGGGCCCGTTTCAGTCCCTGCCCATCGTGCAAAGGGTGACCCACTTCAACAACTGGGTGATTGCCCACTCCCACATCGCCGTTCTCGGGTTCTCAGGGTTCATCGCGTTGGGAGGCATTTACTTCATCCTTCCCCGGATTATGGGGAGAGATCTGCACAACACGAAACTGGCAGATCTTCAGTACTGGATGGTTCTCATAGGACTGACGGGCTTCTTTGTCGTGCTCACCGGACTCGGGCTGATACAGGGAAATAGCTGGCTTAACGGAGAGACGGAATACCGCCTGCTGCCTCAAATCCACATGTATTTCGTGATCCGTGCAGGGCTCGGGCTGTTCATCGTCAGCGGAGCGGCCATCGGCCTGTACAACATCTTTTTTTCCATACGGGAACCTCGTATCAGGGAGGCGGCGAAATGAACAGGATCCCCCAGATCCGAATGGGGCCGACCGTGGTCTTTTTCGGGGGGCTCGCCATCTTTGCCGCGACTTTTTTCATCTCGGTCATCCTCCCATGGGGAACGGTCGAGAAGGAGCCCTCGGATATATGGAGACCCAGAACCCCGATTGAAGAGCAGGGGAGGATCGTCTATGTCAGAAACGGCTGCACTTACTGCCACAGCCAGTTCATCCGCAACATCGACTGGGGTGTGGGTGCTGTCCGTATTGCCCGTGAAGGGGACTACATTCAGGATCAGCCCCATCTCCTTGGCACGGAGCGCACCGGACCGGACCTCTCCCAGGAAGGAGGGCGTCACCCGGACGACTGGCATGTGGCCCATTTCATGAATCCCCGGTTCGTCTCCCCGGAAAGCGTCATGCCCAGTTTCGAATTTCTGGGGATGGAGAAGATCCAGGCACTGATCGCGTACAAGCAGAGTCTCGGGTTCCAGATGGCGGATGCGAGGGTCCAGCGCCAGCTCTTCTGGAAGGAACAGGCGATCAGGGCTTTTGAGGCCGGCCCGGATGAGAATGTGGCCTGGCTGCACGACATGGTGCCGGAGCCCTGGAGAAGACTGCCTAATCCGTACCCTACCACGGACGGCAGCCTTCAGCGTGGAAAAAGGATTTATCAGATGTTCTGCATCGGATGCCATGGCCCGATTGGAGACGGGATGGGGCCGGCCCAGCCTTTTCTAAATCCCCCTCCACTGAATTTTACGCTTCTTAAGGGAAGAGGAATATCGGGGGGCATTCTTTACTACCAGATCATGAACGGCATCACGGGCACGGCAATGCCTTTTTTCAAGAAGGATCTTGAGTCTGAGAAGATCTGGGACGTGGGTGACTATGTGGCCGTTTTCTTCATCGGAGAGACCGACGCGGATACCGCCCCCGAAGGAATCGATGCAGCGGAGGAACCGACCCAGCCGAAATCCATTCTTGAAGTCTTGGATGAACTCGAAACTCCTTTAGGGAAGCCTCTCGAGGACAGACGGTACAGGAGGAGATGAAGATGTATTTGAGCTGGATCATCCTGGTGGCCGGTACGATCTGGTTGGCGCTTCTGGGTTTCTTCTGGGGTCTGCACAACGGGCAGTTTTCGGATCAGAACAGGGCGAGATATCTTCCGTTCGTGGACGATTTCCCGGAGGCCGGTGATGAACGAATCGTATGGAAGGGTCGCGAACGCTATGTCTATTTATGCATGGCGGCGATGCTGCTGTTCTTTTTCGGAGCGGCGACATTCGTCAGTATCACGGCAGGCCCTTAGCAGGTTGCTCAAAACGGGACATCTGAGCCCGGTCCTGACCGGTTTTGGGGCTGGGCCCAAGGTAAACAGGTTTCATTACTGACGGAGTGAGAAATCTCATGCATTACTTTCCCATGCTCATGTTCCAGCACTGGGTTCTTGCCTTCTTCCTCGGACTTGCCGCGGTTATCCTGACCTTCCTGGCGTTCGGGCTCCGCTGGCATGAAGAAGAAAGGGGAAAAAGCCTCGAAGAATTGAACAAGGACAGAGGAAGCCATTTGAACCTCTTCAGCCAATTTGCCCGAAACCCTCATGGTCTGTTCCTCATCCTCGTCTATCTTGGGATCCTGTTGTATTTCATTGCCTACTACTTTCTGGTCGGGCTTGGCGCCAGGGATATATGGTGAGAGGGTGACATGGACGATCGAAGTGCAAACAAGAAACCGTTGTTTCGCAAGTTTCTCGATCGATTTCTGACTCGAGGGCATGTGTACTCCCGGGCGGAAGATCCAAGGGTGGTGTCCGGCGTGGAAGGGCTCGAGTCCCATCCCGATGAGTTGCCCCATCTTTCGAGCTCCGTCAGCATGTCCATCATTCTTTTCGCAGTGCTCGTGTATGTGGCCTGGGGTCTCCTGGTGTTTTATACGGTCGGCAACAAATGGCCGCCTCCCTGGAGCTTTGGACAGGTGCAGGATCTCCCGGGCGCTTCCGTTTACTCGACTGAAACCGGAAGGGGGCCGCTGGGCGCCGGCCCCAGGCGGCTCGAAACTCCCCTTCCACAGTCTCAGCATGTAGGCGGAAAGCCGGATAGCCCGAAGAAGTAGCAGGTTGCCGAAAAACACCAATCTCCCCGCGCGATCTGCGAGCGGCGTTGTATCCTGGCATTTCAGAGTACCCTGACAGTGCGGAGGACCTATGCGTTCAAGATTGAGAAGGGGTTTGATATGCGCAGCAATGATTGCCGTTGAAGCGCTCGCCGGCGGATGCGACTATGCCCGGATGACAAATGACGAAGCGGTGGATCGATATGAAATGGAGTTCCCCCCCATGCCCCAGGATCTGGTCCCTCTGGGAGAGGGAGTGCATCCGCTTCCGACGGAGCCCGGCGCCATAGAGAATCCCCTTGGCGCCGGCCGCGAGGTGCTCGCCGCAGGAAAGCAGGCCTATGATTTTTATTGCCGGCAGTGCCATGGCCAGGGCGGCGATGGAAGGGGAACAGTCGGCCAGAGTTTTGCCCCTCTGCCGACAGACCTCAGGAGCGGTTATGTTCAGAAACAGCCGGACGGACAGATCTTTGAGAGAGTAGGGAAGGGATACAAGCGACATCCTCCGCTCGCCTACACGGTATCGATCAAGGATCGATGGGCGGTGGTCTCTTACATACGATCCATGAAAAACCCGGAGTAGGATTGCGACATTCCAATCTCCTGTCCCCTCCGTGTTCTTCGAGTCCTTCGGTGTTAAGCAAACGGCATCATGAAACCACGAAGAGCCCGAAGAGCCCTCCCTCTGCTCCGAGTAAATACGTGAATTCCTAGCCTTGTTTACCGAATGGACCTCATTTGCATCCTGCAGGCAGCCCCCTATATTGGGTACATGCTCGATAACCATCCGGCAGGAGGTAACAATGGATACTGAGATCACTGCACCCGAGAATGTTCAGATGAGAACGTTTCCGGAGGATAAGCCAAGGGAGAGTTTCAAAGACAAGGCCGGGCAGGTAGCGTCCCGTGTCTCGGAAGAGATCCGGGATGAGACCTCGAAGAGGGCCAGGGGTTTCCTGACCAGCAAGAAGGAGGATCTCGCAGAGGAATTGCACAAGACGGCCGAGGTCTTCCGTGAGAGCAGTAATCGCTTCCAGGAAAGGGAGCAGGGGACCGCAGCCAGGTATGTAAATCAGATTGCCGCACAGGCGGATCGGTTCAGCCGGTATCTGAGCGAAAAGGATCTCGATCAGCTCGCTTCAGAAATCGAGGTGGTGGCGCGCAAGAGTCCAATGTTGTTCCTGATCAGCGCGTTTACCAGCGGCTTTGTCATGTCGCGGTTTTTGAGGAGTCCCGGAGCCGCTTCCCGGCCTTCCGCCACCGAATATGGAACAACCCATTGACCCTTGTTGAATATCGGAAAGGGAGAAACACATGCAATGGACAGAGACAGGGGGGGAACCCGGTTTTAAGGACCTTCTGAGATCCCTTTCAAAGGGCATAGGCGTGCTCTTGAAACAGGAGGTGGAATTCGCGAAAGTGGAGGTATCCAAGCAGATGGCACATGCGCGGAAAGGGGTTATCTTCCTTGCCGTGGGCGCCATGCTTGGGTTTTCCGGCTTTCTCGTACTCCTTGCGGCAGCAGTATTCGCCCTGGCGCAGGTGGTACCGCTGTGGCTTTCGGCTCTTCTCGTTGGACTCGCAGTCGTCATTGCAGGGGGGATTCTTCTCTGGAGCGGGAAAAATGAACTGAAGGCCGAAAAGCTGAAACCCCAGAAGACGATAGATGTCGTGAAGGAGGATATCTCATGGATGAAAAGTCAACTTTCGTAGGCGGAATGGAAGACGAGGACCTGAAGGAGATCCGGAGCAACATAGACCAGACAAAAAGGGATCTTGCCTCTACGCTGGATGACCTTCGGGGGCGGTACTCCGCTGACCGAATTAAGCAGAGCGCGAAGGAAAAAGCCGATGACCTGGGGGAAATGGCTTCGGAGATGTTCGAGCAGAGAAAGGACGATTTGAGAAGAGTGGCGGATAGGATCGGCGAGACGATCAGAAATCATCCTGTTCCCTTTGCGGCCGCGGGAGCGGCTGGGATCGGGATCTCTGCATGGGCGCTGCTCCGGGACAAGGGCGGTGGCGAGGAAAGGTTATATTCCGAGGAGTACCGGCCGCTCAGTGAGGAAGGGGCGGTAGCCGGTTACTATCCCGAGAATTATTCCGAATCGGATTTCGAGTTTTCGTGCGAACCGGACGAGGAAGCAGGGGAAGCCAGAGGCAAGGCAGGCGAAATGGTTCGGCAGATGGGAGAGCGGGCAAGGGATCTAGGAGAGACAGCCCGCGGCAAATCGGAGCAGCTCCGAACAAATTTCATAGAGGTGGTCAGGGAGCACCCGTTTCTGACGGGAACGGCGACCTTCCTGCTTGGTATCCTCAGCGGGTTGATCTTCCCTTCCACAAAGCCCGAAGATCAGGTGCTCGGGTCGGCCAGAACGAGAGTGAGGGAAAAGGCGCAGGAACTCAAGGAAGAAGCCAAGGAGAGCGCTCAACGGGTGGTGGAAGAGACCAGAAGAGCGGCCGAGGAAGAAGCGAAGAGGCACGGGCTTTCTCCGAGCTGATCCGCACCTTCCGGTATTCTGCAGGCCTGTCCACAGGTTTCAGTCGATAAAAGGCGCAATCATGGGATGCCGCTTCTTCAACTCCTTGATCAGGATGTCCTGGTGATGCATCCTGATGACGGCCCGTACAATGAGGTAGGCGCCAAGTGCTGCAAGGGCTGCGTTTAGAACGAAAAGCGGGATGACGAGGTACAGGACGCGAAAGAAGTCATAGTACCTCGATGTGGCAATCAGAAGACTCAAAACGGAAAGGGGCAACACGAGAACGGCAATTCCCGTTCTGAGGGCCGCCAGGGAAGTTCTCTTCTCCGCGAGTACGAGTTGAACTTCTCCCACAATCAATGATTCATTGACGCTATCGTCGACCTTCAACAAAGGGGTTTGCCTTTCGAGTACGTTCACCTGCCCGGCCACTTGATCAATGCTCCTGCTCTCAACCATGTTAGAATATATGCTTCCTTGCCGCAAAAGCAATGGAACAGGAGCTCGGAAGAGCGGAATGAGGTGAATTCTGCGAATGCAAGGAGGAAGGGATGGGAAAAGTCTCCAGCGGTTGGACCATCTTTGCGGCAATGATCGTCATTTTTTTGGGGGGAACGGTTCCGGCATGGTCTCAGGAGAAGGGGACGACGAGCGTCCGGACCATGTCCGCCGCGTCGATCGATCTTCTCCTGGGCAAGGAAGTGAAGGATCCGCAGGGGACACGACTTGGCCACATAGGGGGTATCCTGCTCGCGGGTGGCAGCATCGCTTATCTGATCCTGAATATTGCAGAAGAGGACGGGACATGGCGGCATATCCCGGTGCCCTCCTCTGTTGCAGAGTTTCTCGGCTCTGAAGGCGCTGTCGTTGTGGGCCTGGAAAAGCGCATGCTTTCCGATGCCCCGGCCTATTCCGGGCAGGACCGGCCGGACTTCTCGGATCCGGAGTGGGAGCGGCAGATACATTCCTATTACGGGGAGAGATCTCCGGACCGGGAGTTGGAATCCTATATCCTCATCCGAAGATGAAGAGCACTGCAACTCTCCTCTCACAGAGCCCACAGAGACACACAGGGCAAAGCTCCGGCAGGAGGAATCGGTTCCAACCTGCAGCTTGCTCGTGCTCCGAGAAGCTGAAACCTCTCCTGTTTCCCGGGGTACAGGAAACAGGAAAAACTGTCGGATTTTTTTCTATGGCTCTGCGGTCTCAAGCGATGCTCGCCGGAGGCGGACAAGCGGGCGAGAGCCGATTTTAAAGGCGGATGAGCGCCAACCCGGTTTCCTCATCGACCCTGCGGCAAAGATACTCCGGGGACTCTACAAGGACGACTTCCAGTGTAGGCCGCACATAGGCCTCCAGGATGTGGCCGCCATGGGCGGATCCGTCCGCTTTACCCACCACCACATGGGCGTGGATCTCGGGTTCATCTCCTTTCAACGCCACATCGCCGACAAGGCTGAGGACCTCTACCTGCTCATCGATCGGGATCTTTCTGAATGTTTTTTTCTCCACCTCGAAATAGCCCAGAACAGCCCTCTGGAAAGCCCCGATTGCCGTGAACCGCCCGGACCTCAACCCTTCTCTTTTTGCAAAGGCGCGAAGATTCCCCATCACCTCTTCTCCGGTATCGAAGACCAGCACATGCGTCTTCTCGCCGTTTTCGTGAATGACTTTAGTGTGCATTCCACGCGTACCCCTCTCCCTGTTTTCCCATGTCTGCCCGCATTCCAGTCCGAGGGACTTCTTCCCTATTCTGACGGCGTGCGGCTGCGGCCGGATGCGCGATCCGTATCGCCTCGCGTAGACCTGCGTGAACTCCGCACCCAGGAAGCTGATGAGAACCGAGTAGTAGACCCAGATCAGAAGAACGACGAATGATCCCGCCGCCCCATAAGTGCTGCCGATGGCAACCTGTCCAAGGTACAGACCGATCAGGTATTTACCCATGGTGAAGAGCGCAGCCGTGATCAATGCCCCCACCGAAACGTCCCCCCACGAGATTTGCACATCCGGCAGGTATTTGTAGATTGCGGCAAAGAGCAGTGAAACGATTCCGAAGGAGATAGTGGATTCGAGCAAACGCCACACCCAACCGATTCCCTCTATGCGCTGGGACATCAACTCCTGAGCGCCCGTGAGCAGGGCGCTCACTACCATGGACACGATCAGAAGAAAGCCCACGGTCAGTACGATTCCGAACGATCGCATCCGGTCCCGAATCAACCCTTTCCACATGCTTCGTCGCGGCGCCGCCTTGACATCCCATATGTCGTTCAGGGCGGACTGCAGACTGGCAAATACCGCAGTGGACCCGACAACGATGGCAAGAACTGCGCCGGCAATGGCCAGCGGATTCCCGCCGATGTCGGCCGCGCCTTTCAGCACCTGGCGAACCGCCGACGCGCCTTGGGGACCCGAGAGCGTCTCGATCTGCAGTACGATCTGCTCCCTGGCATGCTCCTCGCTGAAAACCAAACCGGCCAGACCTACTGAAATGGTCAGTATGGGGGCAAGTGAGAAAATGGTGTAGAACGCCACGGAAGAAGCGAGACGAAAGCTGTCGTCGTACCACCAGTCCTTGAAGGTCAACCTTAAGAGATCCCAGACGGTCTTGAACATGGCAACCTTGTTTCTCACCGCAGAGGCGCAGAGCACGCAGAGAGAGCAAGTTTTTTGCCTGGATCGGGAGACGACGATCCAGGCAAAACCGCCTGCCGCTGCGGCGGGGTTAAATAGAAGCTGGACTGCCGGCCTGTCCCGTAATTGTTTGCGGGGAGGCGAGTTGTTTTTTCTTTGCCGGCCTCTCCCGGCAATGAAAAAGAAAATTGCTTTTCTCTGCGATCTCTGCGCCTCTGCGGTGAGAAACCCTTTTCGCAGTTTCAAAGCAGTTTCAAAGAAGATGCCCGATTCCTGATACCTGACGGCGCAGGTTCAGTCCTTTGCAGTGGTCTCAGGCACGAACACCGGAAGCGCTCCTGCAAGAACCTCGAACAGCGCGGGCGTCCGGGTAACCAGCTCACCGTCTACGGACACTGGAAGGCTGCGGTGCGTTCTTACGAAAATCCTTTTGCCGTCCAGGTAGCGTATCCACTCCCTTTCCGCCTTTCCCTTCCGGAAGGCCGGAAGTGCCAGGAGCATGCGCCATGGACTCCTCGGTTTCACCACGTAGAGGTGAAGTTCTCCGTCCTCGATTTCCGCTTCTTCAGATACCGTCAGACCTCCCGCATAATGACGGCCGTTTCCTATGGCGATCTCGATAACCCTGAAATTTCTCGACCTGCCGTCCAATTCCAAATGTACCCGGAACGATCGGTTTTCCTTCAGAATCGTGAGAAGCACTCTTATGTAGGCGAGTGCGCCCCACCGGTTCTTGTCCTCTCGGCTGATGCGATGTGTCACTTCTGCGCCCAGACCGATGTGTGCGACATTGAAGAACAACCTCCCGTTCACTCTGCCAATATCGATCCGGCGGACCTTGCCTTCAGCGATCACCTGAAAAGCCGCCTCCATCGACAGAGGAATCCCGAGAGTTCGGGCGAGATCGTTTGCCGTTCCCAGGGGAAGGATTCCCAATGGTAGACCGCTTCGAACGATCATCCCGGCCGCATGGTTCATCGTCCCATCGCCGCCTCCGAGAATAATCCTGTCGATGGAATCCGTAAACCGCTCGATGATTTCCGCCATTTCCCGCGGGTCGGTAGTCTTGATCACCTTGAGGATGTGGATGTTTCGTTTCCTGAGCAGTTCAATTCCGGCAGCCAGATCGTCTTCTGAGTGCCGGCTCTTCTTGTTGATGATCAGGGCTGCTTCCGCCATAGGAATCCCGTTGCGATCTATCCCGCGCTTTCCTTATCGGATGAACAATATGCTCCCCATGGTCCAAGGCCAATACTCGACTGATTCCATTAAGAATAGAGGGGAATCGTATTTGAGAAGCAACATCCGGGTACACGAGGAGCGGGTGTGAAAATCCCTGATCGTCCTGAGAAGCTCGGCATGCCTCGCACAATCCTGTCATGTGCCTGCAACAATGAAGATTCCGGAAAAGCCGCTTGGTACGGTATGGAAAGGTACTTGGTTTTTCCTGCAAAAGGAGGGGTGGCCTTATGCGGTGAATACATGGTTGTACCTATTTACCCATATGCGAACATACCTACAATTGTGGCAAGTCGAACAGCGTAGAGGAGGTGCTTTGAACGGTAGTTGATTTTTTGATCAGCAGTAGTTTCGTCCCACCTGTTAAGCAGCGGTCATTTTTGAATGGATGTTTGAGGTGCGGGAAAGAACGGGTAATCAGAGGAAACAGACCGGGACAACGAACAAGAGCCCCAGATACTGAAACGAAATTGAACCGCGACCGGCAAGGCTCGGCCTGGCCGCAGAACAGAGAGGTTGAGAGATGATCGTTCAGAAAGTGAAGGCAGTCGTATTTTTATCTGTTTTCGTTTTTCTTGCCTGCCTGGGAGGCGAGGTCCTCGCCGCCCCGACATCACCGAGCTACCAAATTGGGCCCAGCGATCAACTCAGGATCTTCATCTGGAAAGAGGCGGAGTTGACCCAGGATCTGCAGGTGATGCCTGACGGCAAGATCACCTTTCCCCTCATCGGGGAAATCGAAGCCGCCGGCAAAACCGTTACCGATTTGAAAAAGCTTATAACGGAAAAACTCAAGAAATTTGTCACGGCCCCTGAAGTCACCGTAATCGTAACACAGAGCAACAGCCGTCAGGTCTATCTGATCGGGAGGGTGGCCAGACCGGGCCCGTATGCCCTCGGGGCAGAGATGACCGTTCTTCAGGCTCTTTCCGTGGCCGGAGGCTTCGCCGAATGGGCGGACGAGAAATCCATCAAGATCGTCCGCAGAGAAAACGGAAAAGAAGTCCAGCTTCCCTTTAACTACAAGGATTACATCGGCGGCAGAAATACCGAACAGAACGTTCTTTTGAGGCCCAGCGACACCGTCGTGGTCCCCTGACGTAACGGAGCGAAGAGGGCACGGGCAGGGGGGGACTTTTGCGAACGCACTCCTGAGGAATGGCGAAACACGAAATGTAAACGAGATTTGGAGGCGTATCCCTTTGAGGATGCCTAAAGGAGCGGAGCCGTGAATGGTCTTGACTTGAAGAAATACGAGCGAATGGCACTGAAGAGAAAATGGTGGATCATCGTCCCTTTCCTGGCCACTTGCCTCGGCGGCTTAGCCTTCGGATTGATCACACCCAAGGTTTATGAAGCCAAAACGCTTATTCTCGTCCAGTCCCAAAGGGTCCCACAGGACTTTGTGCGGTCTATCGTGTCTGAAGGCGTAGACGAGCGTCTGCGAACCATTTCGCAACAAGTGACCAGCCGGACCAATCTGGAAAATATCATCAAAGAACACAAGCTGTACGCAGAACCCAAAAAATACATGGACGAAAAGGTGGAACTCTTCAGGGAAGACATTTCGATCGATGTCAGCGAGGGAGACAGGCGCAGGGCCCTCAGTGAACCAAACGCTTTTACCATCTCCTATCGCTCCGACAGCCCGGCAATGGCGATGAAAATTGCCAATACCCTTGCGTCCAATTTTATCTCCGAAAATCTGCGGATCAGGGAGTCCCAGGCAATGGGAACCTCTTCATTCCTGGCAGATGAGTTGGAAAACGTACAGATAAGGCTTTCGGGAAAGGAGGATGAGCTCAAGAAGTATCGGGAGAAATTCATGGGGGGCCTTCCCGAACAACTCGACACCAATTTGAAGATCCTCGAAAGACTTCAATCTCAGCTTGATCAACTCCAATACAACCTGAGAGATGCGGAGAACAGGTATATCGTTCTTCAGAAGGAACTGACCGAATCCGGATCTGTGAGACCGGTTGCCGCCAGTGCCAGAGACGCTGCTTCGGACGGCCGGATGGATCTCGCTACGCTCAAGAACGACCTGATCACTCTTGAGGCGAAGTATACGGCGGAGCATCCCGATGTGATCCGAACACGGGAGATCATCGCCAAAATGCAGTCCGTCCGGAAGAACAGGGACGGCAGGCGTGAAGAACTCCTGGCAAACGCGGATCCTGCGCTGAAGCGGCAGGTAGCGGGCGTCGAAACGGAAACCAAGGGTCTCAGGACAGAAATAGCAAAGTTGGGGTCGGAGATCAGGTGGTACCAGATAAAAGTGGAGGAGACACCGAAGAGAGAACAGGAGTTGCTTTCCCTCAATCGGGACTACGAGAACTTGAAAGATCTGTACGATTCCCTTCTGAAAAGGAAACTCGAGGCCGAGATTGCCGTCAGCATGGAGAAGAAGCAGCAAGGCGAGCAATTCAGAGTCATTGATCCTGCAAAAGAACCACAACTTCCCATCAAACCTGACCTTGCAAGGCTGGTCCTCATCACCCTCGTGCTCGCAGTTTGCGTAGGGGGAGGGTTGGCCTACCTGGTTGAAATGACGGACACGTCCTACAGGACGCCGGAAGACCTGGAAACGGACACCGGTGTTCCCGTCCTGTTGACCATGCCAATGAGATTTACGGAAGCGGAGATCGCCCGGCGTAAGAGAAGACAGGTCATAGCCGGGATTTCAGTAGGAGTGGGCTTCGTTGTATGCGCCATGCTGATCGTTGTTGCGGCATGGGGTGTGAATGATTCACTGACTTATCTGAAGACTGTTCTGGAAGGGACCTAGTTTTCATGTGGCGGGCCTGTCGTCCGAAGTTTTGATCAAAGGACCGTATCCGCAGACGGGCAATGGTTGCCGCGGCCCGAACCAGGCGGCAAGGAAGCACAGGAGCACATGGTCGAAGATGCTTCAAACGACCATTCCGTGCGCGTCCTGCACCTTCCGGACATCGGCTAAGCGTTCTCTGTATCCGGGTTGACCCCTGACCGGCTTCCTGAGCGCAGCGATGCACTCCGCACCAGCCGGCCATGAAAAACCCGGAAAAGGTCCGACCGCGTCCGAGAAGAAACTGGATCGGTCCTCCACTTGAACACGGATCCTGCCTGACAAGGCGGAAAAGGAAGACAGAGACATGTATACAGAATATTTCAAGCTCAAGGAAAAGCCGTTCAATCTCACTCCCTCTCCGCGTTTCCTTTACCTCAGTGAGTCCCACCGGGAAGCGCTCGCTTTACTAACCTACGGCGTCATGGAACGTAAAGGCTTTGTTCTTCTGACCGGTGAAGTAGGAACGGGGAAGACCACGATCCTCCACACCCTCCTCAGCACTCTGGACAAGCGGGTTCAGTGCGTGCACCTTTCCAACCCCCTCCTGTCGCCGGCTGAGTTTGTAGACTACCTTTCCCATGCCGTTTTCAAGACCCCGACCGGGAAGAGGTCGAAGACCGAATTTCTGCTGCAGTTTGAGGAGTATCTGCGCAAAAGCGCACAGCAGCAGAGCAATTTTGTCCTGGTTATCGATGAAGCGCAAAAGCTCTCTTTCGATCTGCTGGAAGAGATCAGACTGCTTTCCAATATGGAAACCGCGGATGAGAAGCTGATCAACATATTCCTGGTCGGGCAACCCGAGCTTAACCAGAAGCTCAGCGAAACGCGATGCAGACCTCTTCTGCAGCGTATCAGCGTGCGACATCATATCTCTCCTCTCGATCTCAAAGAGACAGGGGAATATGTGGCCACACGACTCAAGGTTGCTGGCGCCAAGGATCCGGACGCGATTTTCCCTGCCGGGACGATCCGAGCCCTGCACCACCACTCCAAAGGATACCCGAGGATGATCAACATCCTCGCGGATAACGCACTGCTCTCCGCGTATTCGAAAGGGACGAAACGGGTCACAACACGGATGATCGAGCAGAGCAGCGAGGACCTCCACCTCGGCGCCCCTGCGGTAGTGGACACCCCGAGCAGTCCCGCGTGGTCGGGATCGGAGACAGAGAAGAAAAAGCGGACCGCATCCAGACCGTTTTGGAAATGGGGTGCGTCGGTGGCCGTCATGGTCGCTGCGGGCGGTCTCTTTTTCATGCCGGAGAGGAATATTGCACCGAACAGCATCCCCAAGAGCGCAGTTTCCAGTGAGTCGAAACCGGTTATGCCTCCCAATCCGGTGGTGATGCAACCCGTCCCAAGCCCGTCGGAACTCGCTCCAGATGTTGCGAACATAGTCAGGATAGATGCCGAGCCGGCCCGGATAGTGGAAGAGATGAAAGCGGAAACCCCGCCGACTGCGGAAAAAGAAAGGATCATGGTGGAGAGCGCGAGGCCGCCCGTTGAAGAGAAAGTCCTTCAATCCGGTCCGCCGGAAGCGAAAAAGGCGGAGAAAGTGAAGGAACCGCTCATGGCGGAAGTTCTTCCAGCGGGGCCTGTGGAAGAGACAAAAGCGGGAAGTTCTATCGCACAGGCAAAGAGTGAAATCTTTCCGGAAAAGGCGAATCCCGAAGTCAAGGCGGAACCGCCGACACCGGAGATCTCGAATGCGGACCCTGCCGCCGCCGCAAAACAGCAAACGGCAAGTGCCGAGACCTGGCTGGTCGCAAAGAAGGGGGACACCCTGAGCAAGCTGTCGGTTGATGTGTATGGAAGGGTGGATGAAAGGATTCTGTTCACTCTCAAGAAGAAGAATCCTTCCATTTCCAATATCCATCTCATCGCAATCGGTCAGGAGATCTACTTTCCCCCGGTTCGGACACTGGAAGAGGATTCGAAATGATTGGGGCGGCCTCCGGGGAGTGAAGTCGTTGTAAACCTGTTACGGAAAGATCTTGGGAGCAGAGCCATGGGCAAAATATCGGAAGCACTCGAGCGGCACAACAAGGAGAATAGCGTGAAAAAAAGCACGCCTCCGCCGATGTTCGTTTCAGAAACCCTTTCCGGGCCCGAAGCCCGCCTGAAGCCTCTCGGGCCGCTGTCCGGGTATGACCACCGGTTGGTGGTGCTTTCAGACCCGCATTCCCTGGAAGCGGAACAGTTCAGAATGCTGAGAGCGCAAATCCTTTTCCCACGGGAAGGCAAGGTCCCAAAGACCATCATGGTCACCAGTTCCTACCCGGGGGAAGGAAAAACGTATGTGAGCGCGAACCTCGCGGCAAGCATTGCCCAGGGTATCAACGAACATGTGCTGTTGGTCGACTGCGATTTGCGCAATCCGAGCATCCACAAGATTCTGGGATATTCCAACAACGAAGGGTTGCATGAGTATCTGACCGGTGAAAAGCAGCTTCCGGACCTGATTATCCGATCGGGTATCGAAAAGCTTTCCCTCCTGTGCGCCGGGGGCCCCTCCAGAAACTCTTCAGAGCTGCTCTCCTCGGCCAAGATGAAGACATTCATCCAGGAGGTGAGGGATCGATATCACGACCGTTTCGTGATCATCGATGCAACCCCCACCCAGGTGACATCGGAGCCGAATGTGCTGGCAAACATAGTGGACGGAGTCGTTTTCGTGGTCATGGCGGAGAGAGCCCCAAGGGCATCGGTGAGAAAGAGCATCGATCTCATGGGCAGAGAAAAGACATTGGGCGTCGTCTTCAACGGGTACAGCGAGGAAATGAAATTTCACAAGAAGTACTGCGCTCAGTATTGATGTTTTCGTAAGAGAAACGATTTTCGACGGTTTCCACGATGGGCTCGGGGGCCGCCTGCATACCGTAAGAAGAGGCAGGGATTCAGTCGCAGGGCAAAACGAAGCCTGTAACTGAAGGGGGCGGAGCCTGCAAAAGCCGCCTGCACTATCGAGGGAGAACGCGCTCTCCCTGCAGTGTACAATCGGCGGGTGACACGGGTAAGAGTGCGGCTGGGTCACGGGTTTGCAGATAGCCAAGTCAACGGCCTTGTTTCGCAGGCTTGTCCTTCAGGACGAAAGGAGCATTCAATGATCAAGGCGGGACTGATTGGTTACGGGTATTGGGGTCCCAATATCGCGAGAAATTTTCAGAGCAGTCCGGATATCGAGTTGACGGCCATCTGCGACTTCTCTCCGGATCGATTGAGAGCGGCGAGAAGACTTTACCCCTACATCAAGGCCGTGGATAGACCGGGAGAACTTTTCAAAGATACCGATATCGACGCCATCGCCATAGCAACCCCGGTATCGACTCATTACGCGCTCGCCAGGGAAGCGATTCTCTCAGGAAAGCATGTCTGGCTCGAAAAGCCCATGACGGAAAGTGTCGAACAGGGTGAAGAGCTCATCGAACTCTCAGAGAAGCACGGAAAAATCCTGCTCGTGGATCACACATTCATCTATACGGGGGCTGTGCAGAAAATAAAAGAGCTCGTGGATCAGGGCGAAGTGGGAGATCTCGTGTACTACGATTCCACCAGGGTGAACCTCGGATTGTTTCAGCAGGATGTGGACGTGATCTGGGACCTTGCGCCTCATGACATCTCAATCATGAATTACGTGATGCCGCTCAAGAATCTCATGGTGTCAGCCACTGGGTGCCATTACTACGGGGATAAGCTGATCGCAAAGGCCTTGCTGACCATCTACATGGAACAGAACAAGACGGGACATATCAACGTGAGTTGGGTATCGCCTGTCAAAATCCGACAGACCCTGATTGGAGGCACATCCAAGATGATCCTCTATGACGACAATCAGCCGAGCGAAAAGATCAGGGTCTATGACAAGGGCGTCGATCTCTATGAGACCAAGGAGGCGCTGTACCATCTCAAGGTGCAGTACCGCGTAGGCGATATGTATGCTCCCAAATTGAAGGACCTCGAGGCTTTGTCATTTGAGACGCGGCACTTTGTGGAGTGCATGAACAATGGGAAAAAACCGTTGACCGATTGCGTGGCCGGCCTGGAGGTGGTGAAGATTCTGAGCGCATCCAGGAAGTCGTTGCAGGGAAACGGGATCCCTGTGGAATTGAAATAAAACAGCTTTCCCCAGTGCGTCTTCGTTGTCCGCGCTTCGCTTGGACTCCCACCCCTTCGGGGCGGTTCCCATTTTCTTGAAAAGACACCCCCATGCCCGACCCTGTTTAACGCCACGAAATGCTTCAACCTCCGGACGAAAGGTCCTTATGAAGAAAATCGCTGCCAGTGTGGAACTCGGGAAAGACGTCCTGTTAAATGACTTCATCAATCTCTACGGGTGCAAGATCGGGGACGGCACCAGGATCGGCCCGTTTGTGGAGATCCAGAAGAACGCGATCATAGGAAGGAAGTGCAAGATCCAGAGCCATACCTTCATTTGCGAAGGAGTGGTCATTGAAGACGAAGTCTTTGTGGGCCACGGCGTCGTCTTCATCAACGACAGATACCCCAGGGCAATTGGATCGGGCGGCGAGCTGCAGACCGAAGCGGACTGGAAGGTTGTCGGAACCGTGATCAGGCGGGGGGCTTCCATCGGGTCCAATGCCACCATCCTCTGCGGGGTGACCGTGGGGGAAAAAGCGATTGTCGGGGCGGGTAGTGTTGTTGTGAAAGACGTACCCGGGAGGGTCATTGTGGCCGGAAATCCGGCGAGAATCATCGGGGACATCCAGGATGCGGAAGACCGGGATTCCCCGGAAAGGAATAGAAGCGCGGGAGAACGAAAACGCGGGCGCGTCGGGGAAACGAAAAAACCGGCCGCCGGAAGATCCTGAGGCCTTGATGGATATACGCATTGTAAATCCTCTGGAGTTCCCCGGCTGGGACGATGCCCTGCTCTCGATGGAAAATCATTCCATTTTCCATTCCTCGCACTGGGCGAGAGCCCTCGTCGAGGCGTACGGATACACCCCCCTCTACTTCAGCGCAATCCAAGCGGGCAAGCTCATGGCGCTCATTCCGGTAATGGAAGTGAACAGCATTGTCACAGGCAGACGGGGTGTCTCGTTGCCTTTTACTGATTGCTGTGAACCTCTGGCACTGGATCAAGGCAGCCTGGGAGATCTCAATGAAGCCCTGATTCAGTATGGCAGGAGTGCCGGGTGGAGGAGCATGGAGTGGAGGGGCGGAGGGAACCTGTTTCCAGGGGAAAAGATCTCCAGCTCCTTTTACACTCACACAATCCTCCTGCCCGGAGAAGAGGATGAACTGGCTTCCGGTCTGAGGAGCAGCACAAGGAGGAATATCCGTAAGGCGCAGAAGGAAGGGATCGAAGTGAGTGTGAGCCGGTCATGGGACTCCGTGCAGGCCTTTTTCCGGCTGAATTGTATCACACGAAAACATCACGGCCTGCCTCCCCAGCCCATGCAGTTTTTCAAAAAGGTTTTCGAGCACATCATTTCCCGGGACAAAGGAATTGTCGTGCTCGGGCGCCACAGGAGGCAGGTGATCTCGGGGTGCATGTATCTTCACTTCGGGAAAAATGCCATTTACAAATATGGCGCTTCGGACAGGCGTTTTCAGAATCTCAGGGCCAACAACCTGGTCATGTGGGAAGGGCTGCGGTGGTACCAGACGAGGGGATTTCGATGTCTCAGCCTGGGAAGAAGCGAACCGGAGAACGAGGGGCTGCTTCAGTTCAAGAGAGGCTGGAACGGACGGGAAGAACTCCTGCCGTATCACCGTCTCGATATGAGCCGGAACCGGTATATCGAGGCACGGATCGGGACCGGCGGCGCAGTCACGAAAATCCTGAGAAACGCCCCCATACCGGTGCTGAGGCTCATCGGCGCCGCGGTCTACAGGCATGTGGGATGAATTTATCATTTCGCATCTTTCCATTCTCATTTCACATCTCTCAATCCAGTGCTAATGCCCATTGCCCAAGGTTCAAGGACAAATGATAAATGACAAATGGCAGATGACAAATGATCGGCGTATATCTCCAAAATGAAGAGGAAAGAGAGCCTGCAGCCGAGTTCTTCGAGCTGTTCAAGACGCCATGGGAGTTTTACAGGGAGGGAGAGAGCTATGATGTGCTTCTGAGCACGGGGGAATGTCCGCCGCTTCTTGGAGAAAAACTGGTGATCCTGTATGGCAGCGGTCCCTTTCTTTTTGACAGCAATCACGGATTGACCGTCGATTCCCTGAGAGGGGGGAGCATAGTCCACGACGGGTATCTGGACGTTCCTCTCTACGGTGAAGCAGCCACATTCCCTGCAAGCGACACGCCATTGCTTAAAGTGAAGGGGAGCGCACGGTCCGCTGCCCTGGTGTTCAACACGGGTCCCCGGAAGGTGCTCAGGATCGGGTACAATCTCTTCGTCGAAATCCGCCATCTCCTCACAATTGGGCAGCCTCCGGAACACGCGGCCATTCCTTCCCTGGATCACCACATCGCATTGCTTCGGAAATGGATTCTCGGGGCAGGAATTCCCGTCATGGAAATTCCCCCGGCCCCGGCGGGTTCCGATTTCATGGTATGCCTCACGCACGATGTCGATTTTGCGGCCATACGCAATCATCGGCTTGACCACACCCTCGCCGGATTCCTCCATCGCGCGCTGGTGGGAACCCCTATCGATTTTCTGAAGGGCAGATCGCGGTGGCGAAAGGTGGTGACCAACTGGAAAGCCGCATTCCAACTCCCCGCCGTGTACGCAGGGGTGATGAAAGACCCGTGGACGCAATACGCGGAGTACCTGAAAATCGAGAAGGGGATGAAATCCACCTTTTACTTCATTCCCTTCCGCAACAGGTCGGGCAACGGAAAATCCCCTGCCCGCAGGAGTTGCCGATATGACATTTCCGATGTGCGTGGGTGGACCGCTCCGATCCTTTCCCAGGGGGGCGAGATAGGGTTGCACGGCATCGATGCATGGAATGATGTCTCGAAGGGAAAGGAAGAACTGGAGCGAATCCGGCAAGCCACCGGTACAAACGAGGTGGGTGTCAGGATGCACTGGCTCTATTTCGGCCTGGAGTCGCCGAGAATATTGGAACAGGCCGGGTTTCTGTACGATTCGACATGGGGCTACAACGATGCGGTGGGATTCCGGGCAGGGACAGGCCAGCCCTTTCGTCCCGCTGGTGCGCGAACTCTGCTGGAGCTTCCCCTCACCATCCAGGATACCGCACTTTTCTATAAAGGCAGGATGGGTCTCGACGAGGACAGTGCCCTGGAGTTGTGCCGGGCCGTCATCGACAAGGCAAGAGCCTTTGGGGGTGTGCTGGTCGTCAACTGGCACCACAGGAGCCTTGCGCCTGAAAGGCTCTGGGGGGAGTTCTACCGAAAGCTCCTTGGGGAGATCGGTAAAAAGCGCGTCCTTTTCGTCACCGCGCGGGAAGCGGTGGATTGGTTCCAGGAGAGGCGATCCGCTGTATTTGTAAGAAATGGTTCAGGGGTGCGGGTAAGCGTTCATGGAAACGGGAGACCTTCCAGGCTCGCGCTGAGGGTTTATGATCCTCGATCCATATGCTTGGACAGCGATGTCCTCCACAAGGTATGTGGCAGGACGGCGGAGGCCACCGAGTTTTTCGCTTGTGAAAAAAGACCCCCATGCCCGAACCCTGCGCCATTTTCAATGGGCTGAAGTGTTACCACCTATGGCGGTTGATCACGTGAGCGCGATACCCGGCCGTGAAGGGAACGATTTGCCGGGACCGGAACGTCCCTCGGCAACACCGACACCATACACATGCGGGGTGCGCCTTGAGCGGGGTTTTGGAGCATGAGAAAACAGGTACTCATGATTGCGTATACCGGCTACACCGGGGACGCACGGATCAAGAGAGAAGCCGGAACATTGACGCAGGATGGCCGTTTCCGGGTCAAGCTCCTCTGCCTCCGGGAAGGCAGGCAAAAGCGCTCCTATGTCGCGGACGGAGTGCAGGTGGAGGAGCTGAACATGCCGAAATACAGCGGAGACAGCGCGGTTCGTTATCTCTTCTCCTATATCCATTTTTTCCTTAGATCCTTTTTCGCCTGTACGGGACTCTTTCTTGCCGGGAAGATTGATATCGTTCACGTCCACAATATGCCGAACTGTCTCGTATTCACCGCATTGGTTCCCCGGATGCTTGGAAAAAAGGTGATCCTCGACATGCATGACTGCGTGCCCGAAATCTTCTCCATCAAATTCAAACGATTTACAGGGTTGTTCTTCAGGCTCCTCTGCTGGGAAGAGGCGATTTCCAGCGGTTTTGCAGAGAAGATCATTTGCGTCAACCACGTACAGCGCGATCTCCTCGTGAACAGGGGAATCGATGAACGAAAGCTGTTCGTATCCATGAATGTGCCCGATCACAGGGTATTCAGAAGAGTGGAGCCGTCCAATCGCGGCGTACCGTCTTCCACAAGCCTCAAGATGGCGTACCACGGAACCATTGCGAAAAGGCTTGGCGTGGACCTCGCCATTCGGGCCGTAGCCGAGCTGGGGGAAAAAGCGCCGGGCCTGGAGTTCCATTTCTGGGGCGGCGGCGAGTATCTGCAGGAGTGCCGCGGTCTCGCCTGCCGGTTGGGTATAGAAGATAAGGTTCACTTCAATGGAATGGTAAAGGTGGAGCAATTGACCGCCCTTCTGCAATCCATGGAATTGGGTATTGCTCCCAACAGGAGGAGCAGCGCCACGGAAGTGATGCTGCCTGTCAAGATGCTTGAATACGTCATGATGGGAATTCCGGTGCTTGCCCCAAGATTGAAGGCAATTCAATACTACTTCTCGGAAGACAAAGTCGGTTATTTCGATCCGGACGATTTGGAATCGCTGAAAAATGCAATTCTGAAGGTCTATGGAGATGAGCAGCGTGGCAGGAAAATGGCTGAGAGGGCTCAGCATTTTCTGGATCGATACGGTTGGGAAAAACAATCAGCTGACTTTATCGGCTTTTATCTTTCCATATAAAGGAGCTCAAAAACTATGGGGAAAAAAGGCGCAGGCTTTGCACTGGTCGGTTGCGGGAGCATCGCCAAGAAGCATGTCCATGTCATCCAGAATATCCTGGAAGGATCGAGGATCGCGGGATTCTGCGATGTTGAGTACGAGAAGGCGAAGGCCTTCGGCGACAGGCTCGGGGTTCCTGCTTTCTCGAGCATCAGGGGGATGATGGAGAGCATCGGCGATGAGGTCGACATTGTGAGCGTACTGACTCCGAGCGGTGTTCATCACCAGAATGTTCTCGATCTGGTGGAATATCGAAAGCCGCTGGTGGTCGAGAAGCCGATTGCCTTGCGGCTGGTGGAGGCGGATCAGATCCTGAGGGCGTGCGACGCGAATCACGTGAAGATCTTCGTCGTTCATCAGAACCGCTACAATCTGCCTGTCATCAAGGCCCGGGAAGCAATGGAGAAGGGCAGGCTCGGAAAGCCGGTCATGGGCACCGTGAGACTCCGGTGGAAGCGCGACCAGGCCTACTATGATGCAGCGGGCTGGAGAGGGACATGGGCCTATGACGGAGGCGTGTTCACGAACCAGGCAAGCCACCATATCGACATGCTTACGTGGTTCATGGGAGGAGTGGAGACGGTCAAGGCGGTAGGGATCACCCGGCTGGCCAAGATCGAATGCGAAGATACCGGGGCGGCCATCCTGAGGTTCGACAACGGCGCACTGGGCATCATCGAAGCCACGACGGCCACGCGGCCAAGGGATCTGGAAGGTTCCATCAGCATCCTGGGGGAAAAGGGGACGATCGTGATCGGGGGCTTCTTCATGAACGAACTGATCACCTGGGAATTCGAGGAAAAGGAACCGGAAGACGAATTGGTGCTTCAAAAGTACGGCAGGAATCCGGAAGTCTGGGGCTACAACCTTGGGGAATATCTCAAGGGAGTCATCGAGTCTATTCAGAATGGAACGTCCGGCCTGGTTGACGGTCTCGAAGGGAGAAAATCCCTGGAGCTCATCAGCGCCATTTATGAATCCATCGAAACGGGAAATGAAATCTGCCTGAGATTTCATCCCAAGAAGTGCAGATTGGGGATGCCATGACAATGAAGGAAGAATTCTGCAAGGTGTATCACAATGTCCGGCTGGGGGCTGATTCGGTGGTGGAGGACTTCTGCATCGTGGGGGTCCCGCCCAGGGGAAGTCGGGATGGGGAGTTGGAGACAAACATTGGAGAGGGCGCCCACCTGCGCTCCCATACGATCGTGTATGCCGGCAACAGGATCGGGAGCCATTTTCAAACCGGAAACAAAGTGAATATCCGGGAACTGAACGAGATCGGGGACAACGTGAGCATCGGGACATTGTCCGTCATCGAGCACCATGTGCGCATCGGAAACAACGTGCGGATCCACAGCCAGGTTTTTGTACCGGAGTACTCCATACTGGAAGACGGAGCATGGCTGGGGCCCAACGTGGTCCTGACAAATGCGAAGTACCCTTTGTCTCCCGGTGCAAAGGAAAACCTCAAGGGACCGACTATCGGAAAAGGCGCGAAGATCGGGGCCAACACCACGATCCTCCCTGGAGTGGTCATCGGCCGGAATGCGCTGGTCGGCGCCGGGTCCGTGGTTGTGAAAGACGTTCCGGAAAATGGGGTCGTGGCCGGAAACCCGGCTCGCCTGCTCAAGAATATCGCTACACTACCCTACTAAGGAGAGAAACCGATGAAAACCATTGCGTTTGTGGACCTGAGAAGACAGTACGAAGAGATCAGAGGGGAAATCGATCGCGCCATGGAAGAGGTGATTTCCAAGACGGCATTTGTGGGGGGTTCTTTTCTAAAGTCCTTTGAAGAGGGTTTTGCCGCTTTCTGCGGGGCAAAACACTGTATCGGGGTGGGCAACGGAACCGATGCGCTTTTTCTCGCGTTGAAAGCACTGGGGATCGGAGCAGGGGACGAGGTGATCACGGTGGCGAACAGTTTCATCGCCACCTCCGAAGCCGTGACCATGACCGGGGCCAAAGTAGTCTTTGTAGACATCGACCCCAGGACCTACAACATCGATGTGGCGAGAATAGAGGAAAAAATCACCTCCAGGACGAAGGCCATCCTTCCGGTTCACCTTTACGGGCAGCCTGCCGACATGGATCCCATTCTGGAAATCGGCGCGAAGCACGGTCTGAAGGTTGTGGAAGATGCGGCCCAGGCGCATGGCGCCATGTACAAAGGCCGGCGAATCGGTTCGATCGGGGATATCGGTTGCTTCAGTTTCTATCCCGGCAAGAACCTGGGCGCCTATGGAGACGGCGGGGCGATCGTCACCAGCAACGACGAATGGGCGGTCAGGGCAAGAATGCTCGCGAACCACGGAAGGGTTGAAAAATACGATCATGACATGGAAGGGGTGAACAGCCGGCTCGATGGACTCCAGGCCGCCATCCTCGGTGTGAAGTTGAAGCACCTTCCGGAGTGGAACGAGCGACGGCGAAGGAATGCCTCTCTCTACAACGAATACCTGAAGAACAGCGGGGTCGTTACCCCATTCGAAATCAAGGACGTTCAACCGGTGTACCACCTCTACGTGGTCAAGTGCGGAAACGGTGTCCGGGAAAAGTTCCAGGATCACCTGAAACAAAGGGGAATCTCGACGGGAGTCCATTATCCCATCGCTCTGCCCAACCTGAAGGCATACGCATACCTGGGCCATCGGGAGTCCGATTTTCCCGTGGCTACGGCCGCCTCCCGTGAAATCGTATCCCTGCCGATGTTTCCTGAGCTCGTCCGATCCGAGATTGAGTACGTGGCCGAAGCCGTCAAGGACTTTCGTATGTGAAAGAGTCTTGGACACGATAACAGGATGAACAGGATCAGGACTTTCTTTTACGGTACAGGCCGTGATCCTGTCCGAACCTCCGGCTGCCTGCAGACTCGACTCTGGGACGCAAGAAGATTACAGAATCGACATGGACGATACGCTTTCCTTAATCCTGTTCATCCTGTGATCCTGTCTAATTCATACAAAAGAACGCCGATGGAAAAAAACCTCTCCTACGTTCTGATCACTCCTGCCCACAATGAGGCGGAGCTCATCGGGAACACCATTGAGGCGATGATCGCCCAGAGCAGGCTCCCGGCCAAATGGATCATCGTCAGCGATGGGTCCACGGATGGAACCGATGAAATCGTTCGGGAATACAGCCGAAGGTTGGACTGGATCGGGTTCCTGAGAATGCCCGAGCATAAGGACAGGCAGTTCGCTGCAAAGGTGCAGGCCTTCAACGCCGGATACAATTCCGCAAAGGCGACACGGTACGGCATTATCGGCAACCTGGACGCAGACATCACCTTTGAAAGGGATTATTTCGAATTCCTGATCGGGAAGTTCGAGGCTGATCCGGGGCTGGGGGTTGCCGGAACACCGTTTGTGGATGACGGGGTCCAGTATGACTACCGGTACACGAACATAGAGCACGTCTCCGGCGCATGCCAGTTGTTCAGGCGGGATTGTTTCGAGCAGATCGGCGGGTATGTGCCGATCAAGGGAGGCGGTATAGACTGGACGGCGGTTACCACGGCCAGAATGAAAGGGTGGAGGACACGCACCTTTACAGAGAAGGTCTGTTATCACCACAGAAAAATGGGAACGGCGACCGTCGGAACCATGGGAGCGTGGTTCAAACAGGGCAAGAAGGATTACTTCCTGGGCGGACATCCGCTCTGGCAGTTGTTTCGAATGTTCTATCAGATGAAGCGCAGGCCCTATGTGGTGGGTGGTTTTTGTATGTTCGCCGGTTATGCATATGCCGCAATCCGGCGGACAGAAAGGGTCGTGAGCAAAGATCTTATGGCATTTCACCGAATGGAGCAGATGAACCGCCTGAAGGGATTCTGGTCCGGAACCGGGGCGACAGGAAGGCAATGATGATCAGGAGAATCGAATACACGCAAAAGGATAAAATTTTTGAGAGCCTCTTGAAGGTGGAGAAGTGGGTGGAGTCCCGCGATTACAAGGGATATGAGCCGTTCGACGGGCTTTCTTCGGCCCTGAGGCCCCTGACATTCGGGAATCTCTTTTTGGATCGGATCCTGATGCAGACGATCAGGCAGAGTCCGGTCAATCTCAGGCCTCTGCTCGGGGTCAAACCCCTCGATTCCACCATCGGGAGAGGGTACATGGCCTGGGGCTACCTCCTCCTGCTGAAGACCACCGGCGATGAAAGCTATGCGGCCAAGGCCGCGAACTGCCTGCAATGGCTGATGGAGAACAAATCGCCCAGATTCGAAGAGTACAGCTGGGGAAAACATTTCGATTTTGCGAGCCGCGGAGGCCGCTACCCCAAGCACGAACCTATTACCGTGTGGACAAGCCTCATTGCAATGGCTTTCCTGGATGCGTATGAACTCCTGGGCGAGCGCAAACACCTGGATGTCGTGGCAAGCGTCTGCCGGTGGATCCTTCGATTGGGGAGGAATGAAATGGATGCCGGTATATGCCTGAGTTACACGGGATCGGGCGACGGGGCCTCCACCATTCACAATCACAGTGTGCTTGCGGCTGCCGTTCTGGCAAGAACGGCAAAGCACATTCCTTCGACGGAGTTTCTCGAGCTGGCAAAAGAGATCATGCGCTTCACCTGCTCCTGCCAGCTTCCTCACGGCGGCTGGTACTATGGCGAAGACCCGATGTTTCGCTGGATCGACAACTTCCACACGGGTTATGTTCTTGACAGCCTGAAGTACTACATGGAAGCCACTGGCGATCAGGAGTTCGAGACGAACCTGCTCAGCGGTCTGGAGTTCTACAAGAAAAGCTTTTTCGAGCGGAGCGGAAGACCGAAATATTACTACGACCGGGTTTTCCCCGTGGACAGCCAGTGCGCTTCACAGGCTATCGACACCCTGGCCGGGTTTGCAGACGCGGACCCATCCGCCCTGGCCCTTTCCCTGAGAGTGGCCGACTGGATGATCGACCACATGCAGGACCCGGAAGGATACTTCTACTATCGGCAGTACCCTCTGGTGAAGGCAAAGACACCCATGCTCCACTGGGCCCAGGCAACCATGTACAAGGCACTGGCCCTGCTCCAGAGCAAACTTTAGCTCAATCTGATGCAGGAACGGGACCATCGAACTGTCGATCACATCTGCGTCTGTGTCTGCACGTACAAAAGACCGCAGCTGCTCCTGCGTTTGCTCGGAACTCTCGAAAGGCAGATCTCGCAGGGTCTCTTCACCTATTCTGCGGTCATCGTGGACAATGACGAGAACCGGTCCGCGGAATCCGCTGTCGAATCCTTCAGAAGAACATCGAAATTGGATGTGCAGTATCACCTCGAGCCGGCCAGGAACATCTCCCTCGCCCGAAACAAGGCGGTAGCAATGTCTTTTGGGAAGTATCTGGCCTTTATTGACGATGACGAGTTCCCGGAGGAAACCTGGCTGCACAATCTCTATGCCACCTGCCTGAAACACAAGGCCCACTGTGTTTTGGGGCCTGTGGAACCATACTACGAAGAAAAGCCGCCGGATTGGGTCGTCAGGGGAAGGCTGTGCGAGAGGGATCATTTCCAGACAGGCACCTCGATCAAGGATCCCGCGTATACCAGGACCGGCAATGTGCTCGTGGTGAAGGATATCTGTCTCGAAAAGCCGGGTCCTTTTGACCCGGGCAGGGGGAGGAGCGGGGGCGAGGATCACGAGTTCTTCGCCTGGATGCTCAACAGGGGTTGCTCCATATTCTGGTGCAATGAGGCCCCCGTATACGAAAGCGTCCCTTCCGAGCGGTTGAAGAGAACCTATTTTCTCAAGAGAGGATTGTTGCGAGGGGGGCTGAGCGGCAAAACAGAAAGGGCGATCAGCTCCGGCACAGTCAAATCGATCGTTGCGGTCGGCTTGTATACGGCTGCATTGCCTCTGCTGGCACTCCTGGGGCAGCATTTCTTCATGAGAACCCTGATGAAGAACTGCGACCACATCGGCAAGCTGTTGGGGCTGTGCGGAATAGATCTGATGAGAGAGAGAACATTTTGAAGCGTTCAACAGCCGCGTCCAAGACTGACAGTCTCTCGCCCGCTTATCCCGCCTCTGGGCGGGATTTCGCTAGAGACCGCAGAGTCACAGGAGAAGCGCGTCATCCGTCCTGTTTTTTGAAACAAAAAACAGGACGGGTTTCAGCTTTTCCGGGGCACAACCGAGATAGTGCAACGCTGGACCGAATTGCCGTGCCAACGATTAGCCCTGTGCCTCTGTGGGCTCTGTGAGAGAAGCATATTGCTCATCATCAACGCAGACGATCTGGGAAAGGACGAATACACCACCGGCACCATCCTGCAATGCCATCGGCAGGGCCGGATCTCGTCGACGAGCGCAATGGTGTTCATGCGCGACTCGGAAAGGGCTGCGGAACAGGCAATGGAAGCGGGTCTCGATGTGGGGCTCCACATCAACTTCACCCAGAGGCTCACCGGCCTGAGCAACCACTCGCTGCTGGAGAGTTTTCACGAAACCGTTGCAGGGTTCCTTGCAAGGACCAGATACTGCCCTCTCTACAATCCGCGGCTATGGAGGCAGTTCGAGTATATCTACCATGCGCAACTGGAGGAGTTCCTGCGGCTGTATGGGAAGAGGCCGTCCCATATAGATGGACACGAGCACATGCATCTTTGCACCAACATGATCGTGGACAGGCCCATCCATGCCGGTTTTCCCGTTCGAAAATCGTTTCATTTTTTTCGCGGAGAAAAAGGGGTCGCCAATCGGTTGTACCGGCGTTTCCTGAGCGGATGGGTTGACCGTCATTTTGTCTCCACCGATTACTTCTTTGATATCCAACCCATAGTGGAACAGCGGCTCTTGCGGATCATGGCCCTCAGCAGGACCTCCCATGTGGAACTGATGGTCCATCCAGAAAGGAACATACATTCGGAGTATCTTTTGAGCGGCCGGTTTTTGGATCTTTTGCGGGGATTGAGAGTGGGGACCTGGGAGGAACTCAATCCCGGCGAGAGGGAGAAAGGACTGCAGGGATAGAAGGAATGGTCGGGCGCGAACATGCGATGAGGAAACTGGGAGTCTCCTATGCAAGCGAAGTCGATACCATGAAAAACGGTCGATGGCAGGAGGCCATCGGGACGTTCGAGGACCTGAACATCTACCAGACCGATTCGTACGGCGCAGAGCGGTACGGCGAAAAGAATGTCAGCCACCTGGTGGTGAAGAGGGACAACAGGGTCATCGCTGCTGCACAGTGCGGGATCGTGAAACCGCCGATCATACGAAGCGGCGTCGCCCATGTCCGTTGGGGGCCTCTCTGGAAAGGAAAAGACGGTTTGGTCGATCCGGAGAACTTCAGGCAAGCGATAAGGGCCCTGCGCAATGAATACACATGCAGGAGAGGGCTGCTTCTGAGGGTCTATCCGAACCTCTTTGAGGACGAGGCTGGAGACTGTGCGGAGATCCTGCAGGAAGAAGGGTATTCGCCCTGGCGGATCGGAGAGAGGGACAGAACGCTCGTAATCGATCTGGAAAGAAGCCTTCAGGAACTGAGAAGTGGAATGAGCAAAAGGTGGCGACACCATCTCAATCGTGCGGAACAGAGCTCCCTGGATCTGGTGGAGGGGTCGGAAGACGGTCTCTTCGAGGAGTTCATGCCGGTCTACAGGGAGATGCTCGACATAAAAGGCATTGCCGAGTCCACGGATATCACCCGGTTCAGGAGGGCTCAGAAACGGTTGCCGGAAGAATGGAAAATGAGGGTCTTTCTCTGTCGGACGGGCGGTAAGGCATGCGCCGGCATTATCGGCAGCGCCATGGGGAGGATCGGTATCACCATGTTCAGGGCAACCAACGCAGAAGGCAGGAAATGCGAGGCGGCCTATCTCGTCCACTGGCGCGCCCTTCAGTGGCTGAAGGGACAGGGTTGCAAAGGATACGATATGGACGGCATCAATCCGGTGACCAATCCCGGCACCTACCAGTACAAGTCTGGGCTTTGCGGAAGGAACGGCAGGGACGTGCAATTCCTTGGGCAGTTCGAGAACTGTGAGGGGGAATTCACCGGCGCATTTGTAAGGACCGGCGAGAGATTTCTGCGGTCCTACAGAAGCGCACGGCAGGGGAAGGTCATGAAAAAGGTAAGAGCTTCTTTTGCAGGGGTGAGGGGGTGGCGCTGATGATGATTGATGAGTACCCGGTGCGGATCGCAGGGAGGGTCGTCAAAAGAGCGAGCCTGGAAAATGAGTGGCTGAACTGGCTGCCCGAGCCGGGGAGGTTCATCGAAAAGCTCGCCCGGGCGGGATCCGGGGCCGACTATTTCACTTTCCGACAGAAGGTCGGGGAAACCGAGCCGAGGTTTTCCTATCCCATGGAGTGGGAGTCCCTGGCAGTGATCCCGGTCGCCGGCTATGAGAACTGGCTCCGTCACCAGATCAATAACGGCGCGAAGAGAGCAATCAAGAAGGCAGCAGGCAAGGGTGTCGAGGTCAGGGTGGTTTCCCTGGACGATGAGTTCGTGGCCGGCGTCACCGGTATCATCAACGAAACCCCGGTCCGCCAGGGGAGACCGTACATGCACTATGGCAAGAGCGCCGAGGATATGAAAGCGGAGTTTTCGAGGGAGAAGGGTCGCTGCACCATGATCGGGGCATACCTCAAAGAGGAATTGATCGGATTCATTCAACTGGGACATGGCGAAGGATGGGTGGTGCCTTTTGGAATGGTCTCAATGATCCGGCACAGGGACAAGTCGCCGCAGAATGCGCTGCTGGCGAAGGCGGTCGAGTTCTGTGCGGAAAAGGGGATTCGGTATCTCCTCTATGGGACATGGAGTGCCGGGGGACTCGGCGAGTTCAAACGGAACAACGGGTGCGTGGAGATGAAAGTGCCCAGGTATTACGCGCCCCTCTCCATGGTGGGCCGGATCGCATGCCGTTTCAAGCTGTACCGGGGGGTATCGGGCATCCTGCCCGTGGGGATGGTGGAACATGCCCAGGGGCTGAGGAAAAGGTGGTATTCCCTCAAGTTTGGAATGGCGAAGGAGTAACCATGCCCGGTATCGTCGGAATGATCAGCGGACTTCCCCCTGATCGTTGTCGAAGGAGGTTATCGGCGATGATCGGGACCATGCTCCATGAGCCGTTTTACAGAAGCGGCCTCTATGCGAACGAAGAACTGGGCGTGTATGCGGGCTGGGTTTGCCACGAAGGGTCCTTTTCCGACTGCATGCCTGTCGCCAACGAGGAAAGAAACGTCTTCATGGTCGTGTCGGGAGAGAACTTCATTGATCGAAGCGAACTGCGTGCGCTCAAATCCAGGGGACATGAGTTCAACGAAGAGGACGCCACCGCTCTGGTTCATCTTTACGAGGAAGATCCGGGCGGGTTCTTCAGAGAGCTGAACGGTCTGCTGAGCGGAGTTATCGTGGATCTCCGGGAAAACCGGGTAACTCTCTTCAACGACAGGTTCGGAAGCCATCGCCTCTATTACCACGAAAATCAGGAAGGGTTTCTGTTCTCTTCGGAGGCCAAGTCCCTCCTCAGGGTTTGCCCTGAACTGCGGGAAATCGATCCGGTAGCCCTCGGGGAGTATTTCAGCTGCGGCTGCGTTCTTGAGAATCGATCGCTTTTCAAAAACCTGAAAATCCTTCCCGGCGGCTCGGCATGGACCTGTCTGCGGTCCGGGGGCTGGGAAAGAAAGCGGTACTTCACTCCGGAAGAATGGGAGAACAGCGAGCCCCTGGAAGGCGGGGAGTTCTGCCGGCAGTTGAAAGAAAACCTTACTCGTGTCATCCCCAGATATCTGCAGGGAAGACAACCTGTGGCGGTATCCCTCACAGGAGGGCTGGACTCCCGATTAATCATGGCCTTTGTGGATGGAAAGTCGGCAAGACTCCCCTGTTTCACCTTCGGAAGCGAGAATCGCGACAGCCTCGACGTCAGTATCAGCCGGCAAGTGGCAAGAGCATGCAGCCAGGAACACACGGTGCTTCGCCTGGGGGAGGAATTCCTCTCGCGATTTCCCGAGGAGGCGCTGAGGACGGTGTACATCTCCGAAGGGGGGTTGAGCGCCTGCGGGTCTTACGAGCTCTATCTCAATGCAAAGGCACGAGAGATCGCCCCGGTCAGGTTGACCGGCAATTGGGGGAGCGAGCTCCTCAGGGGGGCCAGGGCGTTCAAGGCCTATCTGCCTTACATGCAGACTTTCAATCCGGATTTCTACAAACATATCGAAGATGCAACCGGCACGTTTGCACGGATCGGCCGGGTGCCGAACCTCACCTTTTCCCTTTTCAGGCAGGCGCCGTGGCAAGGGTTCGGGCGGCTGGCCGTTGAGCAGTCGCAACTTACACAGCGCACTCCTTATATGGATAAGGATTTTGCAGGACTCGTCTACAGGGCGAGAAAAGAGGATCTTTCTTCCGACAGGGTCTCCCTGCAGGTGATCGGAGAGGCAAAGCCCGGGCTCCTGGAAATCAGGACGGACAGGGGCGCGGCGGGAAAATCCGGGCCGGCCTTCTCATGGCTGCACCGGGCCTTCCATGAGACCGCATTCAGGATGGAGTATTACTGCGGGCATGGGATGCCCCGATGGCTTTCCAGGTGGGACAAGGCTTTGAAACGTTTGCATTACGAAAGACTCCTCATGGGCCGCTATAAATTCCATCAGTTCCGGAGATGGTTTCAGAGTGAACTGGCCGGCTATCTCCGGGAAATGGTCCTGGATAAACGGACGCTCGGAAGACCGTTTCTGAACCCGAAGCGGCTGGAGGGGATGGTCCACAAACATATTCGCGGCGACGAGAACTACCTCAACGAGCTTGACAAAATCCTGAGCGTGGAATTGGTCCACAGGCTGTTTGTGGATGATTTCGTAAATCTGAACGAACGAGCCCGGGGCCGCTTCGCGCCCCGTTGAGGAACGGCTATGATGAAATTCGCTGCCCTCTGGTTGTGTATCGGCTTCACTCTTTTCCTTTTCGTCATCGATCGGCAAAAAAAGGGCGGTGGTTCCTTTGCAAGATGGTTGATCGTGGCCTACGTCGCGATGATTGCCACAAGGGCGGTGTCCTCGTGGTTCAATCTTGGAATCGAGGTCGTATCCCCGGACGATTATCTGGAAGGGAGCCCGTTCGACAGGAATATCTTCATAGGATTTCTTGTATTGGCGATGCTCGCGATTTTCAGGAGAAGTGTCAACTGGGAATGGGTTCAGCAGAACAATAAACTGATCATTCTTTTTTTCCTCTATGCGGCGCTCAGCGTTCTCTGGTCCGATTACGCTCTCGTCTCCTTCAAGAGATGGGTCAAGGGTGCGGGATTGCTGGTCATGGTCATGTTGCTCCTCACCGACGATGACCCGGTCGAGGCCCTGAGATGGGTTTTCAGGAAAACCGCCATACTGCTCATTCCCATCTCCATCGTTCTGATCAAGTATTTCCCGGAATTCGGAAGGAGCTACACCACGTCAGGGGGCCAGCAGTTCACAGGGGTGACCGGGAACAAGAACATGCTGGGCGCGCTCTGCTTCGTCTACGGGGTATTCTTTGTGTGGGATCTGCTGGCGGTCAGGAGGGGAACCGTTGAAAGAGGCTCCAACACCTTGCTGGTAAACATCGTGATTCTGGCCATGATCGCTTATCTGTTCAGGATGGCGGACAGCGCCACTTCCCTCGTATGCTTCATTCTGGGCACAGCAATCCTGTTGATCCTCGAATTGTCGGAAATTAAACAGAACATCGGCCGGTTCGGCGTCTACCTGGCAATCGTTCTCCTGCTGTTCGGAACACTCGAGGCGCTCTTCGGGTTAAGCGAGGCCGTCATAACGGCATTGGGTCGGGACATGACCTTTACCGGAAGAGTGGATATCTGGAGCGACGTGATCTCCATGGCCAGGAACCCGCTTGTCGGGAGCGGCTACGAGAGTTTCTGGCTGGGAGACAGGGCTCAGAGAATGTGGGACGTTTACTCCTCGCGTCTCAACCAGGCCCACAACGGCTACATTGAAATCTACCTCAACCTGGGGATTATCGGCCTGGTCCTGCTCTCTCTGATGATCCTGACAGGGTACAAGAACATCCTGTTGAAGATAATGTCGGGTGATCCCATCGGCAGCCTGAGAATGGCCCTTTTCCTCACCGCCCTGCTCTACAACTTTTCGGAAGCGGCATTCAAGACCGGGCTGATCTGGTTCGTCTTCTTTTTCTGCTGTCTGGACTACCAGCCCAGACCGGCGGTACAGGCTCAGCCCCTGGTGAAAAGAATAAGGAGAGTCCCGGCATGCAGGCTTGCAGGAAGTGCGGGGGGAAACCGCTGAACCGAAAACCGCAAAGGTGACTTCGGGGGTGGGCCTGCGGAGAACGGAGGGTTCTTGAATAGATCTGAAACGGACGAAACGAGAGTTTCCGATAATGAGAGACACTTCAGCACCACCCGGGTGAAAGAGGATCTGAGAAGGAAGACCGTCGCCGGGGCGGCGGTTACCCTCACTGCTCAGATCGGTGCGGATATCAGCCAGCTTATTGGAAGCATCATTCTGGCGAGGTTCTTGAAACCGGATGATTTTGGACTGGTCCTCATGGTGGCCGCATTCAGCGTTCTGCTGATGAACTTCGGCGTGAACGGATTTACGGAAGTGATTATCCAGAAGGACGATCTGCGGCATGGGCAGGTGAATACGCTTTTCTGGATAAATCTTGCGTGCAGCGGCCTGCTGGCTCTCGTCTTCATGGCCCTCGGCCCGGTGATCGCAGGGTTCTATGGAGAACCTGAGCTGATCCCGATTGCCGTTGCCATGGCTTTATCCATCCTTTTTGCCGGGCTCTCGACGCAGCACATTGCCATTCTGAAGCGGAACATGAAATTTCACGCCGCGGTGGGGAGCGAACTGGCAGCCTTGATACTGAGCTATGCTCTGGCGATCGGCCTTGCCTTGAACGGATTCGGCTACTGGGCGCTTGTGGCGAGACAGGTCTTGTTTACCTTTCTCCTGAGCCTGGGCGGGTGGATACTGTGCAGCTGGCGTCCCGGACTCCCCGCATGGGCCGGCGGCATGGGAAGCCTGTTGAAGTATGCCGTAAGCACCTATGGCACATTTGCAATGACCTATTTTCAGAGGAACCTCGACAAAGTCCTGATAGGCAGATTTCTGGGGACACAGTCTCTCGGCAGTTACGACCGGGCCTATACCCTCTTTGCACTGCCGGCCAGTCAGTTGACCGTGCCTCTCACCAATGTTTCCCTTGCGGCATTGAGCCGGCTCCGCCAGGATCCGCAGCGTTACCGCCATGCTTATTTAAAAGCGCTTTCGCTGGTCGCATTCCTGGGGATGCCCCTGAGCGCTCTGCTGACTGTAATCGGCTACGATTTGATCCTGCTGCTGCTCGGCCCCAACTGGGAGCAGGCGGGTTTGATCTTCACCGTCTTTGCCCCGAGCGCCGGTGTTTTCATGATCTACTCCACCCATGGCTGGCTGCATCTGTCACTGGGGAGGGCGGACAACTGGCTTCGCTGGAGCATTGTCGCATTCGTGGTGA
Source organism: Deltaproteobacteria bacterium HGW-Deltaproteobacteria-15 (assembly GCA_002840535.1). Lineage (GTDB taxonomy): Bacteria > Desulfobacterota > DSM-4660 > Desulfatiglandales > HGW-15 > HGW-15. The sequence continues at coordinate 34,445 of PHBH01000005.1, read as the reverse complement.
CAGCCGGATTTTTCATAGCCGGCCTTCCGTATGGCGCGCCCGGCGTTGCGCTGGGCCGGGTGGTTGCCATCCATGTTCTGGCGCTGCCCGGGATATGGTATGCGGGAAAACCCATAGGATTGCGAGTGGTATCGGTTCTCCATGCCACATGGAGATGCTATGCGTCATCCTTTATGGCGGGACTCTCCACATGGGTCTTTCTGAAGAATATCATTCCGCCGGCCCCGTCTTTTGAAGTTTACGCTCTCCGGGTTTTCGCGGGCTCATCGATTTGCGTGCTCCTGTACCTGGTGTTTACGGTTGTAATAAATCAGGGCACGAAGCCGATCGCAGATTTCTTTGGGATCCTGAGGGAGTCAATAGGCGGGCTGCGCCAGGGGAGCCGGGCATGATTCCCTGTCAGACCGCCTCGCAGCCGGAGTGAAACTTCCCGGGCTCTCTGGTACATTTTATTAGACTGAATGAATCCTGCCGTATACGCACGGTATCGTGCTTTTGGGGGCGGGCAAGGGAACCCTTCGTAATTCCGCAGTATTTGGGAACCTCACGACTGGTATGCATCTTGCTTTTCCCCTGGATGTCCATGCGAAGACCTGCTGCATCGGTGAATCCGCCCGGATGATCCGGGGCGAACACCTCAGCGGCTCCCAGCACGGCGGTCCTTGTATCCGGACCATATCAGCAAGGAGGGTTTGAATGAGTTATTTCAGATTTCTGTTTTTGGCCACCGGTTTGTTTTTGCTCACCTTCGGCACAGAGGGGAATTGTGCAACAATCGCCGCAAAAAGCAGTTCTCAAGCCGATGTCCAGGCGGCAGTCAACAGTGCAGGCGAAGGCGATACGGTCACGGTTCCTGCCGGCAGCGCGACCTGGTCCTCCACCGTTACCATCACCAACAAGGCTGTGACCGTTCTCGGTGCAGGGATGGGGAAAACCGTCATCACCTGCAACAACATGAACGCGTTCAATATCAATGGAGTCAATGGCAAGTTTTTCCGCATCAGCGGCATGACCTTCAGGGGATCTCCCGGCGGCAACGGTTACAGCAGCTTTATCATTCGAATATTTGGAACCTCCAGAGCCTGGCGGATCGACAACATCCACTTCGAGAGCACTTCAGGTGGATCCGGCATGATCGGGGTAGACGGCTATACCTACGGGGTGGTTGACAATTGCCGCGTCACAGGCCCGCAGCCTGTCCATTGGTTCGTCCGACCCTACGAAAACACTTTCTGCTCGCCTTATGATGCCGGCAGCAACGCATGGAAGAGGCCGTTGTCTCTCGGGACGGCAAATGCCGTATACATAGAATCCAACGACATACAATATGACAAGTTCACCCAGGGGAGCACAAGCCCTGTCTGGGATGCCCGCTCCGGAGCCAGGTACGTTGTGAGGCACAATACCATCAGAAACGGTTTCGCAGGCCATCACGGGGCAGAGTCGTACAACGCACGCGGCACATTTTCCTGGGAGATCTACAACAATACCTTCGAGTACGATGACCTCGTTTGGGTGCCCTTGAACTTGCGCGGCGGCGCAGGCGTCATTCACGGCAACCGATTCATATTTCACGCCGGGAACAGCGGCTCTCCTTTCATCATCTCCGAGTATCGCTCCGGCGGTACAGGGTCGGGAAATCCATGGCTGAATTCATGCGATACAAAGCCTGAATACATCTGTTCGACTTTCAATGGAGACCAGAATCCCCTGAGCAGCGGGTCCTGTCCCCAAGGCATGGGACAAGCTATCCAGATCGACGGGAACACCGATGGAACCGGCTGGCCTTGCCGTGACCAGATCGGGATTACCTACAACGGTTCCGATGACGGCATCCAGGCTTCCTCTCCTGTTTATGAATGGGATAACGTCTGCGAGGAGGGTTGCGGCACCGGCGGCGCCAATCCCAATTTCGTGGTCCACACGGGAGCCGGGCACCTCAAACTGAACCGCGACTACTTCAACGACAAGCAGAAACCGGGGTATACGCCCTTGGCCTATCCCCATCCGCTGATAAAGGATGGTGGCGGGACCGTCGTAGCTCCTCCGAGCGCTCCGGGCAGCCTGCGGATACAGTAACCGGAACACAAACCCGGCTTCCGGGCAGCCGGTAAGGACAAAAACCCGAACATCATCCTGCAATGCTCCCGGCCTCGTTTCCGGATCTCCGGAGATGAGGCCGGGAATTCACCACCTGTCTTTCCTGATTCTCATTACGCTACAGACCTTCAAGAAGAGTCGTATCGACGTCTTTCAGACACGCCGCTGAGTCTCCACGCAATATTCCTGCTACGAAACTTCTCTGCAATTTGCAGAGAAGATCTGCCACAAAGGCACTAAGACACAAAGAAAACCACAATATTTCTCTTGGTGTCTTTGTGTCTTGGTGGCGGGATTTGGTTGCGGCCGTGGGGCTTGCATTGGGAAATGGCGGTTTCAAGGATCTTTTCAGGGGGGTGGCAAGGAAATCGGTCTTGCCTTGATTGCTGAGGACTTCATCAGTCCGGAACCGATCGGCGGCGGGGGAATCGCCCCGAAAGGCATTTCGGAGCAGGAGGGTTTATGAACTTCATGGGGCAGGGAAGGGTTGTTGCGGAAGAGCTTCGGCCCTCTCCGGATTCGAACTTCGAAGGGCAGGAGAGTTCTCGCGTGTCTCAGGATCTGGCGATTGTGGCAATACGGGCAAAGGTGCGGCGATTCATGCTCGAGGAACTGGCGGAGAGCGGTTTTCACGAAGGTATCTCGGACGAGGAGTCCCTGCTGGAGAATCAGATTCTCGATTCCCTTTCCATACTGAAGTTGATCAGTTTCATGGATGAGGGATTTGGAATCTACTTCAGCGAGGAGGAACTTGAGCCGGAAAGGTTCGAGACCGTAAACCGCATTGTCGAACTCGTCCGGAGCAAACAGGCTGGAAGATAACCGGGTAGGAGACAGAGGTCAGAGGTCGGAGGACAGAAGACAGAATACAGAGGACAGAGGACAGAAGACAGAGGACAGAGGTCAGAGGTCAGAGGTCAGAGGTCAGAGGTCAGAGGTCAGAGGTCAGAAGACAGAAGACAGAGGACAGAAGACAGAAGTCAGAAGAAGAAAGGATCGAGCTTTCAAGCCGGGAGGATTGGAGATGAGGAACTCAGTCGTGGAATTCCTGTATCAGACAGTCATGGAGAATGGTCGAAAGACCGGCATAGCAGGCGTGGAGGGGAGGCTCACATTCGAGGATATCTTCAGAAAGGCATACGGTCTTGCAGGCCGTCTTCAAAGCAGGGGGGTGAACGCGCCCGTCATGGTTTACCTGCCAAAGGGGATCGACGCTGTGGTCTCATTTGCAGGCATCCTGCTGTCCGGGAACTTTTATGCGCCCGTGGATCTTCGATCGCCCAGGAACCGGATGCAGAAGATTCTCAGCAACCTTGCGCCGGCGGCCATCGTCACCAGAAAGGAATTCGAAAAGGACCTCTGCTCCCTGGGGGCGGAAAAATCGTCTTTCCTCTACTTTGAGGATGTGGAACGGGAAGACGGGCTCTCCCTGAAGGAAATGATCAGCGAGTGCAGAAAGGTGTCCGATAGAATTATCGACACGGATCCCTGCTACATCATGTATACCTCCGGGTCCACCGGTGTCCCCAAAGGTGTCGTGGTTCCACATCGAGGTGTCGTCGATTATATCGAATGGGCGCTTACGTGCCTCAAAGTCGATCAGAACGACATCATAGGCAACCAGGCGCCGCTCTACTTCGACAACTCCACTCTCGACCTTTACCTGAGCTGGAGCACGGGAGCCACGCTCGACCTGATTCCGGAGGGGGTGTTCTCGTTTCCGGCGCGGCTCGTTGAGTACATGGAGAATCGCGGTATCACCCTGGTCTTCTTTGTCCCGTCCGTTCTGGTTTCGGTCTCCCGGATGAACGTTTTGAAAAGCGGCTGTCTGCCCGATTTGAAAACGATCGTCTTTGCGGGCGAAGTGATGCCCACCAAACACCTGGGCTACTGGCAGAGAATGCTCCCGGATAAATCCTATGTCCATCTTTACGGGCCCACCGAAATCACGGTGGATTGCACCTACTTTATCGTGGACAGGATCTATGATCCTTCCGAAAGCCTGCCTATCGGATATCCCTGCCGGAACTCGGGAATCCTTATCCTCAACCAGGACGACCGGCTTGCCGTTCGGGGAGAGTACGGCGAGCTGTGCGTTCGAGGGTCTTCCCTTGCGCTCGGATACTGGAGGGACGACGAGAAAACGAGGGCGGCCTTCGTGCAGAACCCCCTTCAAAACGGCTATTTCGACCGCATCTATAGAACCGGCGACATCGTGTACGAAAACGAGAAAGGCCAGATCATCTTCGTGGGCCGCAAGGATTCGCAGATCAAACATATGGGATACCGCATCGAGTTGGGAGAGATCGAGCTCGCGGCAGGCTCCCTGCCGAATGTCGAGAAATGCTGCGTTCTCTACCACGGGAGCAGGAAGGAGATCCTGCTGCTCTATGAGGGCCCACAGGAAGTTCCTGTTTCAGACCTCAGGCGGTCGCTTTCGAACCTGCTGCCTGGGTATATGGTCCCAAGGAAGTTCCGGCACCTGGAAAGACTGCCGGTGAATCAGAACGGAAAGATCGACAGGAGCACGCTGAAGAACCTGTACTGCAACGAGAACTAAAGGAGGCCCAAAATGAACGAGGTCATTTCCATTCTCACGGTCATTCGACCTGAGTGCGATTTCACCCGGTGCGACGATTTCATCAAGGAAGGGCTCCTGGATTCACTGGACATCGTTACCCTGGTTGCCGAGCTGGAGGACCGGTTGGGAATCTGCATTGACGGCCAGGATATCTCTCCCGAGAACTTCAAGAACCTTGATACGCTTCTGGCCCTTCTCAGGAGGTACACGGTGCTATGAATTTCAAATTTCAGGGAAAGAAGATTGAGGGGATTGTCTCGGTGGTCCCGCAGCATTGCGTGAAGTTTGAGGAGGAGATCGGTAACTACGGATTTTCCGAGGACAAGTGCCGCAGCCTGCAAAAGCTCATGGGCTTTGGGGAACGGCGCATCGTGGCGGACAAGGAGTGCGGCTCGGATCTTGTTCTCCACGGCCTGGAGCATCTGATCCGGACGGGGAAACTGGACAAGGAGGAGATCAGGGCGCTTGTTTTTGTCAGCCAGACCCCCGATCACTTCATGCCGCCAACCTCCTGCATTCTGCATGGAAAGCTCGGACTCGGCCGGGACGTGCTATGCTTCGACATCAACCAGGGATGCACAGGGTACATCTACGGGCTTATCCAGTCCTGCATGATCCTGGATGCCGTCAAAGACGGCAAGGTCGTGCTTCTCAATGCGGATACCCTGAGCCGCAGGGCCTGCCGGTTCGACCGGAATATCTACCCGATTATCGGCGATGCGGGCGCAATCACCGTCATCGCGAACTCACCGGGGGGCCGCGACATCATGGCTGCCATGGAAACCGACGGCTCGCGGAGCCACTGGCTGGTCATTCCCGCAGGAGGATTCCGCACGCCCTCCGATGAACAATCGCGTCAGATAAAGGTGCTGCCGGACGGCAATCGCAGGAGCGACGACGATTTCTTCATGAACGGGTCCGGCATATTTACCTTCACCCAGACCGACGTGCCGGCATCCCTGCAGAAGTTTTTTGCCGACGGAGATATCCAGGTGGAGGGGATTGACTATTTCATGTTCCACCAGCCAAATCGATTCCTGCTTGAAAAGCTGGCGAGGAAGTTGAACCTGGACTTCGGAAAAGTGCCTGCAAACATCGTGGAGAAGTATGGAAACCCCAGTTCAGCCTCCATCCCGCTGACCATCTGCCACAATGTGCGGGAAAAGATTCTGCAGGAAAAGTTGAGGATCTGCATGGCAGGCTTCGGGGTGGGACTCAGCTGGGGGTCCCTGCTCACCGATGTGGGGCCGCTCAGTTTTTGTGAGCTGCTTGAAAGGTAGCGCCTTCCGGAAAGGAGAGGAGTCGGTGGATTTTCTCCCGGTTCGGGCGATACATGAGCATTATATGCTCTGCAGGTCATGGTTTGAAAACAGGGAAACCACCAAATGGCTCAGCTCGCCTCTTCGACTTGGCAGATACCCTAAAGTGATTCACGAAAAGCTGATAACCGACAGGAGAAATCAGGTCTTTTTCATCATGGTCGATTCTTCCCCGATCGGACTCGTGGGGCTTCAGGATATCGATCGGATCGACCATAAGGCGGAGATCTGGTACCTCGTCGGAGAGGACCATTGCCGGGGAAAAAACTATGCCTCGCAGGCGGTAGGCAGGCTGAACGAATTTTCTGCGAACCGCCTTGGGCTCGTGAGCCTCTATGCGCACGTTTCGGTATTGAACCTGGCTTCCATCAGGGTGCTGGAGAAGAACAAATATCAATACGTAGGCCGTTTGAGACGTTCCTTCAGTGTCAATGGGGAGTACCAGGACCTGTTGCTCTACGACTGGGTCCCGGAATTCAACCGCAATGAAGCAAAGATGCAAGTGAGGGAGGAGAGCGATGAAGCTGGTTCATCTTCTTAGAAAGGCGCTATTCCGCAGCAGGATGGACGGCATGAGGGACATGCTGAGGGAGCTGGTCTACGTGAACAGAACCATGGTGGTGATTGAAAAGGACATCCGGGAAAGTCGACCTGCTCCGGAAAGCGAAATCCGGTTCGTGGTGGTGGATAACAGCAACCTGAAAGAATATGACGGGAAGAGCGAATGGCGGATCGTCAGCCATTACTGCAGCAGGGGCGCGCGATGCGTGATGGCTTACCGGGAGAACAGTCTCCTCGGATATCAGTTCTACACCCGCGAAAACTCCTTCCGCGATCTCTTGAAGATGGGAATTTCCATGGGAAAGGACGAGGCCTACCTGTTCGATCTCTTTGTTTTCCCGGAACACAGAGGCACCGATGTCCCCAGGATCATAACGGGCTGGACGTTCAATCATCTTGTTTCGGAGGGGATCTCCAAGATCTACGGATTCTACTATTCGGACAATATCCGTTCGCTGTGGTGGCATCGGGCGGTGTTGAAATGCAAGGAACTCAAGAGAATCAGGGTGAACAGGATATTCATGCTGGAATGGACGGATAGCAGAACGGTAGCGAACCTGTAGGGGCGAACATGAGACATGGCATATTCCTTGTGCTGGTTGCAGCCGGCGCTGTCCTGCACGGAGGGACCCTCGCGGAGCTCGCGGCCCTTTTTTCCAGAAGCGAACTCCATCAGCATATCCCGTTGATTCCTCTTGTCAGCGCGTATTTCCTGCTGATGAACCGCAGGGAGATTTCCCGCGCGATAGAGTGGTCGCCCAAAACGGGCGCTGCAATCACGGCGGCAGGCGGCATGTGCTTTGTGATGGGCGGCATGCTTGAAGCCGAGCTTGGACGAAATGATTATCTCTCGGCGATGATGTTGGGGTTGGTGATATGGACCACAGGATCCTTTGTGGTCGCCTATGGAGTCAAAGCCCTCAAGTCGGGGCTTTTCCCCATGCTCTTCCTGGCATTCCTCATTCCTGTTCCGGATTTCATTCTCGACCCGTCGGTCACGTTTCTGCAGGTGGCCTCGGCCGGTGCAGCGGAGCTTGTTTTCAAGATGTCGGGCGTGCCCTTCCTCAGGGAAGGAATGATCTTCTCCCTCCCGGGCATCGATGTGGAAGTGGCGGAACAGTGCAGCGGGATCCGCTCGAGTCTTGCTCTGGTGATCACCGCCATCATTGCCGGAAAACTCTTCCTGCGCGATACGCCGGAAAAGGCGGCACTGGCGCTGGCCGTTCTTCCTATCACAATTTTTAAGAACGGGCTCAGAATCGTCACACTCTCCCTTCTCGCGTCGTATGTGGATCCGGTCTTCATTACCGGACATTGGCTGCACAGGAGCGGAGGGATCCCTTTTTTCGTCGTGGGGTTGATTCTGCTCGCGCCGGTATTATGGGTTCTGCGCAGGGTAGAGGTTCGAGAAATTCCGGCTCGGGAATCAAACACGAACCAGGGTTCTCCTGAAGCGCAAAAGATGTCGCTTCTCAGGAATAAAGAGTCGAATTATGGGCAGTGATACAGGCGAAAGCGGAAAAGAGCTCGGAAGAGCGGAATACGTCAGGCAGGCCGTGAGATTCCTGCCCGTCCTGAAGGGGAGCGATGCGCTCAGGAAAAAGATGGAGCGGAGGCTCACATCACCTTATCAGATGGTTCTCTTCATGTCGGATCTCTTCCTGGTGTTTTCCGGCTTTGTGTTGGGGTTCATCGTCACCGGAATGGAAGATCTCCTGTGTAAGGACCCGCTTCAGATCGGGAACGTTTTTGTCTTGTCGTGTATCGCAGCCGCATTCTTCAAACCCTACCACCTGTACAGCTATCACCACCTGTTCCTGAAGAAGGACCACTTTCTCGGATTGATGAAGGCATTTCTGTGGGGATTCCTAACGGTGTCCGTTGTTTTTTTCATGTTTCACAGGCCCGACATCATGAGAGGAGTGCACATAAGCCTGATCTTTTTTGTTGCTGCCGTGGTGATGGTTCTGAGCAGGTTCTTCTGGCGTTATCTTATTTTCGTGCTCTCCTCCATAGGACTCGGGTTTCTTGCCGTAGGGTTGCTTGCCTTTCTCAATTCGGGCCAAAAGCCGCTGACGCTGGAAGAGTGGTCTCCTGTTCTCTCGGGATTGGGCATGGCGGCGGTCCTGGTCCTGCTCAGCAGGTATTTTTGCGTCCATCTCGTTTTCAGGAAGTGGCTGCGGCGCAACTTCAGAAAACACGTGGTTATCGTGGGGACGGACCAGGCGGCCAATGCGATCACAAAACACATCATTGAAAACGATGCCCCGTTCTGGGTCAACGGTTTTGTGGGATCCCGCGAAAACGAAAAACAGGAGGGGGTTCTACTGAAACGCAGACTCGGGGAAATCAAACACCTCCCATCCCTGATAAGGAACGAGTCCATCCGGGAGATTATCGTGACGGATGAGAGAATAGACAAGGCCGTGCTCATCGATATTCTGGATTATTGTACATCGGAAGGGATCACTGTCTGGTTTCCCCCGAAACTGATGCCGGTCATCGAGTTGAAGCTTTTCATCGACAGCTTCTGCGGGATCCCGATGATCCGATTGTGCTCCCAGAAGAACATCGTGCTCTCCCGAAGATTCAAGCATGCGCTGGATGCCTTGATCGGGCTTCCTTTTTTACTGATTCTCTCGCCTTTCTTCGGCCTTTGTGCTGCTGCAATCAGGCTGACTTCGCCTGGACCTGTCTTCTACAGAGCCGAGGCAGTAGGCAGAGATGGAAAGCCGTTCACCATGTTCAAATTCCGTTCCATGAGAACGGATACGCGTTCGGACATCCACAAGGATTATGTCTACAAGCTGATCAAGGGCGAGCTGAGACGGGAGGGCGCTGAAGAGAAGACCTTCAAGATCACGGATGACCCGAGGATCACGAAGATAGGGAAACTTCTCCGGAAGCTCAGCCTCGATGAGTCTCCGCAGATCTTCAACGTTCTCAGGGGGGACATGAGTCTGGTGGGTCCCAGGCCCTGCCTCCCCTACGAGTTCGAAATCTACAAGGAGTGGCACAAGAAACGTTTGAGTATACGACCCGGCATCACGGGCTTGTGGCAGGTGGCAGGAAGGAGCGCGGTGACGTTTGAGGAGATGGTCATTCTCGATCTGTATTACATTTACAATCGTAGCCTGCTGCTCGACTTGAACATTCTTTACGAGACGATCTATGTAGTCCTGATGAAAAGAGGCGCCTACTGACTCAGCGCTCATCTGAAAATGAGTAACATCCGGAATCGATTTCCGGATGGGCGCGATAAGGATTTCACAAGGCGGGTACAACCCGCCTTTTTGTGTTTCATGGAGCTGCGAAACGAAACACGGGATCGGTGCCGTGCTCCGGGAAGCAGCATCTGTCCGTATGAACGCGGACATCCCGCCCGTGGCGGCTTCCCATCATCCGGCATTGACTTAGAAAGCAAATTGTCCTAAACCGGTTGCTGGATGAAACCGTTCTCCCAAACACCTCAAACAACAAGGTGCGGTTATGAAATACCTGTGGAAGATCCTTCGGAGCAAATCCTTCATCATCGCCGTTGCCGCTATCCTGGTATATACCCTGACCGGATTCTTCCTGGCTCCATATCTCACGAGACATTACCTGCCCAAAGTGGTCCAGGATAAGCTCAAGAAGAAGGCGCAAATCGGTGAGGTGCGGTTCAATCCGTACATCTTCGCTTTCGAGGCGAATGACTTTCGCATGACTGAGCCGGATGGCCGACCCATCGCCCGCTTCAAACGGTTGTTTATCGATTTCGAAACAAAGAGCCTGTTCAAGTGGGCCTGGACCTTTCGCCAGGTCAGCCTCGAAGGTCTGGGTGTGAATGCGGTTATCCAAAAGGACGGCAGCCTCAACCTGGCGAGCCTCGCCCCGCCCTCCGAGGGGTCGCCGCCGCAGCGGAAGGAAGAACATCCTCCGCGGTTCATCTTCGAGGATATCCGGATCGAGCAGGGGCAGATCGATCTGGCCGACCGGAGACAGTCGGAACCGGCTGCAATAAGCATCAAACCGCTGAACCTACAGATGAAGAATCTCACCACCTTGTCCGGGGAGGAAGGCGTCAAGACCATCACGGCAACCAGCGCGGGGGGTGAAACCTTCAAGTGGGACGGCAAACTCAGCCTGAACCCGGTGGCTGCGAAAGGCAGTCTCTCGGTAGAAAACCTGAAAATCTCGACCTTGTCGGAGTTTGCCAGGGACGCACTGAATCTTGAACAGCCGCAAGGAAAATTCACCGTCACCGCAGACTATGATGTGGACCTTGGGGGTGAAAGCCCGCAGGTCCTGATTGCCAACCTGTCTGTTGCGCTCACGGGCATAGCGCTCAAGCTCGCCGGAGCCGAGACTCCCTTCCTCGAACTCCCGGACACCCTGATCAGCGGCGGCCGCTTCGATTTGTCGGGCCGTCAGTTGGATATCGGCAGCCTCGCCGTAAAGGGAGGGAGGGCACGTCTTGCAGTGAATGAAGAAGGAACGCTCAACGTGCAGCGAATTGCCCGCAGTTCCGGCGCGAAGACTCCAACTGACGCTCCATCAACAGTCCAAAGCAACGCAATGAAACCATGGAAGATCCTGTTGAACAATGTAGAACTCGGCGGGTTCGCCGTCGACTACCGGGATCTGAGCCGGACACCCGGTCTCAGCGCAGGGGTTGACCGGATAAAAGTGGCACTCAAGGCGGAGGTCGAAGCCGGCAGCCAAACCAGGGCGCTGTTGAGCGATGTCACTGTGGGGGTTGAAGGAACCCGGGCAGGTTTCCTCGACTCGACTGAACCTGTTATCCGGATCGACAGGGTTGGTGTTGACAACTGCTCCTTCGACCTTGCAGAAAACCGCTTGACCGTCGAAACGGTCGCCATCGACGGCGGCAGCGCGGACGTGCGGCGACAGGGCGACGGCAATCTCAACCTGATGCTGCTGTTCGGTTCTGCTGAAAAAGGAGCGGTTGCCAAAAGGTACGATGAAGCGGCCGCCGGAAGTCGGCCGTTCCGCTTTCTGATACAGAGCGTGTCGTTGTCCGGCCTGCGGGCCGCCTTTTCCGACCTGACGGTCCGAGAGAACAGCCCGGTGCTCAGCCTGGACGATGTTTCCGCGAAGGTATCGGATGTAGACGGAAGATCCCCGATGAAATTCGATCTGGGCATCAAAGTCCGGGAAGGCGGCCGGATCACTTGTTCCGGCATGGCGGATCCGTCGGCGCAGTCTGTGGAGACCAAGGTCGAGGTGACGGAGCTCGATTTGACCCCTTTCCAGCCTTACATCGACAAGGCGGCAGCGGTGATTCTCAAGTCAGGCTTGTTCTCCACCCGGGGAACCTTGAGCCATGGCATCAAAGCAGCGGGGGCTCGAACGGTTTACCAGGGCGGATTCAACGTGGAAAAGCTGCGTGTCACCGAGACCGGCGGGGACGAAACGCTGGTGGGCTGGAAGTCTGTCATGAGCGAGCAGCTGAAGCTGCAACTCGAGCCCAATGGAATCGATGTAGGGGATGTCAGGCTGTCGCAGCCCTCCGGTAAAATCATCATTGAGAAGGATACCACCCTCAACCTGGCAAAGGTGATCAAGACCGATGCAGAACCGAAGAGAGAAGAGGTCCGGGCGACTGCGAGCACAGCCGTTCCGTTTCCCTACCGGGTGCGCCGCGTGCTCGTCAGCGGCGGTCGAGTCGATTTTGCCGACCTGAGCCTGCCGA
>PHBH01000005.1:0-22149 GCA_002840535.1 Deltaproteobacteria bacterium HGW-Deltaproteobacteria-15 | reverse complement strand
GCCTGCCGATACCGTTCGGGACCAGGATACACGAACTCAAAGGATCTCTGGCCGGTATTTCCTCGACCAGGAATGGACGCGCTCAGGTGAAGCTCGACGGACGCGTGGACGACTACGGAACGGCAAAAGTAGACGGCGAGCTAAACACCTCGGACCCGAAAGCTTTCACCAATATCGGCGTGATATTCCGCAACGTGGAGATGTCCAGGCTTACCCCCTATTCGGGCAAGTTTGCCGGCCGCAGGATAGATTCAGGCAAGTTGTCGGTCGATTTGAAGTACAAGATCGACAATGCCGCGCTGGCTGGAGAAAACCAGATCGTGGTCGAGCGGTTGAAACTCGGGGAAAAGGTGGAGAGCCCGGATGCGGTGAATCTCCCTCTCGATCTTGCCGTGGCTCTCCTGGAGGACTCCAACGGTGTGATCGACCTGGGGCTGCCGGTTCGCGGCAACCTGGACTCTCCCGAGTTCAGCTACGGCGCCTTGATCGGCAAGGCGATCCTCAACCTCCTCACCAAGATAGTGACCAGCCCCTTTCGGGCTCTGGCCGCCCTCATTCCCGGGGCGGGAGAGGAGAGTTTCAAGAAGGTCGACTTCGAGCCCGGCAGCGCCGAAGTCATTCCACCGGAAAAGGAGAAGCTGGCCAGACTGGCAACCGCCCTGCAGAAGCGGCCGCAGTTGAAACTCTCGGTAGAGGGTCGCTATAATCCTGAGACCGACCGGGCTGTCTTGCGCACGGCGGGCCTGCGCCGCGCCCTGGCGACGCGCCTCGGTCAGGAGCCCCAATCGGACACGGATTCCGGTCCAGTGGACTACAGCAGTCCGGAAACAGAGAAAGCCCTTGAGGTCATGTTCTCCGAGCGGTTCGGAGCGGATGCCCTAAAGACACTCAAGGCGGAGCTGAAAGCGATAGAGAAGGTCAGGAAGGAGGAGGCCGTAAAGAACAAAGCAGTCGCGGAGAAGGCCGAAGATCCCATCCTGCCGGCAAAGCTGCTCTTCAGGAGACTCGAGGAAGTTCAACCGGTGGATGACGCTGCGCTCGCACGGCTGGCGGATTCCCGTGCTTCGGCCGTAATCGCCGACTTGAGAGAACGGCTGGCGATCCCTGCCGAGCGCCTCGGCGCAAAGCCTTCTACTGCGCTCGAAAAGGATGAGCCGGTGACTGCGGAACTCGCCCTGGAGATCATGCGGTAATGCTCTCAGGCCGGAGCATTTAGTTCGAAGATGAGAAAGGGCACGCTCTGGTCTGATATGCTTACCCTTCGCTCCAGGGGGCTCTTGCTCATCCAGCAGAAAAATACTGCAAACGCCGTTCAACGATACAGGATCTCCCCAATAGAAGTCCCGACGCCCTGCTGCGTATGTACGTAGAGGAACAGGTCCCTCCCTTCAGAGCAGTCATGAAACTGAGCAGTTTTACTTACCGTCATTAACAGTGGTGGAGACGTCGTCAGGCGAAAGGACAGATCAGAATGAATGGATTGAGAACGCTGTTTGCAGCCTGTGGGCTATTCCTCTTTCTCAGGGGGGAGGGAGATTGTGCGACGACTCACTACACCAACAGCCTGGATCGAGACGTAATCCAGGAGTACATAGACAATATCGCCGATGACGGCGACACGATCATTCTTCCGTCCGGAGTGAGCACCTGGGACTCCGGAGTAGTGGTGCCCGGCCTGAAAGGTTTGATTATCAGTGGCGCCGGAATCGATGAGACGGTGATCACCGCCCCTCAAGCATTCCTGATCAACGGACAGGAGGGCAGGTTTTTCCGGTTGAGCGGTCTTACCTTCAGGGGTGAGGGCGAACCCAAAATCAAGGTCGCAGGCACGGCAAAGGCATGGCGCATCGACAACATCAAATTCGAGATGGGCAACAACTCGGCAATCACGGTGGATGGTTACACCTATGGGGTTATCGACAATTGCCGGTTCGTCGGTACAAGGCCGGATGCATGCATTTCCGTGTTCGAGAACAGCGGGGAAACGGGCGGGGCGGATTCGTGGAACAGGCCCCTGACCCTGGGCACCGGGGACGCCGTTTACGTGGAGGAGTGCGAGTTCAGGTTCGACACCTTTTCCGGAGGCGTCGGCAGCATCGACAGCAGAAGCGGCGGGCGTTATGTGTTCCGGTACAACCATGTCAAAAACCAGATCATCGGGCATCATGATGCCTGCGCAACCAGCCAGCGCGGCACCTTCAGCTGGGAAGTGTACGGGAATACCTTCGAGTACACCGAGCCTCTGGCTGCCGCCATAATGATGAGGGGAGGAACGGGAGTGATCTACAACAACAGATTCTCCGGACAGTTCAGCACGGGGGGAGGATCGGGAACACCCCTGGCCATGACTTCCTACCGGTCATGGAGTGTGGAGTGTCAGACTCCCTGGTCCCCGCCTTGTGACTTCGTACGGGAACACATGTGCGATAACGGCGAGAACAACTGCGTCTCCGATGAAGATTGCCGGCCCGGCGTCTTCTGCGTTCAGATCGACGGACACCTGGACGAGAGCGGGTACCCCTGCAGGGATCAGCTCGGGCGGACATTCGATGCGGACGGCGACGGAATCCAGGATCCTGCGCCCGCTTATGAGTGGAACAACACCAAGGTAGCGGGCGATCTGGAATACGACTGGTTCATCTATGGTGAAGGTCTTGTCGGTATGCATATTCAGGAAGGGAGGGATTACTACACGGACGAGCGAATGCACGACTATACTCCCTACCCGTTTCCTCATCCACTCCGGATAACAGATTCTCTGGCTCCACCTTCCAATTTGAGGATAAGGCGTTTGCGATAGCATCACTAGTTATGAGACCGCTGATTCATTTCAGAATGAAATGAACTGTCCGTTCGAGCGCTTTTAAAGTGCATAAGGAGATTGATGATGCGAAAGTTCTATGCACTTTCTCTTTTCACTTCCGCATGCCTGTATCTGACCACCTTCGCCCATGCCTTGGATGTCACCCTTCGGTGGAATGCCGTGAACGACCCTTCTCCTGCAGGATACAGGATTTACTATGATGTTGACTCAGGGCCTCCTTATGAAGGGCAAGGCGCCCTGGAGGGAAATTCTCCTGTCGATGTAAATCCTGCTATGGATGAGAATCCTGATCCGGCGGTGACTGAATTCACGTTGCACGGTTTGAGCTACAATCAGATCTATTATCTCACGGTCACCGCGCATGACGAGAGGAATTCGGAGAGCACTTACTCCGGCGAGGTGGATAACGATTCCAACGACGACGCAATCCCCGACGACATCGTAGAGATATCCTCCTCCTTTTATGACACTTCGCTGGAAACGCTGGAAGTGGTTGCGACGTCGTCTGATCAGCCGCAGGTCACTATGACGGCGGAAGGGTTGGGGGCTCTCAACTGGAAGAGCAGGCTGAACTTCTACCGCAATACCTTTTCAGGAGTGACCCGGCTCCCCGCCACGCTGACAGTGAGGAGCAGCGGCGGGGGATCGGATGAGCTCGATTTCACTCGTGACGACGTGATCATCGGTGCTGTGACGTACGATTTCGAAAACGACACCCTGCAGGTGAGCGCAACGTCAACCGATCAGCCGGACGTGACTTTGACGGCCGAAGGGTTTGGAAATCTCGACTGGAAGAGCTGGCTGAGTCTTTACCGGAACACCTTTCACTCCGTCTCGGAGAAGCCGTCTTCGGTCACCGTACATAGCAGCGGGGGCGGACAGGCCACAAAAACCCTTGCGCAGGATGTCGTCACGGTGATGACCGTCACATACGATGACGTGAGCGACAGCCTCGAGGTGAGCGCGACATCATCCGAGCAGCCAAACGTGAAATTGACGGCAGAGGAGCTTGGGGATCTGGAGTGGAAGAGTTGGCTGAGTCTTTATCGGAATACTTTCTACGGCGTTTCGGAGAAACCGACCTCGATCAGCGTGTACAGCAGCGGGGGCGGACAGGCCACGAAAACCCTTGAGCAGGATGTCGTGACAATAATGAGTGTCAGATACGATGACCAGAGCGCCAGCCTCGAGGTGAGCGCGACCTCATCCGATCAGCCAGAAGTGCATTTGACGGCTGAAGGGTTTGGAAATCTGGATTGGAAGAGCTGGCGAAGTCTTTATCGGAATACTTTCTACGGCGTTTCGGAGAAACCGGCCTCAATCACGGTGTACAGCAGCGGGGGCGGCTCGGCTACTGAACAGGTGCCGTGATAAAGAGGCGAGATGCTTCCATATCTTTTTTGGTCGTTCAGTGTTCGGCGTTCAGAATTCAGGGACTCGGAGCGCTCAAGTCAGCACCGCTTACGGTGACGGGCTGGTCTGATCGTCTCTGAAACCCCGCAGCATCCCGGAATACCTGAGGTGAATTCCCTTATTCTTTTTCCTGAACACTGAACTACTGAACACTTCTTTCGTACCGCTGCCGGTCACTTCCTGCTGTACGCTTTGTAGTATTCCATCACCTTTCGGACATACATCTTCGTTTCCTCGTAGGGCGGCACTCCCTGGTACATGGCGACTTTTTCCGGCCCAGCGTTGTATGCCGCAAGGGCCAGTATCTTGTCACCGTTGAACCTGCTGAGCAGTTGCGACAGGTAGCGGGTGCCCCCCAGGACGTTTTCAGCAGGGTCGAAGGGGTTGTCCACCTCCATCAATGCCGCGGTGCCGGGCATGAGCTGCATGAGCCCGAGAGCCCCCTTGTGGGAAACCGCTGTGGGATTGAAGTCCGATTCCGCCCTGATCACGGCCTTGACCAGTCCGGTCTCGACCCTGTACATTCCCGAGGCCTCTTCGATGATCTTCTCGTAGGAACCAAAAGAGGCGGAACGGACGGCTGCTTCGGCCGGTCCGGATTGTTTGAGCCCCGGAAATCGGAAGAACCCCTTTTTGTCCACATAACCGCGAATTTCCGCTGAGGCCGTATCGAAAATGAGAAATCCGGCAGCTGCCGTCAGACTCAGACAGGATAACAGGATCAACAGGATTCTTTGTCTTCGTTTCATATCTCCACAACTCCTGGCCACGTCATAGCCGACAAGAGAACACGAAGTGCATGAACGATCGCCCGAAATGACAAAAACAGAGATTTTTTACGAGACCATCAACTTTGGATCTTGAACACTGAACACTGAACGCTGAACCCTGTTACTCACTGCGGTCTTCCCGGTTTCTGGGACAGGAGCTGGATGATCTTCTCGTTCTGCTTGATCATCTGATCGTATTTTCGTGAGACTTCGTCATACCGGGCCATCAGTTCCTGGTTTTGTTTGCTGATGATGGTCAGAATCCTGGCGGTGTAAAAGGATGCCAGGGCGGTCTGGTCCAATTTGTAGTCCGAATGGACCGAAGAGCCCGGAGGAGGCTTGAGGGACTGAAATCTGTGGGTAAACTCGTCAAACGTGTCATCGAGCGACTGAGCGTGAATCCACGGAGTCAACACACTCAGGGAGAATGCGCATACAAAGATAAAAAGGATTTTCTTCATGGACTTCACTCCTGTCAGCTTTCGCTAATCCTCCACTTCCAGTGGGGGATTAGGATGATTTGGACATCTTTCTCTTTTCATTCAGCGTTCGATGTTGGATGTTCGGCGTTCATTCCATCTTTCCCTCGCCGGCCCCTGACGACGCGGGGGAAGCGGCGGCGGGGGAGGTCCCGGGCGGGAGGGGCGTGGAAGACTGCCCCTGTTTGAGATCAAGGGTAAACTTCCAATCCGAATAGGCTGCCGCCGTCTCGAATTTCTCGTATCCTGCAGGGAATCGCCCCTTCTTTATCGGCTGTTCCGGGCTGTTCGCGAACACCCCTTTGATGCCCCCTCTATTGTCCACGATGAGTTCCCAGTTGCCCTCTCTGGAAATGGGATTTGGAAAGAGGCGGCGCAGGTGCCGCCTGATCGAAGGATAACGCGGATCCTTCAGGAGGTCCTTCATGGACTTCGGGTATTCCGGCGCTCTGTTGCCCGGGGCCTGCCTGTAATAGGAGTCGATGGCCCGCAGAATCTGGTCGCCCCTGAAGAGGAGTTCCTGTTCACGCTCCCTCTTCGCGACAGTGCTCCAGAATCCCCCTGCCGTGCTGAGGGCGATACCCATGATCACCACAAACACGAGGGCGCTGATGTATGTGAACCCCTGCGGACCGACATCGGCTGTCCGCTCCGCCCTACCACTCATTGTACGGCGTCCCATCCAGGCTCACCAGATTGCTTCCGCTGTGCACATCGAAAACCGAGCCCTGCACATCTCCTTCCGGAGCCATGATGACCCAAGTGGAAGAGGACTTGGTGAAAGGATCTTCGGGTATGGCCCGGACATAACGGTCCGTTACCAGGTCATCCAGAGCATCGGGGTATTTGCCTCGATCGGCGTAGAACTGATCGATGACATCTCGCATTACGAATAGACTCTGCCGCAGAGAGTTTTCTCTCGCGCGTATGATCGTCCTTTGAAGATTCGGTTGAGCCATTGAGGCCAGGGTGCCGATAATGGTCAGCACGACCATCAATTCAATGAGGGTGTATCCCCTTTTACCACTGATTATAGGGCGTCCCATCCAATGCCACCTCGTCGCTTTTTGAATACACATCGTAAACGTCCTGCCCGCCCCAGATTTCGGAGTCGGGTTCGTCGGAATAGGATCTCAATCCCCATTCCCCCTCCTCGGTCATAGGGTCTTTTGGAATCCTTCGAAGGAATTTCTTCTTGACTGGAACGGGACCGGCAAGATCCGCGCCTTTTACCAGAACCTCGAGGTCCTGAGGGTAACCGTTGTCCGCGGCCTGCTTGGCAAGTTTGCCGTCGTCCACATAACGCTTGTACTCATCCAGCGCGGAGCGAATTTCCCTGAGACACTGCCTGAGCTCGATCTCCCTGGATCGTTTGCGGCTGACCTCGGACAGGGGAAGGATGCACGCGGCCAGAATGGAGAGGATGACCATGGTGACCATGAGCTCCACAAGGGTTACCCCCGATGACTCCCTTAGGCGTCGAACCAACTCTCATCCCTCCATTGGACGGGATCGGTCAGCGGCGGATTCGTTTGCCGCGGAACCATTCCTCGGGGCGTCCGCGCCCGGCGGGAGCGCCGGCAACCCGGAAAGAGGCGGAGAGGGTTTATCCGGCTGTGGAGGAGGGGCTTCCAGCCGGTCTAACTGTTTATCCTGAACTCCTGGTTCGGAGGAAGAATCGCCTTCGAGGAGCATGTCCCCGGACTCCTCCGTTTCCGAAGGGAATCTGCCGATCGACGCTCCCGGGAGCCGGCTCTCGAAGGGTTTTTCCGCCGAGAACTCATCCTCCTTGCCCGACCAGATCCTGGTAACGCTCGGGTCAGGCACATCCAGGCTCCGGATGACAATGGGAGTGATGGCCATCAGGATGTCGGTTTTGACATCATTGTTATTCTTGTTGGAGAACAGATGGCCCAGTATGGGTATGTCTCCCAGAAAGGGTACCTTGCGAATGGTCCGCCTCTCCTCGTCGCTGATCAGGCCGCCGAGAATGATGGTCTCACCCGCACGGATGTTGAGAACGCTCTGCGCGGTCCTCGTCGATATGGCGTATTGGGGATCCGCCGTGGTTCCCAGATTCGAACCCAATGCACTGACCTCCAGGATCATTTTTATGGTGATATCGTCGTGAAGGTTGATGATGGGCTCCACCTCCAGCTTGATGCCGACGTCCTGGTACTGGTAGTCGTTCGTAACCTCGCCGGTGGTTTCTATGCGACGGTTGGATCTGAGAGGGACCCGCTCTCCTATGTGGATCCGCGCCTTTTCTCCGTTCTTCACCCGGAGCTGGGGTTTGGCAAGGATGTTCGTGTCTCCATCCTGCTTCAGCAGGTTGATGGTGGCCGTGGGAAGGGAGAGAAGAACGTTCTCGGCCGAGACCTTCCGGAGCGCCTTCAGGGACGCGGCGCCCACTGCGCGAAAAGTGCTGTTCGTCACCGCCGGGTCCGGGTTGAAAAAGCTGTCGGTCGGCTCCCCCAGACCGACGGATACAGATGGGGGATTGAATTCCACGCCCAGGTTCAGGTCCTTGGTCCGGGCAACCTCCAGGATCTCCACCCCCATCATGATTTCCGAGACCTGACGATCGTTTGCCTCGATTACCCTGGAAGCAACATCCACCATCTCCTTGGATCCCCTGATCACGACCGCATTCAAAATATCGTTGGGGGTGACATCCTTGCTCCTGAGAACCTTGGAAAGCAGGGCGACAGCCCTCTTGGTATCCAGGTTCGCGAGATAGAATGTCCGAATCTGAAGATCGCGGTACTCCTTCGCTTTGTCCGCGGTATCCGGATAGACGATCATGGTCTTGGGGTTCACGATCTTTGAGGCGAGCCTGTTCGTCCTGAGAAAGACATCCATGAATTCGTCGAAGGCGGCGTCCGTCACGAAGATGGTCGCCTTGTGGTCCTGAAGATCCCGATCGAAGATGAAGTTCACCCCTGTCAGTTTGGTCAATGCTTCGAAAATGTTCAGAATGGGGGTGTCCTTGAACTTGAGGGAAATGGGTGAAATCGCATCGAGTCTTGTGCGAAGAGGGGAGGACGGCGCCGTTTTGTCTTTCAATTCCTTCAGCGACTCCTGCGCCTTTTGGTTCTGAGGGTTCAGCTTGACCGCGGTCTCCAGGGCCTTTTCGGCCTGAAGGAAATTCTCGGTGTTCATGAAGGTTTCGGCCTTTTTCAGCTGGTATTCCGATTCCTTCATCGCCCTTGATTTCTTCAGGAGCGACTCGGCTTTGATATTGGTGGGATCCAGGGCGATACTCATTTGAAACTCCGTAATCGCCTCATCAAAACGGTTCTCCTTCAGAAGCCCATCTCCCTCGGTCATATGGGCCAGGGAAGCGTTTCTCTTTGCATTGATAAGAAGGAGCCGTACCTCCTTGTCTTCCGGGTTTTCGTGAAAGGCCTTCTGCAAGGCCTGCACGCTTCTGTCCCAATCCCCCTGGGCTCCAAGCGCTTTTCCTTGATCCAGGAAACCGCTCTTCTCCGGTATGGTTGCACACCCGCCGAAGGCGAGCATTCCAATCAGCAATAGTGGTGCGACAAGATAACCGCACTTCTTCCATCCAAAAAAAATCATCAGATATACTCCATTTGAGATTTTCATCCCTAGAACTTCCCCAGGTCGATTTTTACATCTTCGCCGATGCTTTCGGCCCGGATGATCAGCTGTTTTTCCGTGATCCTTTTTACCAGGTACTTGCCGTCAATCCGGTCGCCTTCTCTGATCAGGAGAATGTCCTTTCCCCGCTCCAGGAACAGAATCTTGTCGCCCTGGCCCTGCATGAAACCGAACGATTTGAACTCGCTCAGCTCTTCCTGCACCTGCCGGCGCTTGTCTGTTTCGGGAGAAGCCGCCGCCTCCGTTTGCTCCGCCACAGCTCCTTTGGAAAGGGCTGGAGCCGATCCGGACGGTTCCTGCTTTTGAAAAATGTTCTTATGTACCTTGGCTGAATGAACCGGAGGGTTCAGGAAAGGCTCGATCCATACATCGCGATCGAGCTGTTCCAGGACCCGGCTCTCTGCTCTTGTTTCCGACCGGGGTGCCGTCGAGGCACTGCCGGGATAGGTGAGACGCGCAACCCTTTCCTGTTGATAGGGATTGAGCAAACGATAAGTCACCGAGATCGCAAAAAGGCACAGGCAAATCGCAAGCACTCCCTTCTTTCGATCCTGGGCAGCGGCCATGATTTTTGTGGTTAGAGCCATTCTTATTACCCGTTTACTTCCTTGTCAGGCCCGGATCGCAGATAAAGGGCAAGCTTCAATTGAAGCGCTACCGGTCCGCTGTCTCCGGTCTGATTAGCCAGGGAAAGTCCTTCGATACAGAAAAGCGTTTTCGAATTCTGGAGCGCCGCGAGAAATGCCTTCAATTGAGGATATTCTCCACTCACGCTGAAACTGGTGGTGTACCTCATGAGGTTTGGGAAATTCGCACTCTCCGGAGCGAAAGACATATTGACCCTGGGCAGCCCGTTTCCGGCCAGGAGTTCGAGCACCTCCTGCATGACATCGGGAACCGTCAGCCCGTCCGGAAGAGAACCGGCAAATCGAAGCAGGTCCTCTCTGGTCTGCTCCATCCTGAGGGCCGGGGTGTCGGGCCTTTGTGAAAGGGATGCCTTTCTCTTCGCCTCATAAGTCTGATGCAGCCTGGGTATCGTTGTAATCTGCTCCTCCCTAATCCGGAGGAAGACGGCAATATTTATCGCCAGGAGCAATCCGGTGAGTCCGAAGAGGAGCTTATGATGACGAAAAGCGATAATGAGTTGACGCGGTATCATTTTTACTCCGGTATTCAGCCCTGTCTGAAGGGCGGTTCAATAGCGGAACGGGTCTCAATCTCAAACCGGATCGCCGGCACTCCGCCTGAGTTTTCTTTCCTGTCGGTCTCTTTCAGGGTGCTTACACTCAGGAGATTGCTGTTCCTGAAGACGGTGGAACGCTCCATCCCCTTGAGGAATTCCGTCACCTCCTTCATTGAACCGGCTTTGCCTTCTATTCTGAATCTGTCCGGATCCCTGGTAGTGGTAAAACGAAGGATGAGAATGTCGGATGGAGTGCGTGACTCCAATTCGTCAAGGAAGCGATCCCAGGGAAAGCTGTCCATTGCGATCAGCCTGTTCACAAAAACCACCCGTTCCTTTATGGAATCGATTTCGGTCTTGGAAACCGCCGGCGCGGGCTCCCTTTTTGCCTGACCCCGGGCGGCTTGACTCTCAAGATGGGAAATCTTCTGCTCATATTCCCGAATCTCGGCACGGTTTCGGGTGTAGAGATGGACATTGAAAATCGACAGGAGCAGGAGAACAAGCAGCCCAGCGGCCATTGCCGGATAGGCCGACTTCCTGTCGTAGTACTCCGTTGTTGCGAGGTTGAGATTGATTCTGCTCATAGTGGTTTCTCTAGTTTGTTTGGTTTGTCTGGTTTGTTTGGTTCGTTTAGTTTGTTTAGTTTATTTAGTTTATCTGGTTTGTTTGGTTCGGCTCTTCTTAACCAGAGAAACCAAAGAAACCAGACAAACCGATCAACTTTTTATCAGTCTGATTTATCCAGCTTGTTTAGTTGGGCTCTCCTTAACCAGATAAACCAAAGAAACCAAACAAACCGATCAACTTTCTTTTAGCAGTCCGGTTTGTCCAGTTTGTTGATTTTGTCTGGTTAAGTCCGAAGAAATAAGCGTGCGAGAAGGACAACCAAACAAACCAGATCAACCAGACAAACCAATCAACTTTCTTTAAGGCTTTGAGCCGCACCAATAGCCGACGCAAAGCAAGCAATGAGTCTCGCGTTTTTCAGGCCCGAACCGTCAGCAACGATCTCGGTCTCGTCCAGTCCGCCGGTCCGGAAATCGCACTCCCGGCTGAGCTCAGAGAGAAAATCGTCCGGCAGGGGTGTTTGGCTTTGAATGTAGAGCATTCCAATCGATTTGCCGGGATTCTCATCCTGATAGAGCTGTATGGTCATGGCGATTTCCTGAAGAAAGCGGCCGGGAAGAGGGTGCTTTCTCTTGCCCCGGTAGAAGATCAGGTTGTTTCCTTCAAAAACGAAAAAAGCGAAGTAGTCATCGAGAACGCCCAGAAACCCATGAACGCCGGAAGCGGGCAAATGCCCGGAATAGAAGTTCAAGTGGTTGATCGCAGACGGCTGGACGATTCCCGGTTCAATACGGAGGCTTCTCAAGCGGGCTTCATAATCCCGGATGATCTCTTCGGATCCCACTGCAACGAGCAGGCTTTCCTTGCCCGGTCTCATCCCGTTCAGCCGAAAGAAGGATGTCCTGGCTTTTTCCACCGGGAAGGGAAGAAGGCCTTTTTCCTTCCATGCAATCATCTCGTGAATCCTCTCAACGGACCTGGGCAGTTCGTCCCAGGAGTGCACGGCGATCTTGATGATCTCGCTCGGAAGAGAGAGCCCGACCCGGCCGACTTTTCCGTTCATCTTCTTCATGGCCCCTCTGATTGCATGAAGAAACTGATCCGGTTCCTGGATGTTCCTGCTCCTGTTGGACATGTCCATGGTCCCCGGAGCAAAGGGGACCTCCACACTTCCAACGAGCCTCCAGATGTTCCGTTCACGGCAGATCTGCACCATTCTCGCGGACGATACGCTCAATTCAAGGCCTGTCAAAAGCCTGGTCATTTACCGACTCCTCCTAAACCGATTCAATGAACGTCACCCTGTTCGCTTCGCTGATGGATGTCACCCCGTTGAGCACGAGCTCTAACGCCGCCTGCCTGAGGAACGTGGTTCCCGCCTCTTTCGCCTTTCTCTTGAAAACGGTGATGGAGAGCTTTTGCAAGAATGCCTCTTTGATGTCGTCGGTCATTTCGATCAGCTCGATGATGGCTCTTCGTCCTTTGAAACCCGACCCTTTGCAGATGTCGCACCCCAGCTCGTTCTCTCTGAAGAGGGAGCGGCCGGTGTGCTGGCTCTCGCTTATTTCAGAGTCCTTGAGATAATTTCCGCGCTCTTCCGGGGAAACAAGCGTCTTGCAGTCGCAAAGAACCCTGACCAGTCTCTGGGCGATAATGCAATTGAGTGCGGCCACCAGGTTGTATGGTTCGATGCCCATATGAATGAACCGATTGATCACCTCGAAGGAACTGTTCGCGTGCACGGTCGTAAAGACGAGGTGGCCGGTCAGCGCCGATTGCAGGGCGATCTGGGCGGTCTCCTCATCACGGATTTCTCCCACCAGGATCTTGTCGGGGTCATGTCTCAGGATCGACCTCAGCCCCCGCGCGAAGGTGAGTCCCTTCTTTTCATTCACCTGGATCTGGGCGACTCCCTTGAGCTGATACTCAACAGGATCCTCGATGGTAATGATCTTCTGGTTGGGGTTGTTCACTTCGGACAGGGCGGTGTAGAGGGTCGTGGTCTTCCCGCTTCCGGTAGGTCCCGTAACCAGGAACATTCCATACGGAGCGCGTATCAACCGCTTGATGATGGTCAACTCGCGTGGAGGAAGCTGGAGGCTCTCGAGCTTGTAATCCCGCGCATCGGGCATCAAGGTTTCCCTGTCCAGGATCCGGATCACCGCGTCCTCCCCGAATATTGTCGGAATGATGGACACTCTGAAGTCAATGTTCCTGTCTTTGACCTTGACCTTGAACCTTCCGTCCTGGGGGATTCTTTTCTCCGAGATATCCAGCTCCGACATGACCTTGATTCTGGAGATAATCGGGCTCTGGTAATGGATGTGCAGGGGTTCGGTGATCCTGTTAAGCATGCCGTCGATCCGGTATCGAATAATCAGCCCCTGCTCAGAGGACTCGATGTGGATGTCGCTCGCCTTCTTGTTCAAGGCATCCAGAATGGTCGAATCCACGAGCCGGACAATAGGGCTGTCTTCGGCGGAGACCTTCTCCAGGCTGAGAGTCACTTCACCGCTCTCGGATTCCTTCACCAGGGGAAGCCGCATATCGTCGGACAGGTTCTCGAGCACATTCTGATCGGACTCGATCTTCTTCAGGATCGTCCTGATTCTTGCCTCGCTGGCGATAACCACGGCGATCGGCATATCGAAAAGAATTTCCAGTGAGTCGAGAGCCCTGACAAAATCCGCCGGTTCGGAGATGGCCACTACAAGGGCGTTGTCCTTCTTTTCGATGGGCACGAATCTGTACTTCGCCATGAGCTCTACGGGCGCCAGCTTCAGGAGCTCCGCATCCTTGATTCCCTCCAACTCCGTATAGGAGTAGTCGTACTGGGCGGCAATGACCCTGGCCAGTTCCTCCTCATGGAGAAGACCTTCCCTGATGCAGATTTTGCCGAGGCGTTCCTGCGCAATTCCCTGCTTGGCCATGGCCGACTTCAGCTGCTCTTCGGTCATGAAACCCATTTGAACGCAGAGATCCCCGAACCGCTGCCTCTTGAAGACCTCCTCGATGCACGATTTTGCCTTGGAACCGTGGGAAGAGTTCGAACCGCCGGTCTTCAGGTCGCGCCGTTGTGTATTATTCGTACCCATGGAATTCAGATGCAATGTTGCGCTCCTTCGATTCATCGGATGGTGCCCGCCATCTGGAATATGGGCATGTACATGGCCAGAACAATGAAGCCGATCAGCAAGCCCATGATCACCATGAGGGCGGGCTCCACGGAAGAGGTCAGGATAGAGAGCCTCGCGTCGATTTCGTTGTCATAGAAATCCGCAATGTCGTTGAGGACCTGATCGAGGGCGCCGCTTTTTTCACCGGCTTCGAGCATGCTCATGGCGATTCTGGGAAACGCCTTTGTATTCGACACCGCTTCCGAAAACCCGGCCCCCTTTTCGATTTCCTCTGCAGCCCGCTCGAGCTTTCTCTTCAGAAATTGATTGTCCAGCGTGCCGGCTGAGACGCGCAGGGAATCCAACAGGGGCATGCCGCCCTGAAGAACGGTTGCCAGGGTCCGCGACATCCTGGACAGGGAATATTCAATGAACAGAGCGCCCAGGAAAGGAACCCCGAGCTTCGCTCTGTCTACTGTGACCCTGCCCTTTTCGCTCCCTGCATAGACGCGATACCCCAGGAGCATGATTGCGGCGATGAGGAGGATAGCCATGAAATGGTCCCTGAGCAGGTGGCTCGTTTGCACGAGGAAGACCGTGAGCCTTGGAAGCTCGGTCCCCGCCTCCAGGTAAGTTCCGGTAAATGAAGGAACCACGTAGATCATGAGAAACAGGATGACAAAAATGGAGACCCCGGTGAGAATGATCGGATAAACCGAGGCGGTCACCATTTTTCTGCGGATCTCAAGCACCTTCTTGATGTATCCGATATACCGTGCGAGCGATGAAGGAATGTTCCCGCTCCTCTCACCGGCTTTTAGAGAAGAGATGTAGAGGCCCGAAAAGAGGTGCGAGTGTTTTCCGAACGCATCGGAGAGGGAAGAACCGGAACTGATGTCGTTTCGCACCTCGGTCAGTACGCGTGCGAATTCGTCGCTTCCTCTTTTTTCTATGATGACGTTCAATGCGGAGATGATGGGCAAGCCCGCCTTGATGAGAATAGCGAATTCCTGGCTGAACGCCATGAGATCCTTGAGCCTGACCCTGTTGCCCGGCATCCCGCCCTTGATCAGAGATCCGACGCCGTCGGCCCTCTGGATGTCAATGATGAAGTAGCCTTCCCGCTCCAACTGCGCCTTAAGCGAAGGTTTGGTCCGGGCGATCAGAGTCTTCTCCAATCTCTGCCCGTCACGGGTGAGCATTTTGCATTTGAAAGTCGCCATAAAATTAAGATCGCCAGGAATTCCCCGGGTTGCTTTCCGTTCTAAGGGGTATCAATCAAGATTGACTGGAACTGATGAATCCGGCGGCAAGGTCCAGGGGATTTGCAGAGGGAGTACATACACATTGGGAGTTGGCGAAAGGCAAGTGAAAACCAGTGGGGTCATGCAGAAAATGTCAGACCAGTTACGGCTCCCGAACTACTGTTGCCGGCGAGCACATTCCATGCTCAAAGGTCGTTATGTTATTTTGCTCGAGTTCTCCTCCTCAGCTGACGAACAGCACTCCAAGAGAAACGTTCGGCACATACAGAGTCGCAATCGTATACTCCATATCCGCACGGAGAGTCAACCCGGTGATCATAATTAAATATCAATTACCTCCATTTTGCGTGCAGTCAAAGGCGCGTACGCAACATGTAGGTGTACCCGGTCAATCTCGCGGTTTTCCCCAGGCCGGCTCTTCAAGGTCCCGAATGGATAAAGGCAGTCATTTTTCACCACAAGGTTGCCGTGCGCTCACCGGACGCGGTCGAGATGCTTGCCGGTGAATTCAGGTTGGGATATGATGCGCCGCCAGTATGAGTGAGGTGGTGACCAGGTGAAGCTGAGTGTGATTGTCCCCTGTTACAATGAAGAAGGCACCCTTGAAAAATGCATCGGAAGGGTTCTTGAGATTCAGGATGAATCGCTCGGCCTGGAGATCATCATTGTCGACGACTGCTCAACGGACCGGAGTCTTGCTGTAGCCAGGGACCTGGAATCGCAGTGGCCGCAGGTGAGAGTCCTTCGCCAGCAGAAGAATCAGGGGAAGGGTGCTGCGGTGGCCACAGGCTTCAATGATGCGACCGGCGATTTTGTAGCCGTCCAGGATGCGGATCTCGAGTATGATCCCCAGGATCTCAAGAGGATGATGGTGCCGCTCATCGAAGACAAGGCCGACGTGGTCTTCGGATCCCGATTTCTGTCTATGGACGCCCACAGGGTGCTCTATTTCTGGCACTCCCTCGGAAACTATTTCTTAACAGCGCTCTCCAACATGTTCACTGATCTGAATATGACCGACATGGAGAGCGGGTACAAAGTCTTCCGCCGCGAAATCATCCATTCAATCGAGATCGAGGAGAAACGGTTTGGATTCGAGCCGGAGATTGTGGCAAAGGTTGCTCACATGCGGCCCAGGATCTTTGAAATCGGGATATCTTATTATGGACGTACCTATGAGGAGGGGAAAAAGATCGGCTTCAGAGACGGGCTGAGGGCCCTTTACTGTATCCTGAAGTACAATGCGCCAAGGGCTCCATGGTTTCTGCAGTTCATGGTCTTTTGCCTGGCAGGCGGGATTGCCGCTCTGGTAGACTTGTCTCTTTTCCTGCTTTTCATGGGGAGCGGACTCGGCCCGGTTTTCTCCTCATTTCTTGCCTTCGCCCCGGCCGCGATGTTGATCTACCTTCTGGGCATCAATCTGGTTTTCAGCCACAAGGTGAGATGGACCGCGCGGGCGGAAGTCATCATTTACGCAATTGCCGCATGCAGCGCTTTCATAGTCAATCTTATGATCACAGGGGCGTTTCTTGTCTACGGCCTTTCTCCGGGCTGGGCCAAGCTCGCCGGATTCGCTCTTGTGCTCGTGCCTTTTTTCCCCGTTCTTCGCTCCTTCATCTTTCCCGAACCGGCCAGCGGCCCATGGAGACCGCAGGAACAATCGTCTTCCTCATGGGAATGACGGAATAATGGGTTTCAAATCAAAGAAGCGATTTTGCGGCACTCTCATCTCCAGGCTTTGGTTGTTGTTCTTTCCCAATATTCCACTATTCCAACATTCCCACCTTCCGGTTTGTCCGATACATAAACTTCACCCCTCCGGGGTGCACAAAGCCGCCCCTTGGGGGTCGGAAGAAGCCGGAATTGACCTTTGAGTCCCAGGAATGTATTTTGGGAAAATCAGTGCGGGAGATCGGAATCCCGCTTTTCACCGAGCGTTCAGTCGTCAGCCGTCACATGGCGATATGGAAATGAGGGGGACGAAATGACCTTTGAGAAGAATATCCTATGTATTGGGGCAGGATACGTGGGTGCGCCGACCATGGCCATGATTGCTGCAAAGTGCCCCAGATATAAGGTGCAGGTCGTCGATATCGATCGGGAAAAGATCAAGGCATGGAATAGCGATCAGCTTCCCATCTATGAACCGGGGCTGGATGAACTCGTCAAAAAAACCAGAGGCCGCAATCTTTTTCTTTCAGCGGAAATCGAAAGAGGGATCCAGGAGTGCGACATCATCTTTGTCTCCGTCAACACCCCCACAAAAGGATTTGGGCAGGGAGCGGGGAAGGCCGCGGACCTGCAGTTCTGGGAGAGGACGGCCAGGCAGATCCTGGAGAATTCCGCAGGGGATAAGATCATCGTCGAAAAGTCAACACTGCCCGTAAGAACCGCGGAGGCCATGGAACGGATTCTCAATGGGAACCCCAAGGGCATCCATTTCGATGTGATCTCCAACCCGGAGTTCCTCGCCGAAGGGTCAGCGGTGAAAGACCTCGAGAGCCCCGACAGGGTGCTTATAGGATCGAGAGAAACACCCGAGGGGGTGAAGGCGAGAAAGGCTATTGTCGAGATTTACGCAAACTGGGTGGACCGGGACAGGATCATCGAATCCAATGTGTGGAGTTCCGAACTTTCCAAGCTGACGGCGAATGCTTTCCTTGCCCAGAGAATATCTTCAATCAATTCCATTTCCGCCCTCTGCGAGAAGACCGAGGCGGATATCGATGAGATCGCCTCTGCCGTAGGCATGGACTCGAGGGTCGGCCGCCATTTTCTGAAGGCGAGCGTAGGATTCGGCGGATCCTGTTTCAAGAAGGATATCCTGAACCTGGTGTATATCTGCGAGGGGTACGGTTTGATAGAGGTTGCCCAGTACTGGGAATGGGTCATCAGGATCAACGAGTGGCAGGAGAGACGGTTCATCCTGAACATGCTTGCGAATTTGTTCAACACCATGGCCGGGAAGAAGATTGCGATTCTCGGCTTTGCCTTCAAAGCGGATACAGGGGATACGAGGGAGTCGGCTGCCATCTACGTGACACGGGGATTGATCGAAGAGCATGCGCAGATCGTGATCAGCGACCCCAAGGCTCTCGACAATGCGCGGAAGGACCTGCACGACGTCGTCGACCGGGTAGCTTTTGAACCCGACCCATACAAGGCGGCCGAGGGTGCTCATGCTCTTGCAATTCTAACGGAATGGGGGTTGTACAAGGAACTCGACTACAAGCGCATCTTCAAATCCATGGTGCATCCGGCGTTCATTTTCGACGGACGCAACATCCTCGATCACAAGCGGCTTTTTGATATGGGGTTCAATGTGTTTCCCATCGGCAAGACGCCGCTGAAGCACTTTTAAAGCAGAAGACAGAAGACAGAAGGCAGAAGTCAGGAGACAGAATTCAGGAAGTCAGAGCGAGAGGAATGAGGATACAAAGAACAAAGAGGAGCCTAAGTGGCTCCTTTTTGTTCCTCCTGTCTTCTGTCTTCTGACTTCTGTCTTCTCTCTTACATCATCTCCAGCGCGCATGCTGTGGAGACACCGCCGCCTCCGCAAATGGTGGCGAGCCCGAGTGTCTTTCCCCTCTTCTTCATGGCATGGAGCAGGGTGACCATGATGCGGCAGCCCGTGGATCCCACCGGGTGGCCCAGTCCGATCCCTGAACCGTTTACATTTGTGATCTCCCTTTTGAGACCGAGTTCCTTCTCGCATCCGAGGTACTGGGCGGCGAACGCCTCGTTCAACTCGATCAATTCGAAATCTTTCAATCTGAGGCCGCTGCTCTTCTCAAGATTGCGAACGGCGGGAACCGGACTCAATCCCATGACCGAAGGGTGACACGCGCCGCGGCCCACGCCCCTGATCCGCGCAAGGGGTTTGAGCCCCAGCTCCTTGGCCTTTTCGGCGGACATGATAACCATGGCGCTCGCCCCATCGTTGATGCCCGAGGAATTCCCGGCGGTCACCTTACCGATTTTGGGCACGAATGCGGGAGGGAGCTTTGAGAGTTGATCCATGGTGAGCCCCGGACGGAAATGCTCGTCCTTGTCGAAAACCACAGGCGGCCCCTTCCTCTGGGGCAGCTCCACCGGAACGATCTCCTCTTTGAAATCGCCCTCCTTAGTGGCCCTTTCCGCGTTATTGTGGCTACGAAGAGCCACCTCGTCCATCTCCTCGCGGCTGATGTTATGCAGCTGTGCTACGAACTCAGCAGTCGCCCCCATGATATAGGGCTTGCCGGCAAAGAGCTCCAGGGGCATGCCGCTCTTGACAGGGCCCTGCTCAGGGTGCGGTATCAGATGGGACCCCACGTGCAGGGCCTGCATCATGGTGTCGACAAAAATTTGATCCTGAAGCCGGCAACCCCATCTGGCGCTCGGCACGGTGTAGGCGATGCCGGACATGTGTTCGGTACCTCCGGCCAGGACGATCTCGTCCATGCCCGTCTGGATGGCGGCCATTCCGGAGATCGTCGCCTCCATTGCGGAGGTGCAGACCCGGTTGATTGTTACAGCCGTGACAGTCTCTGGAATTCCCGCCAGAAGAGCGCCCACCCTTGCGACATTGAGGGCGTCGCCGGGTTCCAGACAACAGCCGAATCGAACGTCGGTGAGCATGCCAGGTTCGATGGCCGCCCGCTTGATGGCTTCCTTCATGGCAACGGCCGCAAGCTTTGCGGCATGACTGTCCTTCAATGAGCCGCCAAAGGCCCCAATCGCCGTCCGACATGCAGAAACGATCACTACATCTTTCATACCAGCACCCCTTTTACGTTGAAGTCGGTCGATATTTGTGGAGAGAGCGATAATGAATGGCTGTTCATTCAGCGCGCAATCTATAACGGAACGGGCGTGCAAGTAAAGGAAAAAGCGGATTCACGAGACAAGTGGCAAGAGTAATAATCTCATAGATCTTCACTTCGGTTCTCCCTTCTCCCATGAGGTGAGCTCCGCCACGAAGCTCCCCACGGCAACCCCGCTCTTGATCCTGACCGGAACCCGATACTGATCTGCGGTGACCCATATCTGGAAGCTGGACTTTTCGCTTTTTTCAAAAACGCCTCCGATATTCTTCATCTCCGGTTCCACCAGGAAGGTGTCGTATTCTTTGCCTCCTGCGTTGATCTTTTCTCTTCGAATCACCTTTGCCGTACTGATGACGATTCGCTTCCCGTCCGTGACAGGCTGGACCAACTCTTTTCCCTCCTCCAGCTCATGCACCCGGAAGGCGTAAAATATGGAGAGGGGATCGAAGGTGCCCGGCCGGATGGGAACCGAAACCTTCTGATCCCCTGAATCGGAGTACCGGGCCTCTCCCTTTTCCCAGTCAAAATTTACAACGACGTTCCTTTTTGACTTCCCTTGTTTCAACTTCATGAAGACCATAGAGCGGTTCATGGTCTTGTCCGCGAATGCATCGATCGTATCCCTCACCTTGTAAAAGGCGTCGATGTACTCAAATGTTTTCGCAGTGGCCCTGAAGTGAAAACAGCTCTCCCCCTCTCGGGTCTCATAGGGAAGGATCTCCAGGGTCGCTTCTCCGGCAGGAATGAATGCCCAGTAAACCGCAAACTTCAGCTGCTCGCCGGGACGGAAGGGAATATTTACTTTATCTCCGGAGGAGGAGGTGTTTCCGGCAAAGATCAGGAGCAGGAAAAGAGCGAATGCGAGCGGCAATTTTATGGACTTCATCGGATCACTGCAACTCAGGACTTTCAACCAGCAGATAGCCATCGGGCTTCAACCGTGCAAATATCACAGCCCCGGGGCAGGGTCTGACAAGTTTCCTGCGATGTTGGCTGCCGAGGACCTGAAACAGCTCGAGGCAGCATGAACAGATATGGGCGCTGACGTCTATGGAATACGGGACCCGAGTCCCATTGTGCTCGAGGAAAAAGCGGGGGTCTATGAAGTTTGCGTGGTTTGCAGTATGTGTAAGAAAGAGAAAAGAATACTCCTTTACATCAGAGCCTAATCTGGCAGCCCATCTGAGATAGATCCTCTGCTCCCTTTCAGAGACCATGCCCCATTCATGAGGAATCAGAGATTCGAAGCCGGATTCTCGCGCCATCTCCTTCTTCTCTTGAAGAGTCGCCCCCCTCGGAGGAACAAAATCCGACCGCGTAATGACAGCCGCCTTACGGTGCCGGATGGATTCAACATCGAAGGAGCTCACGACCAGAGAAAGCCCCTTCCTGTCGGACTTTCTGTACCAGCTCCCGGGCCTGGCACAGGTTTCATTCCATACGTGCGCGGGCACAATGCTGATTCGGTTCATCTCGTCCAGCGGCGTGCATACGACGCCTTTGGCAGTGGAGACCCTCATCCCCTGTTCTTTCAGATCTTCATGCAACTGCTCCGCCTCTTCCGGCGCAAGCCAGTACACGTGTTTCTTGTATTCGCCTGTCGGCTTCATGGAGAGTTCTCACGGGAAAGGTCTTCTGTAGTGGAAACCATCCAAGGATTATGCGACAGGGAGTCGGAGAAAACAACGGGAAAAGGGCTCTTTAGGAAGATTGAACCGCCAAGACGCCAAGTACGCAAAGGAACCATTTATTGCATGGAGGAAAAACCTGGTCCTGCGGGCCAGGTCAGAGACCATTGGCTCAGTCCGGAAAAGGGTCCTCTTGGAATGATGGAATCATGGAATTATGGAATGATGGGTTTAAAGGGAGAAAGCCATTTTGCGGTACCCCCATCTCCAGGCTCTTGGTTGTTGTTCCCCAATATTTCACTATCCCAACATTCCAATATTCCGGTTTGTCCGCGCCATAAACTTCACCCCTCCGGGGTGCAATCAATTTGTTCAGGTTCTCTCGTTTGTCTGTTACAGCCGAGTCAATCTGACAGTTAACTGCCGAGTGAATTTGTCAGTAGCATGGTTGGCCTCAAGCTGCCATTTT
>PHBH01000065.1:29901-39661 GCA_002840535.1 Deltaproteobacteria bacterium HGW-Deltaproteobacteria-15 | reverse complement strand
CTTGATTTCAGGCGAACGGATGAGAGGGCCGACATCTACTCTCTCGGAAAGATCCTCTTTGAAGCGATTGAAGGGAAGGCATCTCCCGAGACAATCCCCTTCAGGAAAGCGGGCCTGAGTAAGGCCGAGACTCCTTTTTTCCAGAAGCTGGACCGGATCATCCAGGATGCTACGGCGGAAGAAAGGGAAGGGAGGCTTCCAACCGTGGAGCAACTTAAAGGCCTTCTTGCCGGAGAAATCGACGGTCCGTTGAAAGATCAGGTTCCCGCAGTCTTACAAACCCTACCAAAATCTTCAGTGCTTCCCTGGAAGAAATGGAGCCTGGCAGCTTTCGTAGCAGCTGTCCTCCTTGTTGCTTCCGTGACCGCACTGAACCTTCATCCATTGCAGGCTGACCGCGCCGAGCATCAGGAATCCGTGCAGATGACAAATGAATCGTTGAGGTTTTACTACGGGGAGCAGCCATCGCCTTCCCCAATTCCTTCGGGGACAAACAGGCCTGCCCCCAGCGGGCAAGGTTTTAAAGAGGGAAACCAGTCGGGATACGATGACTGTGAAGTGGCGCCGGTCCAAAAGAACAGGTAACCATGGCAAAGGCCATGCTTGTATATAGGAAGTATGAGAGTCGAATCCGGCAGACATTACGAACTATCAAAGAAAGGGGTTTTTATGATGCATCGCAAAGGGAAACGGTTTGTTGTCGTATTGGTCGCTGTAGCCTTCCTGGCCGGCACTGCTGCCGTGTCACTCGCAGAGATGAGCAGCGGAGGCATGGGTGGCGGAATGGGCTCAATGGGTGGAGGCATGAGCGGCGGAATGGGCGGCGGAATGAGTTCAATGGGTAGTGGAATGAGTGGTGGAATGGGTTCAATGGGTAGTGGTATGAGCGGAATGGGCGGCATGAGCGGCATGGGTGGAATGGGAGGCATGAGCGGCGGAATGGGCGGTATGGGTGGAATGGGTGGTATGAGTGGCATGGGAGGCGGTATGAGCGGCGGAATGGGCGGCATGGGCGGAGGCATGGGTGGCGGAATGGGTGGCATGGGCGGTGGCATGGGTGGCATGGGTGGCATGGGCGGCGGCGCCGGTGGTGGCGGCGGCGGTGGAGGCGGTGGTGGCGGCGGCGGAGGCGGCGGGTGCTGATGATGCCCCCGCGTTCGGCAAGGCTCCACTGCAAGAGCTCGTCTTAAGATCACTATTTTCTGAACACTATGAACAAATAAAAGGGTGTTTGATTGGGTGGGTGGAGCGGCCCGCAGCGCTTGCGCGGCGTGAGCAGAACCCGTCGAAACCGCGGCGCGGTGGGTTTCGCTCCATCCATCCTATGTATCTAAAAACGGATGAAAGGAGCTCTATACCTTATGTTTAGGAAGAAATTGCTTTTGCTCATTTTGTTCGGGGCGGCACTGTCAGGGTGTGCTGTCTATGGAGGCCCCGGCCCATATGGGGATTATGATCGGCCGGGATACTATGGCGACGGCTACTACTACGGGAGGTATGGTCATCAAAGGGGTTACGGCTACTGCCGGTAGATCCCCACCCGCCGGTTACTCAGTTGAAAGCAGTGCTAAGAGATGTTACTCCGCGCTTTCCTCGCAATGGATCTGAGCTGTACCGATCAGGATCTGAGACTCCCGCTAACATGACCTCTTCAGGCATGACCCTCTAAGAAATCCATCAGGGAAAAGCGCTGCTCCGGACGGAAATACAACGGCTTCATGATCGAACTCGATCACCTTCCCGCCAGGGGCTGGGGGAAGAAGATTCGCTGCTCATCCCCTGCTTGGTGAGTACGAAATCAAGTGCAGAATCTTCCCTCAGCCCCTTCCCCATCCTCTCCATCCTGCCCTGCCTGCGGCGGGATCTTTGATGGACTGGAGGAGAAGGTGAGTGGCCAAGGGGAGGGGCATCACACTAATTCAGGAGATATCAGTGAGTAAACGACTGACCCATTTGGCCTTGAGCGACGACGGATTTCTCTTTGACACCGCCTCCGGCAATACCTTCACCCTGAACTCCAGCGCCACGTTTATCCTGAGGAGACTGATCGAAGGACGTGACCGCAAGGAGATCGCAGAGGAGCTTTGCCGCGCTTACGACACCGGCGAGGAGATCGCGATGCAGGATATCGATCAATTCCTTCAGTACCTGCTCGACCTGGAGCTCCTGCCTCAGAAGGATCAGGAGAAGAGACCATGAGAAAGAGGGCTCTCAACATCGGCGTCAGCGGTTTGAACGCAACGGATAACCCTGGGCCGGGCGTTGCCGTCATCCGATCGATCCGTGAAAGCGGGGAGTTCGAGGGAATCGTTACGGGGCTCGCCTATAATCCCCTGGATCCCGGCGCATACATGGATGGGATCTGCGACAATGCCTTTCTCATACCCTATCCTTCCCTGGGTGCGGAAAGCCTGCTGGAGCGGATCCGCGCGATCCATTCGATGCTCCCCCTGGATGTGATCATCCCAACGCTCGATTCGGAGCTGAGCTTGTACTTGAAGATAAGGAGCGAGCTTGTCTCCATGGGCATCCACACGTACCTGCCCAACGAGGAGACGTTCAACCTCCGGTCAAAGGCCCGGTTTCACCGGCTGAGGGACATCGGGGTGAATGTCCCCAAAGGCAAAACTGTTTCCGACGCGTCAGCCGTGTACGCCCTGGAAAAGGAGTATACGTTTCCGGTCATGGTCAAGGGCCAGTTCTACGAGGCCTTTATCTCATACTCGCCCATGGAGGCGGCGTCGCATTTCTTCAAGCTCAGCTCCAAGTGGGGACTTCCGGTCGTGATCCAGGAATACATCCAAGGGACCGAGTATGATGTCGTGGCCCTCGGAGACGGAAAAGGCGGACTGGTGGGCGCGGTGCCCATGAAGAAGATGCAGTTGACGGACCAGGGAAAGGCATGGGGCGGCATCACCATCGCGGATGAGGGCATGAACGAATTCGTCCGCTCCGTGATGGGCAAGCTCAAATGGCGCGGCCCCTGTGAGCTTGAAGTGATGAAGGCAAAGCATTCTGGGGAGTGCTACCTGATCGAGGTGAATCCCCGTTTCCCGGCCTGGTGCTATCTTGCGGCGGGGGCCGGGCAGAACCTGGCCTGGGCCGCGGTCAGGCTCGCATTGGGAGAAGAGGTTGAACCCTTTTCGACGTATCAGGTGGGTACCCTCTTTCTGAGGCACTCCGTGGAGCACATCTACCCCCTCTCCCAGTACCGGAGCCTTGCGATAGAGGGACAATTGATTCGAATTGAAGAGAAGAGGGAACATGGAAAAGCTTAGATATGAGCGGCCCACCATCGTGCGCCACTTGTCGGGCCTTGCGAACAAGATCGGCCCCTGCCGTCAGGTCAGGGTGAAAAAAGAGATCGACGGTGTTCCCGTGGGCGAGCTTGTCGGACAATACGGGAGTCCGCTCTTCGTATTCAGCGAACGGGCCATTCGAAAAAGCTTTCGAAGCGCCTGCCGGGCGTTCTCGACGCGTTACCCCAGTGTACAGTTCGCGTGGTCCTATAAGACCAACTATCTGGATGCGATCTGCCGCATCTTTCATCAGGAAGGCTCCTGGGCCGAGGTGGTGAGCGAATATGAATACAGGATGGCGAGACGAAACGGAATCCCCGGCGAAAACATCATCTACAACGGTCCCTATAAACCGGAGGTAGCATTGAGACAGGCCATTGAGGAGGGGGCGCTGATCCATATCGATCATTATGACGAGCTCTATACCATCGAGAAACTCGGCCGGGCATCCGGGCGCACCGTTGATGCGGGGGTCAGGGTCAACATGGACACGGGCATCTATCCCTCCTGGGATCGCTTCGGGTTCAACCTGGATACGGGGGAGGCCATGAACGTCGTCCGGCGGATCGAGGCGGGAAAGATCGTCCGGCTGAGGGGGGTCCATTCCCATATCGGCACCTTTGTCACGGAGCCCTCCGCCTACCGCAATGAGGCGGCGAAGCTCGCTGGCTTTGTCAAATCAGTGGAGAAGGAGTGCGGAATCGAAATCGACTATATCGACGTTGGGGGCGGCTTTGCGTCCAAGAACACTCTCCATTCCCAGTACTCGCCCGGAAGGGAGGCCAACCCCTCCATTGACGTCTATGCCGAAGCCATCGCTTCGGTTCTGCTGGAGCAGGGCTTTGCGAAGGGCCGTCTCCCCAGGCTCATCCTCGAAACCGGCCGGGCCTTGATCGACGAGGCGGGCTACCTCCTGGCCTCCATTGTAGGGACCAAGCGGATGCCCAACGGCGTACGGACCATCGTTATCGACGCAGGTGTCAATATCCTCGTGAGCGCCTTCTGGTACAAGCATGATCTCTTCCTCACCTCGGATAACGACGGCATAGCCGAGGATACGATCATCTGCGGCCCCCTGTGCATGAACATCGACGTGGTACGACCTTCCGTTCCGCTCCCGGCATTGAACACAGGGGATGTCCTCGCCTTTCACCCGGTCGGCGCTTATAACGTGACCCAGTGGATGCAGTTTATCCGCATGCGTCCTGCCGTTGTCCTGATCGGAGAGGAGGGATTGGTGGATGTGATCCGAAAACCCGAGGACCTGGACGATGTGAAGCGACTGGAGCAGATACCCCTTCGCCTCATGCAGCAGGCCGGCCGCCATGGTCAATAGCATCCTCTCCGGCTACGGACTCGTATTCTTCTCAGTGAAACCGCTTGTCGGCCTTCTCTTCATGCTCGCGACCTTCGTAGTACCCGAGCAGGGGCTGGCTGGTCTCGTCTCTCTTCTCCTTTCCAATGGCTGGGCATATCTTCTCGGCTTCCCGAGAGAGGACATCAAGGGGGGCTATTACGCATACAACGGGCTTCTTACAGGTCTGGCCCTCGGGCTGACCTACCAGATCAACGGCCCCTTTCTCCTCATGCTCCTCCTCGCCAGCCTTCTGGGCGTGCTGATCGCCGCTTCTCTGCAATCGCTCTTCCGCCACTACCTCTTCATACCGGTATTGAGCACTCCCTTCGTTCTCACCACCTGGATCGTGCTCGCTGCGGATCAGGATTTCCATGGACTCATCTACACCCTTGCCCCGTTTGAAACAACCTTTCCGGTCGTGGCCCTTCCAAAGACCCTCGACTTCTTCTTCCGCTCCCTCGGGGCGTCCTTTTTCCAGTTGACCGGAGTCGCGGGGCTTCTGATCTGCGCCGGCCTTCTTCTATATTCACGGTTTGCACTGGTCCTTGCGGTGGTGGGCCTGGTCTCGGGAAGCTTTGTTTATACCCTGCTCAAAGGCGATCCCGTGGACCTCCACAGGAACCTGATCGGTTTCAATTTCATACTGACCGCAGTCGCAATCGGAGGGGTATGGTCGATCCCGGGAATCGATTCCCTCATCCTTGCGGCTGCAGCAAGCGGTCTATGCGCGATGATCGCCGCCGCGTCCAATACACTTCTTGCCCCATTATCCCTTCCCGCCCTCGCATTCCCCTTTATCGCCACCACCGGCATCATGATCTTTTCTCTGAGGCAGCGCGGCTTGGCATCCCGGTTTCAAACCCTGCTCGTTCCTGAGAAAAACCCTGAGATGAACGTGAAGAGACAGCGGAGCGCAAAGACGCGCTTCTTGAGTCCCGGGGCGCCTGGTTTCGTGCTGCCGGTGAGCGGGGAGTGGACCGTGACCCAAGGCCCGGAAGGGGAGCATACGCATAAGCAGGCATGGTCCCATGCCTGGGACTTTGAAATTCATGACGAGTCGGGCAACCCCCATCGCGAAGATGGCACAGACCTGGATGCTTTCTATTCCTTCAACATGCCGGTCTACGCCCCTGCCGACGGAAAAGTCGTCGCTGTGGTCAACCACATCGAGGACAATCCGCTCGGCCAGGTGAACACGGAGGACAACTGGGGGAATCTCGTGATCATCTGGCACTACGGGAGGGTCTATACGGCCTGCTGCCATCTGAGGCGTGGAACCGCAGCCGTAAGCGAAGGAGAGTCGGTCCGTCAGGGGCAGTTGATCGGAAGGGTGGGAAACAGCGGAAGGTCGAGTGTACCGCACCTTCATTTCCATGCCCAGAACAACCCTCATATCGGCGCCTCCTCGATCGATGCAGAACTCCTGCATTACCTGACGTCTTCCGGTTCCACGGGCCTGTATCACACCCACGGTATTCCCAGGCAGGGCGAGCGTATCAGGCCCCTCTCTATCGACGATCGCATCTTTCGTGCGGCCGGGTTTCCCCTGGGCCAAGAGTGGATTTTCGAGATTTCGTGCGGCCTCAAGAGCAGGAAGGAGACCTGGGAAACGGAATTGGATTTCTCGGGGAATCGTTTTCTTGTGTGCGCAACCTCCGGGTCACGAATACGATACACGGTCAACCGCTATGCGCTGCTCCTTCTCGATTATGAAGGTCCGCCGGATACCGGGCTTTACTGGCTGTTTCTGGGACTGCCCAGGCTTCCCATGACATCCGAAAAGGTGGGATGGAAAGACGAACTGGACGGCGGACTCATGCTTCCTCTCATGAAGCGTTTCCTTTCGGATCTTCTCGATCCGTTCTATTCCTTCACTCGTGTGGAGACCGCATCCCGGTTCAGCGGTACGGGATCGGGTTTCGTGGTCCAGACCGACTTGGCTCACACAGGGCTTCTCGCCGGCAGGAAATTCAAGAACGTGCGAATCACATCAAGTCTCGATCCACAAAGAGGACTTTTTTCCCTCACGTCGGAGATGGACGGGGAAAGGATTTTCTCGTTGGCACAGAAACCATCTCCGACAATTGGAGGTGCCGATCATATAGGGTCGATCGATCGAAGCGACTCAAGAAATCCAAAACCGGAGGTTCATGATGAAGATAGGACCATTGGCATTCTGGCCGATCCTTTTCTGCGCCGCATTTCTGATCAGTCCGTTTCACGGCTATGGCGCGGAAAACGACAAGATCGGAGTTTATTTCGAGGAGTCTTTCAGCCAGGAAGCCACGGCAAAGTACGATGCCTCTCTGAACAGCGTTCTCAAGATCCTCAGGATTGACCAGAAGAACTATCTGGCCGCCCTGAGGGCCGGGTGGCTCAGCTACCTGAAGGGGGATCTTGACTCTGCAGAGAAGTACTACCGGAAGACGATCGATCTTGCGCCCGGCGCCGTGGAGCCGAGGCTCGGGTTGCTCCTTCCCCTGATCGCAGGGAAGAAGTGGTCCGAAGCGGAGGCGGTCGCACGCGCGTCGCTAAAGATAGACGAAAAGAATTATACGGCGATGAGCAAACTGGCCTATGTCCTTTTTCAGCAGGAAAAATACGAAGAAGCAAAGGCGGCGTACCGGAGCGTCCTCGACAACTATCCAAGCAACGTGGAGATGAAGCTCGGCCTTGCCTGGACCTTCCAGCGCCTCGGCAAAAGAGAGGAGGCCGGACGCCACTTCCGGGAAATCCTGGAGATTTACAAGGGCAATCAGAGCGCCTTGCAGGGCTTGGAAGCATTGCAGAAGTGACCGTGGAACGAGCAAGGAGGGGAGATCTCATGAACAAGAAATTCAGATTCTGGGAGACGGAAAAAAGGGTATCTTTGGGAATCGCGGGAGTGATTGTAGTGATCGGGCTGCTCTCGGGGTGCGCGACCGTAAGCAGGCAATACAATGCATGGAGCGAATACAGGACAGGCGTCAACCTCTTCAAGACCGAGAAATACGGGGAGGCCCATGAACACGCGAAGGCGGCCCTGGCCCTCAAGCCGGAGCAGCCCGAGTTCCTGACGCTCCTCGGGTGGACCTCTTTCAGGCAGTCCCGGTTCGACGAGGCCAGGCGCCTTTTCACGAGGGTTCATGAGAAAGACAAAGATGGTGTAGCCGGGCCCCAAGGTCTTGCCTGGGTGGACTACGCCAAGGGCAAATATGACGCCGCCGGGAAGTGGTTCGTCAAACAGCAGGAATGGGCAAAGGACCACATGGGGAAGACCGATTGGATCTACTACGGCCCGGGCGACACGCAGTATGTCCATTCCATCAGATCGGATGCGGCTTATGGGTTGGGATTGATCGCACTCGCCCGTGGAAAGACGAAGGATGCTGAGGCCTTCCTGCAGGAGGCCCTTGCCTACCCGAACGATTTCACCGGCCATGGACCCATCCTTACGGCGTTCGGCGATTTCTATTTTAAGGCCAAGAACTACGAGAAGGCCCGGGTCCATTACGAGAAGGCGCTTGCCCTGAAAGAGGATGCCTTGACCGCTGCAAAACGGGCATGGTGCCTCTACCACCAGGGCGACAAGAGCGGGGCCGATCAGGCTTTCCTGCGGCTCGCCTCCTCTTCGAGCGACCGGCGGCCGGGTCTCTATGGACTCGTGTTTACGAGGCATGTCCTGGGAAAAGTGGGAGAGGCCAAAGAGCGTTTGAAGGAGCTCATTCGAATCGATCCGTATTTTGCCGACACGACCGACCTCTACAACCTCATCGTCAAGACCCGGGATTGGCGTCTTCTATGGAAGGATTTCGCGGAGGGCTATTTTGAAAAGGGGGATTTTGCGAGGGCCGATTTCAAACTGAAAGGATATCTGCCTTTGTCAAAGCAGGACTGCGAGGCCCGTCTCATGAGCGCCTGGTGCGCGCTCCATCTCCATGGAGCGAAGGCCGGGCTCGCGGAATTTGCGAGCCTCTCCGATCAGCGGAATTGCCCTAGTGATCAGGTTGCAACAGGACGGGGAGCGGCCCTGCTTTACTTGAACCGCCTTGACGAGGCGGAGAAACAGTTTGAAAAGGCAAGGCGGGAAAATCCGGAGAATCTCCGCGCCGCTGTGGCCTTGGGCGCGGTTGCCTTTATGAAAGAGCGTCACAAAGAGGCGATCGAGCTCTACAAGAGCAATCTGTCGCTTCTCCCGAAGGAGGAGAACTATTTCTCCTGGCCGAGCCATGCGCTCAACAATCTGGGTTGGAGCTACATCAAGACGGAACAATATCAGGAGGCGCTTCAGACCTTCCGGAAACTCCAAGCGCTTCACCGGAACCCTGTTTATCCCGCGATC
This sequence comes from Deltaproteobacteria bacterium HGW-Deltaproteobacteria-15, assembly GCA_002840535.1. Taxonomy (GTDB): domain Bacteria; phylum Desulfobacterota; class DSM-4660; order Desulfatiglandales; family HGW-15; genus HGW-15. Next base: position 30,684 of record PHBH01000065.1, on the reverse strand, counting down.
TTCGACGGCCTGGGTTGGTCCTTGTACCACCTGAATCGTCCTCAGGAGGCGAAGGAGGCGTTTGAAGAGGCCATCCGCCTTTCCCCCAAATACGCTTCGTCCCTCTCCGGCCTCTCCTCAGTGGAGGGTCTGAAGAAGAAGAGATCGGCTCCACGTTCGGCAATAGGGCCATCATGAGTGTGAGCCGTTGTTTCCGCATGGGTTCGCCGGGGCAAACTCAGTCTAGAGGAGTGCGCAAGAATGAAAGAGGTGCTGTTGCGCCCTTGAGAGGAATTGACGATGAAGGAGTTGTTTGAAGCCATGAAAGAGACGAACGACAGCCATATGCTTCAAGCAGGAACGGTCCTTCATGATAAGTGGGTGATCCTTGAATTCATCGGCAAGGGCGGAATGGGAGAGGTCTATCGGGCGCGTCAGCTCAAGCTGAATCGTGATGTGGCAGTCAAGGTTGTATCGCTTGAATGGCTGGAATTCTTTTACGGTGTCGAAGAGGAAGTGGAAATGGGGCTGCAGAGATTCCGCCGAGAAGCGGAAGCCATGGCACTGATTAACCACCCCAATATCGTGAGAGTCTATGATCATGGTTCCGCCTCTGTACCGGTGGGTGAAAAGAACTTAGCAATAGAATACATCGCCACGGAATACTTGCCCGGAGGCACGCTTCGTTCCACCATGTCAAAAGAAGGGTTTTATCCGGAAGAGGGTCTCACCAGGGAATGGATCAAGGATTTCTTTCTACCGGTGCTTGACGGTGTGACCGCAATTCACAAGGCCGGCATCGTT
>PHBH01000065.1:0-29843 GCA_002840535.1 Deltaproteobacteria bacterium HGW-Deltaproteobacteria-15 | reverse complement strand
CTTGATTTCAGGCGAACGGATGAGAGGGCCGACATCTACTCTCTCGGAAAGATCCTCTTTGAAGCGATTGAAGGGAAGGTATCCCCTGAAACGATCCCCTTCAGGAAAGCGGGCCTGAGTAAGACCCGGACCCTTTTTTTTCAGGAACTGGACCGGATCATCCAGGATGCCACGGCGGAAGACCGGGAAGAGAGAATTCCGACAGTGGAGAAATTTCAAAACCTTCTTGCGGGAAGCTTCGATGGCTCGTTGAAAAAACAGGTCTTCTCAGCATTACACGCCACTGGGAAATCTGCGATGTTTCCACAGCGGAAATGGACCAGGGCAATCTTCACAGCGGCTATTTTGCTCGTTGTTTCCATGATCGCGCTAAACCTCAATTACGCGCTTAACCTCAATTATCTGAAGGCGGACCGCACAGAACAACGGGAATCAGTTCAGATGTTGAAGGAATCGGTGCAACTGTTAAATGATTCTTTGAAGCCTGAGCATGAGGAGCAGGTATTACGGGCCCCGGGTACCGAGGGAACAAACACGTCTTCTCCCGCTGGGCAGGATCTCAAGAAAATGGGGGAGGCGACCGCCAAATCCACCAAAGAAGGCGGGAAGGAGGTCGGTCAAGGGCGGGGTAAAATGGGAAAACATACCAGGCAGGATGCAAAGAAAACGGGCAGGTCCACAGGAGAATGGTTCAAGGAAATGGGCAAAAAGACAGGGGAAGCGTTCAGGCAGATGGGTAAAAGTATCAAGGCGGTTTTCACGAATGGTTAATTGTCAGAAAATCCTCCATCTCTGTGAAAAATTCAGGTTCTGGGAATGAATAGGTTTATTCTGTGCTCGATGTTCCTTATTTTTCTCTCTTCCTGCAGCTCTATTGTTGAGTTTTACAGGGGCCCATTAGACCATCTCTCAGCTGTGAGGTACACGGAATGTCCCATGTACCCGAGTGATTCACAATACAGCCTCCAAAGTTTAGAAAAGCATGGCTTCCTAATGGGAGGTATTATGACTTTCGATCGACTTATGCGGTGTGGCCGAGATGAGGTGAAATTATCTCCGAGCATTATCGTCGATGGAAAGGTGAAATCTTATGATCCTGTAGAGGCAAACGATTTTTGGTGGTACGAAAAGAGATAGCAGGTCAACTATTACGATTAGAAATATTGGCAATTCCCAGGGCCTGATGACGGTGCCAAACCGTGTGGGAGAAGCGTTCGCAGGCTTCGTGCTGCCCGCACGGGGCGGTCTATCGCAAAAATTATCCTTGACAGACCGTCTTGGTACGTTAATATATGAACATCTATTCATACGAGTTCCGGGCATGCAGATGGCCACAAGAAACAAGAAAGACACCTGCGAGGTTTTTTCCATCAACCAGAAGAAGGTCGATGCTGTCCGGAAGGTCATGCAAACGGACGGGGTCATCAAGAAACTGGCCCAGACGTTCAAGGTCCTCGGAGACCCTACCCGGACGCAGATCCTTTATGCCCTGGCCCAGGATGAGTTGTGCGTCTGCGACCTGGCCTGCCTGCTCGGGAAAACCCAGTCGGCCGTTTCCCACCAGCTCCGGGTGCTGCGAAATCTCGATCTGGTCAAATATCGAAAGGATGGAAAAATCGCCTATTACTCTCTCGACGCCGTTCATATCAAGACCCTTTTTGCTACGGGCCTTGAGCACATAAAAGGCCCTTAAATTTTTTTGGCCCAAAATATGAATGACTGCTCATGCGTTTGTTTCGACTAGGAGACCGTATTATGACTCTTCTGATCCTGGTTGGCTTGCTTCTGCTGATCGGACTGACATCGAGCCTGTGGTGGCGCCGGACCAGCCGCCGTCGGTCGATGCCCTGCCCTGCCTGGATGTCCGGGCTGGTGAAAGGCCCGGTGATGGATTGGATCCTGGGAACGCGGATCACCCTGGATCGGATCGGTCTGAAACCCGGGCAGCGCGTGCTGGAGATTGGGCCAGGCCCGGGTCGGTTACTGATTCCTGCCGCTCAACGCGTGCTTCCTGGTGGTGAAGTCGTAGGGTTGGATATCCAGCCGAGGATGGTCGAGCAACTCAAAGCGCGCGCTGCGAAGGTAGGCGTATCGAACCTGACTGCAATCCTGGGAGATGCCGCAAAGCCGCCCGTTCCACGCGGAAGTTTTGATGCGGTTTATCTTTGCACTGTTCTCGGTGAGATACCGGATCGTGAAGCTGCTTTGAGGCAGTGCTATGCAACGCTCAAGCCAGGCGGAGTCCTTTCAATCACTGAAATTTTTCCCGACCCGCACTACCAGAGCCGGAATACCGTCCGCCGCCTGGGCGAGGGTGCGGGATTTCGGTTTGGTTATTATTACGGCAACTGGTTTTCTTATTCAATGAGTTTTGCCAAGCCAACTCTGTAAAGGGGAAAATCCACAAGGACGATCAAGAGAGGTGATCATCATGGAAGCGCAGATCGAAAGAGAAATATTGCAGATCAAGGTGCTTGGTGTGGACTGACCGAACTGCGCCTCAGGCCTCCAGGAGGAGGTCAAGAAGGTCAAGGGTGTGGAGTCGGCTGAGTTTAACCTGGTGACCTCTCAATTGAAGGTCATCGGTGATCAGAAGACGATGAGCCGCCCCGCGATTGTTCAGGTTGTGGAGAAAGCCGGTCACAAGGTGGAGGCCGAAGACAAAGCCAAGTCAGCAGTCCTCCACATAGAAGGGATGGACTGCGAAGACGAGACGTCACTCATCGAAAAGAAGATGAAGAGCCTGAAGGGGATGGAGTCCTTCCAAGTGGATTTGATGTCAGAAACTCTCCGCGTCCGGTATGATCCGGCCCTGCTTTCGGTCCAGGAGATCATAAAGTCCGTGGCCGAGACCGGGATGAAGGCGAGACTCGAAAGGGAGAAGGTAAAGGGAAAGGGTTGGTGGAAGGACCCGAGAATTCTTTCACTCTGTACTTGCGGCGTCTTCACGGCCGCGGCATTCGCCCTGGAAAGGGCAGGGATCTCACTGCCGAGCACTATCCTCTATGCCGTCGCCGTGGCGGTCGGCGGGTACTATCCGGCCCGGATGGGACTCGCGGCCCTGCGGACCCTTACGCTCAATATCCGAACCCTCATGGTTGCCGGCGCCATCGGGGCCATCGTCCTGGGGCTATGGGAAGAGGCCGCCGTTCTGGTGTTCATCTATTCCCTGGGAGACGTGCTCGAGGCTTACGCGGTGGACCGCGCACGGGGGGCGCTCAGGGCACTCATGGAGCTGGTGCCGAAAGAGGCTGTCGTCAGGCGAAACGGCGAAGAGATCGCTCTCCCTGTGGAAGAGGTTCAGATAGGTGAGGCCGTCATCATCAAGCCGGGGGAGAGGATTCCTCTTGACGGAATAGTGGCTTCAGGCTCCTCTGCAGTGGACGAAGCCCCGATCACCGGCGAGCCGATACCGGTGGTCAAAGAGAGGGGGGCGGATGTCTTCGCGGGAACGGTCAATCAACGAGGAATTCTCGAAGTCAAAGTCACCAAGGTCTTCAATGACACGACCCTTGCCAGGATCATCCATTCGGTCGAAGAGGCCCAGGCCAAGAAATCGAGCTTTCAGCGCTTCGGGGAGGCCTTCGGCAGGATCTATACCCCTGCCATGTTCGTCCTTGCCATCGGGGTGATGGGGATCCCCGTTCTGTTTTTCGGGGGCATCTGGTCCGAGTGGTTCTACAGGGGCCTTGTGGTCCTTGTGGTCTCATGCTCGTGCGGGATTGCCCTTTCCATCCCGGTGGCAGTCGTCGCCGCCATCGGTAATGCGGCGCGAAACGGCATCCTCTTCAAGGGAGGCGTTCATCTGGAAAGAGCTGCAACAATCCAGGCCATTGCGTTCGACAAGACGGGGACTCTCACCATCGGCAGACCTCGGGTCACGGACGTGATTGCTTTGGGTAATCGCCCTTTTAGGGATATCCTCGCATTGGCTGCTTCCCTGGAGTCCCGCTCCGAGCATCCCCTGGGAGAAGCCATCGTACGGAAGGCGCGAGAAGAAGAGATCCCTTTCACTCCGGCCGAGACATTCGAAGCCCTGGTCGGGCGGGGAGCGAAAGGCAGCGTGAATGGCCAGGAGCTTTTTACAGGCGGAATGAGGCTCTTTCTTGAGAAAAAAATTCCAATCGAGTCGATTCAACCCATGATCTCTTCCCTGGAGGAAAAGGGCAAGACCGCCATTCTCATCGGGAGTGACAAAGGGATCTTTGGCATCATTGCCATCTCCGATCAACTTCGACGCGAGGCAAGAGAGGCAATCCAAAGGCTGAAAGGAATCGGAATCAGGCAGGTGATCATGCTGACCGGGGACAATGAGGGGACGGCAAGAGCGGTCGCCGAAGAGTCGGGGGCGGACACCTACTTTGCCCGGCTTCTCCCTGAGGACAAGGTCGAGAGGATAAACCGGTTGAGGGAGGAGAACGGCCGTATTGCCATGGTGGGTGACGGGATCAACGATGCGCCGGCTATGGCGGTCTCCGATCTAGGGATAGCCATGGGTGCGGCGGGGACCGACATCGCTCTCGAGACGGCCGATATCGCCCTCATGTCCGACGACCTCTCCAAGCTTCCCCTGGTTTTCAATCTCAGCAGGCGAACGGTCAGGAACATCCGTCAGAACATCATCATCTCGCTGGCGGTGATTGCGTTCCTTGTCCCGGCAGCCTTGGCCGGGTGGATCGGGATGGTTCCCGGACTTCTGATCAACGAGGCCGGAGGCCTGGCGGTGATCATCAATGGGCTTAGACTGCTGAGAAGTTAGCGAAGGCTCTTTGCAAACTGGGACGGGATGACTAAACAGGTAGTAGGACCACTCACCCATTTTACTGAGAGGACAAAGCCATGTTGTTCGAGATTTCAAGCGAAAAGGCTCTCGACCAGGTTTGCCACGATCTTGAGAAGGCTGTTGGGGACCACAAATTCGGCGTAATGACAATTCACAACCTCAAGGAGACCATGAAGAAGAAGGGCGTAGAATTCGATCGAGAATGCCGGATCTTCGAGGTCTGCAACCCGCAGCAGGCAAAAAGGGTGCTGGAGAAGAACATGCAGGTTTCGACTGCTCTCCCTTGCCGCATATCGGTATACGATGAAGGAGGGAAGGTCAAGCTTGCCACGATAAAGCCGACAGCACTGATTTCGCAGTTTAACGCCCCTGAGCTCCAGTCCGTGGCCAAGGAGGTCGAGGACACCCTGGTTCAGATCATGAGGGAGGCCGCCGCCTGATCTACCCCTGCAAACGGTGCCTCAAGTGGTAGACCTCCCATATGGAACGATGAAGCGGGTTTTTATTTGACAAAAGGAGACAGCCATTCTAAGTTTTCCACAGTTTCTTCACTCCCTTTGAAAGGCTGAGGGAGCATATCTTAGGCCAGGATCCTCCATGCGTCGCTTTTTGGGCTTCACCTGAGGCAACAACCAAGGTTCTACCCGGGTTCGGTAGGCACGGGTGAGGCTCTCAAAAAGCTTCTGCAGGTTTTCAGGTTCTTGTCAATAACCTTCCATAGCCTTACTCCTCGAAACAGAGAGTCCCGTGAATACCGCAGCGGTTCGTTGCCGGTGTGCTTTCACGCATCGCAATTCATTTTCGAAGGAGACCCCCTCATGCATTTCTTCCTCGGCTTTACCTGACGTAGTCGAAGACTCTACCCGGGTTTGGTAGACTCAGGGTCAGGCCGAGCAGTGAAAATCCCATCTTCCCGCACACCGTAGCTTCTTTCCTTTCTCTGTCTGACTTCGCCATCTCGGGTGCTTCTTTCAGAAAACCTGATTCAAACCATTTTCGAAGGAGAAACACAAATGAGCGAAGAGTACAGAAAGATGTGGGAACCGATGTGGGGATGCATACTTTCTTTGATGATCGTGCTCTCCCTGTTTTCCGTTTCCGAGGCCGGGGAAAGACGAGCGGAAGTGATCTTCAAAATCGATCTCAAGGCACCCGAGGGAGCCGAAAACACGCGACTCTGGATTCCTTATCCGATGACCGATGAGCACCAGGTGGTCGAGCGTGAAAGGATCGAGGGCAACTACACCGCTCACGGGGTTTACAGGGAACAGGCCTTCGGGCGCGCGATCCTCTATGCCGAATGGAAAGGACCCGCTAAAAACAGGACCCTCACTTACACCTTCAGCGTGAGCAGGTGGGAAGTGATCAAAAAGGATTTTCCGAAAGAGGAATCTTCTTTCAACCCCAAGGGCTTTGAGAAGTATCTTCTGCCCACCACCTTTGGACCGACAAGCGGAAAGGTCAAAGAGACGGCCCAACGCATTGCAGGCGACAAACCTACAATCCTGGCAAAGGCGAAGGCGATCTATGACTGGATCGTGGACAACATGTATCGCGACCCGAAAGTCGAGGGGTGCGGAATCGGGGACGTGGAAAGGCTCCTTGTGAGCCTGGGCGGCAAGTGCGTGGACATCCATTCCGTGTTCGTGGCCCTTGCCAGGAGCGTTGGCGTGCCCTCAAGGGAGATCTATGGCATCCGCATCCCGGGAGGAAAGATCGGGGATATGACCAGTGCCCAGCATTGCTGGGCCGAATTCTATCTCCCGGGATACGGGTGGGTGCCTGTCGATCCCGCGGATGTAAGAAAGATAATGCTGGAGAGGCAGTTGAGCCCCGGAGAAGAGAAGGAATACCGGGAATACTATTTCGGGGCCGTTGATGAGAACAGGATCGCCTTTGGGACCGGGAAGGATATCCTGCTCAATCCACCACAATCCGGCGGCAGATTGCCCTATTTCGGGTACCCCTACGCGGAGAGCGACGGCAAACCCCTGGACGATCTCTTCGGGTTCAACCTGGGATATACGATCTCGTTCAAGGAGCCTTGAGTCCCTACCACCTGGGACTCTCGATAGGCAAACGGTCCCGGATCTTGGACCCAGTGGGGTCAAATTTGAAATCATCTGATTATCCGCCATTCCGGGCCCGTTCTCCCCTTCGCCGCTCTCTTTTCCAGCATAGCTATCAGTGGTGCATCCCATGTCCCCGGTAGGGAGGAGGCGGGTAGTCTGAACAGACCTCCTCCACGGTCTCGCTTACAATCACCCCGTCCTGCCAGGTCCTCCTGGTCACCGTGCGGCAGTTGCCTCTCTGGCTCACGGGTCCGGGGATCGCCTCCACGGCCGAGCCGTTGCGATCATAGTACACCACCTGCTTCTGGTACTGTGCCGCCTCCCTTGCGGCCTGGCGATCCTGGTCGACCGCGTTCCCCACCAGTCCTCCGAGGATGGTGCCGCCTGCTAGGCCTATCAGGGTACTCTTGGTGTTTCGTCCGATGGCCTGACCGAGCAGGGCACCGGCCCCGGCCCCGATCGCGGCGCCCTTTTGCGTGTTGTAGCGATCAGGGGAATAACTGGCGCAGGATGTCACCAAAGCGAGTACGATGGCGAGCGTGAGATAAAGTCCTTTTTTCATAATCCCCTCCGGAGTAACGAGTTTGTTGAGACCTGCCCCTTAGACGAACCCACCAGCAAAATGGTTTGCGTTATTATCGGATAGAGGGGATGAAGAATTAATGAAGGAAAGATGAAGCAAGCATGAAGAATTGACAAGGGTACCGCCCTTTGGGCAGGTGTACGCACCCCTTTATAGCCTTAGGCGGATCCGGGCTGTTTGATGAAGACGAAACTCGAAAGAAGGCGTGGGGAATTGATTTGTCCTCCGTAGCGATTATCCTATAGATTGTTGGAGGTTGTAAGACCATGATTAGAAACGACAAACTTATTCTCTCATATTTTTTCATAGCGAGCGCTCTGATCCTTTTCCCAGCCTCCTCCTACGGGCAGGATCGGGGAGGCCGGACGGCAGAAGCCTCGAAGAATACGAATCATGTTCAGGAAGCTCCGCCGGTATCGCTTCCCACAGTCCCTGAAGGTGCATTTGCCGAGGAACTGGTCAATAGACTGCGGATCGGTGCTGACCTTGCAGAACAGATGCTGAGCTCGGCTGGTATTGAGCCAAAAAATGGATGGATTTCCGAGTATCCGGTGACGCCTGATATCCTCCTTGAGATCGAAGAAGGGGTCATCAAGGCCTCAAAGGCCGGAAGAATTGATCTGGACGAGCACCAGGCCGGTCGTGCCCTGGCCGATCTGAAGGCCTATTTGGGATTGAATGTGGCCGCCGCTCCGCCGCTCAACGCCGAAGATCGTTATGCGGAAGCGAGCCCACCGTTCGGAATTGATGAGTTTTATTCCAAAAATGGCCCGCCGGTAATGACCTATTATCCTCCGCCAAGGCCTTACCATGAGATGTATGCGTGGGTCCCGTCCCCTTTCTGGGCTGATGGATTCTTTTTCTCGGGATTCTTTATTCTCCGTGATTTCCACAGGACCGTCCCCTTCGGGCAACGAACGTTTGTAGTCACGAACCGCTTTTTCGAACCGGTCTCTAAAAGGGTAGTCGTAGTTGACGCAATAAAGAGACCGTTAGAAAGGAGCATGTTTGCCGGGCAGGAGGCTACAGTCCCCTCTCCCCAGATCTTCAGTTCAGTAGCGGGCGGGCGTAGCGGGCGTCTGAGGCATCCGACGCCGTTCCCATGGAGGCAACCCAAGGGTGCCCATTGGTGAACTCCTCGTGCGCTCCCGGCTATTTTGCGGCGGCAGGGCCACGCTCCCTCGGCTCTCTCATCAGCGAGGCGGAACTTGCGGTGATGGTCAAAGACCTCTGGTTGCTGAGAGGTTAGTGAGCGCACAAGCGAATTCAAAAAAGGTGTGATGATCTTTCAGGGAATCGCCAGGACAACGGGAATCCATCCTATGTCTCGAAGCTTTTCCACGATGTGCAACAGCATGAAAAACCACATGAACCACATGGATCTGAAAAGAACCCGGAGAAAGGGACCTGTGTGAATCCCTATGCTTACGGGCTCTCCAAGCTTGGAGAGCTTCGGAAAGAGCCTGGGCTTCCTGTTCATGTAATCCTGGTATTCTTCCCCGAACAAGTCGAGAAGCCTCCTTTCCTCTGAAAGGATCACAGGGACATAACCGACTACAAACATTACAATGATCAACCCCAGGGCCAACAGATTTTCTGAAGACAAGCCGAACCCTACGGCCCCCAGGAAGCTGAAAAAGTAAAGCGGGTTGCGGACCATCGAGTAAGGACCCCCTGTTGTAAGGACCTCGTCTTTCTTCCCGGCAATGTACATCGAGGCCCAGACTCTGCCGAAAACACAGATTACAATCAAGAAAAACCCGATCGTCTCGAAGGCGAGGTGAACGAATGAGTCCCTTCTCCAGGAATGAGAGGTGACCAAAACAATGATCAACATTAAGGTTACGAGACCTTTGCTCGCTATGAGCCTGTGTCTTTCACAGATGCGTGCTATTTTTTCTCTTGTTGTCGCGGAACAACCGACAGTCCTTTCCATGCTTTTCTCTCCTTGGGTTGACCTGATCGATTATGAAGAGAGCTTGGCCGGGGATCCGGCGCGCTCCCGTGAGAAGACCTACGGTCCGGGTTCTTTTTCCGAGAGAGGCGTGTATTCGACTTGGATTGTCGTATGCCCGAGCTCGAAGTCTTTCCTCAGCCGCGAGTGAACTTCCTCGAGAATCAGCTGGGCCTCGTGGGATGGAATTCCATCCGCCAGCACAACATGCCCGCTGAGCGCGTGCATGCCCGATGTGATGGTCCAGACGTGAAGGTGATGGACCATCCGGACTCCGGGAACGGAGCACATCACCCCCTTAAGCTCCTTCAGGTCGATGTGGGAGGGTGTCCCTTCGAGGAGGATGTGCACGGCCCGGCTCATCAGTTTCCACGTGCGGGGGAGGATGAAGAGCCCGATCAGAACGCTGAAGATCGGGTCCGCGTAGTACCAGCCCGTCGCCGCCATGATCCCCGCAGCGGCAATGACCCCGAGAGAGCCAAGAGTGTCGCTTACTACTTCGAGGAAGGCGCCCTGTACGTTGAGACTCTCGCTGGATCCCCGGTGCAGATTCCACATGCCGAAAAGGTTCACAGCGAGCCCCACCACGGCGACCCCGAGCATGGGAAGGCTTGCCACTTCCGGGGGCGCCTGAAATCTCCGATAGCCCTCATAGAGGATGTAGAAAGAGACCAGGAACAGGACGACGCCATTGACCAGGGCGGCCAGGATCTCCACGCGGTAATAGCCGTAGCTCTTGCCTGCGGTAGCTGGTTTCGAGGCCATCCAGGAGGCAAAGAGGGCCAGGGCAAGCCCTCCCACGTCCGTTAACATGTGTGCAGCGTCGGCAAGGAGGGCCAGGCTGTTGGTGAGAAACCCTGCAACGACCTCCACGATGAAATACGAGAAGGTCAAGGCGAAGGTGATCCAGAGCGCCCGCCTGTGCCGGCCCGTCGCGGATTGTGAGCTCGTCCCGGGGGCGGGAGAAGTCTCTTCGATCTGACACTCTGCACAGTCCAGGCAAACGGGGGGTGCTGCATCTGCAGGCTCACATCGACTGAATTGCCTGTTATCATCATCCATGGGCTGCTTTATCGAAAAGATCCCCCCTATCTCGGGCAATCGGACAACCAGGGTCCCGCCCGATCCCTGTTCCTTCCATCGAAGATCATGGCTTCCACTTTGGCTTCACCATTCGCGGCCGGCCCGTCCACTGTAATCTCCTGAAGCGCCGAGCCGTCCGATCCGGCCGGGACGTTCAGGGTGAGTCGCGTGCATGACAGAGGCCTGCTGCCGTCGAGGACCTTGAAAGCGATGGTGGGCCTTCTGTCATAAGTGTTCTTGTTGATGACCCCGAACTTGATGCGGTACTTCCCCTTGTCATATGTGAACTCTGTCAAGACCACGGAAAGATTCCCGGGATTCGCGGCATGAACGGGTGTTGCGAGAGTCAGGGCTTCAAGGATCAGGCCGATTCCCAAAACGAAGGATGCTCTCATGCCGCATCCTCCTTTACCGCCCGGTTATTGCTGCAATCGGCGCTTCCCTTTTCGAGCCCTTGCCGTTGGTGTAGAGCCACACGAATCCTGCTCCCGTCAGGGGGAACGAAGGGGAAACGGGTTTCAAATCGGGCTTCTCGCCTGTACTTTCGAAAAGCCTTCGGGGCGTAGTCGGTGCTGGTCTGTCCCAATAACTCGCCTCCAGGGCTGAGAACGGCTACATCCACATGACCGCTTCCATCTGTGTGGGAGGAATTCGTTCTCAATATTCCTCTGATAACCATTCCATCGTCTTTTTCCTCTGCGTTTACCCACGAGACGTAGATCGGGACTGACGAAATACGCTCCACTGAAAAGGTTCTTCCGCCGTCCAGCTGAACGCGATTGTATGTGCAGCCCAGCATGACGCCGGATACCAGCAAGATGAACAGAACAAACCGAACTCGCCATGGACCTGCAGATTTCATGATGTTTCCCTCCTTTCACGGAAGAACATAGTTGCTCCCGCGGTGCAAATCAGACGGCCCTCTGCCCCCTCTCCCCGGTGCTGATACGGACCGCGTCCGTCACCTCCAGTACGTAAATCTTGCCGTCGCCTCTGAGCCCCGTATGCGCAGCCCTTTCTATGGCCGAGACGATCTCCTCCACCAGATCGTCCCGGCAGACGATCTCGAGCTTCAGGTGCGGGACCATATCCACACCCCCCTCGCTCACCTTGTCCTTTTCGTCTTTGGCCCGGCCGCGGCCGAAACCCAGCACCTTGGTCACACTCATGCCCGTCAGTCCTTCTACCTTATGGAGGGAGATGACGACGTCATACAGCCGATGCGGTTTAATGTATGCCTTGATCTCCTTCATTCGCTCCTTCCTTTCTCTTCGTGCGTGTATGTTTCGGGCTCAACTCCAATGGCGAACCACTTGTAGATGGATGGGATGACCAGCAATGTAAGGACGGTAGAGGTTACAAGACCTCCAACGACCACGGTTGCCAGCGGACGCTGCACCTCGCTCCCGGTCCCGGTGGAGAACAGAAGGGGGATCAGGCCAAGGGCCGTCGTGATGGCGGTCATGAGCACGGCCCTGAGCCTGAGGCGCGCACCTTTGACGGACGCCTCGTCCATCGGCACGCCGTCTGCCAGCAACTGATTGAGATACGTGACAAGCACTAACCCATTCTCGATGGCAATTCCAAAGAGTGCGATGAATCCTACCGAAGAGGGCACGGAGAGGTTCTGCCCGGTGGCCCAGAGGGCCACCACCCCTCCGACAAGGGCCAGCGGGATGTTGAGGAGGATGAGGAGGGAATTCTTCAGCGATTTGAAGCTGCTAAAGAGGAGCAGAAACACGATGAAGATCGTCACGGGAACGACCACGGCCAGTCTCTTGTTCGCCTCCTGCTGGAGCTGGAACTGTCCTCCCCATGTGACGATATACCCGGGCGGCAGTTTCACCTCCCGTTCGATGATCCCCTGCGCCTCCTCCACGAAGGAGCCGATATCCCTTCCCCGCACATTGCACTGGACCGTGATGAATCGCTGATTGTTTTCCCGGGTGATCTGCCTCGGTCCCACGATCTCCTCGATGGTGGTGAGCTCATCCAGCGGGACCTCCACCCCTTTGGGAGACCTCACCAGGATATGGCCAATGGCCTCCGTTGATTGCCGGCTCTCCGGCTCGTACCACACCACGATGTCGAAACGCCGGATCCCTTCGAAGATCTGGCCGGCCTTCTCGCCGCCCACTGCCGAGCGGATCGCCTCCTGGACATCCGCCACATTGATTCCGTAGCGGGCAAGGGCCTGGTGTTTCATGGAGATCCGGACCTGGGGGGTGCCGGTCGCCTGATCCTTCTGCACGTCCGCAGCGCCCCTCACCTTCCGGATTGCCGACTCCAACTGCGCGGCCTTCTCCTTGAGGACCTCCGTGTCAGCACCGAAGATCTTCACCGCCAGCTCGGCCCGCGTGCCGGTAAGCAGCTCGTCCACGGCTGCGGCAATGGGCTGGGTGAAGTTGAACTGGACCCCGGGAAAATCCTCGAAGGCCTCACTCATCAGGGCGTAGAGATCTTCCGGGCTCTCCGCCGAGGTCCATTGGTCCTGAGGCTTGAGGGCCACGAAGGACTCGGCGCTGTTCACCGGGTCCGCGTGAGCGCCCACCTCTCCTCGTCCAATCCGGGTGACGACGCGCGCGACCTCCGGAAACCGCTCCATGAGCTGCTTCTCGAATCGAAGCACGGTCTCGCGGGCCTCATCGAGCGAAATGGACGGGGCCATGGTGGCGCGCACCAGGAGATCCCCTTCGTTGAGCCTGGGCACGAACTCCGATCCCAAGCGGGGAAAGATCAGGATCCCGGCCCCCAGCATGGCCAGGGCCATGACGACCGCAGCGATGCGGCGGCGTACGAAGAAGGAGATCAGCGGGTCGTATAGCCGAAGGAGCATCCGGATGAGGAATGGCTCGCCATGCGGCCCTTTCCGATCCGCCTTGGGTCGCTTCATGGCCAACTCGGCGGCAACCGGCGCCAGGACCATGGCATAGAGGAGGGACCCTACCATCGCAAGGGCTACCGTAAAGGCCAGGGGCTTGAAGGTCTTTCCCTCCACCCCCTGCAGGGTAAACAGAGGCAGGAAAACAATGACGATAATGGAGATCGAAAAGAATATGGGGCGGCCAACCTCCGAACAGGCCCGGATGACCACGTCCCTTCGCGTCTCGGTGGGGTCGGACTGGCGCAGCATCCGGTCCACGTTCTCCACCATGACGATGGTCCCGTCCACCATCATGCCGATGGCTATGGCGAGCCCCCCCATGGACATGAGGTTGGCGGAGAGGCCCACGATGTTCATGACGATGAATGTGAAGAGGATGGAAAACGGGATGGATATGGCAACCACCAGGCTTGGCCTGAGACCGCCCATAAAAGCCAACAGGACTGCCGCCACAAGAACCACCGCCTCCACCAGGGCTTCGGTGACGGTCTTGATGCACTTGGCCACCAGGGTGGCCTGGTCATAGTAGGGGACGACCTTGATCCCCGGCGGCAGCACCTTGTTGATCTCCGCCATGCGCGCCTTGGTATCGGCGATGACCCTGGAGCTATTGGTTCCGATCAGCTTCAGAACCATGCCGACTACGGCCTCGCCCATGCCGTCCTTTGTCGCCAGTCCCTGGCGCAGCTCCCCGCCGATCACCACGTCGGCTACCTGGTGAAGGTAAACCGGGGCGCCGTCCTCCGACTTGACCACGATGTTTTTCAGGTCCTCGATGCCGCGGGCCAGTCCCACGGACCGCACCAGGTACTGCTCGGCGTTCTTGACGATGTACTGGGCGCCCACATTGGAGTTGTTCGCCTTGACCGCGTCGACCACATCCCCGATGGAGAGCTTGAACCGCAGAAGATCCGACGGCCGTATCTGGACCTGGAACTGCTTGATCTCTCCTCCGAGGGAGAGAACCTCCGTCACGCCGGGGACGGTCTGGAGGTTGGTCTTGATCAGCCAGTCCTGGATCTCCCGGATCTCCTCCGGCCCCTTCTTTCCGGTTTCGTCTTCCAGAAAATAGAAGAGAATCTGCCCAAGGCCGGTCGAAATGGGGCCCGTCTCGGGCTCCCCGAATCCCTCGTTGATCTCTTCTCGCGCAAGCTGGAGCCTCTCGTTTACCAGTTGTCTGGCAAAATAGATGTCCGTGCCGTCCTCGAAGTAGACGTTCACCACCGAAAGGCCGAAGTTGGAGGTCGACCGGACCTCTTTCAGGTTCGGGAGGCCGTTCATGGCCACCTCCACGGGGTATGTCACATACTGCTCCACCTCCTCGGGGGCGAGCCCGCTGGTCTCCGTGAACACCTGCACCAGCACCGGCGTGACGTCAGGAAAGGCGTCCACCGGCAGGCGTCGAAACCCGGCGTAACCTGCCCCGAGCACCAGCGCGCCCAACACGATCATGAACAGTCTGTTCTGCAGTACGAAATGGATGAGCCTGCTCATAGTTCCGAAATCCCCCAATCAGTGCCCATGTCCGTCGCCAAATGCGGCCTTGGAGAGCTGGGCCTTCAATGTAAAACCGCCCTTCACCACGAATCGCTCCCCGGGAGTGAGCCCGGAAAGGATCTCCACATCGCCGTTTGTGGAGCGGCCCATCTTCACTTGCCTGGGCTCGAACCCATCTCGTTCTTCGACGAAAACCACACTCTTTTCATCCAGGGTCTGGACTGCGCTCTTGGGGATCGTCACCGGCACCGAGAACTCCTCCACGGTCACCTTGACGTTGACGAACATGCCCGGGCGCCACTCTCCGGAATGGTTCGGCAGGACAACCCGGGCAAGGGCCGTGCGGGTCTCCTCCTTCACCAGGGGACTCACAAACGAGATGACCGCCTTTTCGGGGGTCCTTGCGGGGTTTCCGTCATGGCCCGTCGCAATGCTCACCGCCTGCCCTTTGCGAACGCTTCGAAGGTCCTTCTGATAGACGCTGATATTCACCCATACGCTGGTGAGGTCCGCGACCTGAAAGGTGTCCGTCTCCTCCTTAAGGACTTCACCCCTGGTGATGTGTTTCTCAATGACCGTGCCGTCAAAGGGCGCCACGATCTCGAAACGGGTAAATGAGTCGTCCGGCATTTTGGGAAGTTTTTTCAGATAGTCGTGCGAAAAACCGAGGGCGTGGAGCCTCTGCTCTTCGGATCGGAGGGTGATTTTGGCATCCGCCCATGCCTGTTTGGAGTCCAGGTATTCCATTTCGGCGGTGATCTGTTCCTTCCACAGGGCTTCCTCTCGGCGGAATTTGGACTCGGCGAGCGCGGCCTTCTCCACGGCCGCCAGGTAGTCGGCCTTGGCCTTGGCGAGCTCCCGGCTCTCGATCACGGCCATGACCTCCCCTTGCTTCACGGTATCCCCGACGGTCTTGCGGACCTCCCGGACCACCCCCGGCACCCGTGGGACGATGTGTGCCATTCGGTCCGTGTTGAGAACGACCTCACCGGGAAGGATCAGTTCGCTGGCCATCTTGCCGGGGCCTGCGGCGGCGACCTCGATGCCGTACTTTCGTCTCTCGGCCTCGGCCATCTCGACCCGCAATTCGTCTTCATGATCCGCATGATCCGCTTCTTCCTCCGCCTTTTCGTGCTTTGGCGATGAATCGGCGCCTTGGGACTGCTTACCCGATTTTTCTGGGGCAGGATCATGCCCGACCTTCTCTCCGAGTGTGGCAAAGGAAATGCCTCCGACAATCGTCAGCAGCGCCACTGTGAACAGGATTCCTTTTTTCATCATTTCAGTATTCCTTTCTGCTCAACGAAACTCCACCTACTCCGTCCCCGATCATGATTTCGGGCCATTCGTTCTATCCGCCACCGATGTGACTTCCGGGGCGGCCGACGGGCGATTCCACCAGCCTCCGCCAAGGGCCTGGAAAAGGGCCGCGGTGTCCGAGTATCGGTCCGCCCGGGCCTCGATCAGGCCGATCAGCGCCTCCTGATAGTCGCGCTGGGCGATCAGCAAAGACAGATAGCCCACCTTGCCAATCTTGAACTGCCGTTCGATCAGCTCCAGGTTCGCCTTGGCCACTCTCGCCACCTCAGCTTGAGCATTGAGCGTCCGGGCATCCGTCTCAAGTGCCCGGAGCACGTCCGCCACGTTCTGAAATGCCTGAAGAACCGTGGACCTGTACTCCTCCGTGGCCTGTTCATAAGCGGCAACGGCCGCCCGCTTCTTTGCCTTCAGCTCACCTCCCCGGAACACGGGTTGAAGAAGACTCGCGCCGATATTCCAGGCGGCACTGTGCCCGTTGAAGAGGACACCTGTGGCGAGGGCCTCAAACCCAAAGCCGGCGTTCAGGTTGATCTGCGGGTAGAGATCGGCCGTCGCGACCCCTACCTGGGCGCTGGCCTCGTGAAGCAGTGCCTCCGATGCCCGGATGTCCGGCCGCTGACGAACCAGATCCGATGGGAGAGTCACGGGAAGCTCCTCCGGCAGGTGAAGGGAGTCCAGGTTGAACTCAGGCCCGCCATCTGACGGAAATCGTCCGGCGAGCACCGAAAGGGCGTGCCGGGTGAAAGAGAGCTGTTTCTCAAGGGGCGGGATCTTGGCTCTTGTGCGGGCAAGCTCCGATTCCTGAGACAGAACCGAGGATTTCGCAACAACGCCCAGCTCGAACTGCCTCTTTACGAGCGCGAGCTGCTTTTCCTGGGCGGCGACAATCTCCCGGGTCGCGGCAAGCTGGGCACGATAGGAAGCCTCCCGGACCGCAGTGGTCACAATATTGGATGTAAGGGTGAGATAAGCCGCCTCATACTGGAGTTCCTGGTAGTCGACCAACGCCTGCTGCGCCTCGATCGTCCGGCGCACCTTGCCGAAGAGATCGAGCGTATAGGAGACCTGGACCGAGGCGTTGTAGAGGCTGAACTCGGGTTTATCTCCAGGCGGGTCAACCGGGTCCCGCTGCCTGGAGGCTTCGACCCCGGCGTCGATGGCCGGGTATCGGAGTGCACCGCTTGTGGCGCGGAGGTTCTCACGCGACGACTGGAGGGCCGCCCGGGCCGCTGCGAGAGTAGGGCTCTCCGTTAACCCCTGCTTGATCAGGGCATCGAGCTCCGGCGAGCGGAAGAGGTTCCACCATTGTGCCGGGAGTTCCCGGGCGAAGGCGAACTTCTGTGGCGCTCCCCCCTCCACCCGGGCGCCAGCCGTTGCCGAGGGAAGGGCCGTTTCGGTGTAGGGCAAGGAGGGAGAGGGAGTCGCGGGCGATCGGAAGTTGGGTCCGACCGCCGCGCATCCGGTCAAAGAAAAAACGGTGACAGCCACAAGGGGGATGGCCTTCAAGAATTGCATCGTATGAGACTCCTGTCTCGGCCTCAGGATCAAAATCTTTGCTCATCAGGCCGTTCTTCCGGAGAAGACGTTAATCGACTGGATAACTTAAATTGGTATGAAGACGGATTGATTGAGGAGCTAAATAAGGAGGATCGTAGCTCGCAAGGACAGAAGGGTTGCAGTGAAGAAATCCGGGGTTTGCTTGGGGACGTAAAAAGAACGGACACCGTCATCCGATATCTCCCCCCGTGCAGCAGATAAGAGGGAAGGATTTCCCGGAATCGGATTTCCTTCAAAAGACGGACGTTGGTATGAATCGATCTTGAAGACCGGTATGTCGGAACATGAATCGAAGCCGGGCCCCGAAGAAAGCTCGTAGATGCGGGGGCTGCCTTTGAATTCTCCGGGAGAAACGGCATGGCCTCCATTGTGCACTGGCTCAAATACGGCGTGCTCCGCTCCGCTTATGCAGAAAACGGTATTCGCCCAGAACCCCTGGCCTAAAGAGGCGCTGATGAGAGACAGGACCATAAAAACAGGTAGCAATATGTGTCTTTGAAGGTTTTTCATACGAAGTCAGTAGAATATACGAACCATTGTGTCCCATGTCAAGTTGAATGGCGTTCAGGTGCTACTGGGCTTCTTGCTTCATACAGGCACGGAACGCCCCTCGAAATCATAAGCAAAAGATCCTGCCCAAGCCAAGATCTCAACGACTCAGCGACTGGTGGCTTTGAGTTGAGCCGGGGGTCTTGGGAACTCCTGACGCAGGGCAGGTTTGGAGAAGAGTGATTTTGTGTGACCCTGAAAAACCGAGCCATGCTCTCAAGATTCGTGCTACCTGTCCCGGGTGTTTGTATAGAAGTTTTCCACCAAACATCCAGCGGATTTCAAGTTGATGTCAAGGAGTCTGCATATGACCGACCTCGTTTGTCACTGTTTCGGTTACACCGTGATGCCTGCCCGATGTCCGCCGGTTGGTGGGCCGGAAAGGCTTTCCGAAATTTGAGTTCGTTTCACCCTCGTGCTGGTTATTCATCATGACCGGGGCCAATACATGATGACAATCACCCCGATGACACAAATAAATCCTCCTATCAGATCGAAACGGTCCGGCATCCGTTTATCGATCAGCCACCCCCATGCGATGGAAAGCACCACAAAGACGCCACCGTAAGCAGCATAGACCCTGCCAAAGTGGGCAGGCTGAAGCGTCGGTATGATACCGTAAAGGAAGAGAACCACGCCTCCCACGAGCCCCAGGAGCAGGCTTTTTTCGTTTCTCAGCCAGAGCCAGACGAGATATCCCCCGCCGATTTCACAAATCCCCGCGACGATAAAGAGCAATATGGATCTAGCGATCAAGACTATTTCCTTTCCCCGCTTGCTGACTGATTCGCAGCCACCTTAGGCAGACTTAGGGCTTTCCTCCGCGACATAGAATGAGCTTGTCCGAGAGGAAAGGAAGACCCCAAGAAACTTTTATCCTTCTATTAACCATGCTCCTGGAGGAATACGATATTGAAATTCGTAACAATCCCCCGGAGGAGGTTGCTGTCCAGGTGGACGATCAGGATACCAAATGCGGCATTTTCCAGGCGGAGGAGGTATATCCCTTCGCATATCTTTGCAACCTCACGTAACCAAGCACCTGAAATGGTTTCATGAACCCTTGGGCCTGGTCCCCGCAGGAGACTTCTGATCATCCATGATCCTTCATGCTGGTTGCTTGAGATTCAAAACACTTCACAGGAACTAGAGCGCGTGCGAGCTTGTTCAAGAGTCAAGGTTTATGGCTCTATCCTTCACTTTGGAGGCACTGACGGTTAGCCGCATAAACCCTCACATGTGAGCCAACTGCTGGTTTCAATTTCGGGAGCGGCGACTGGCCCTCAGACGTATAGAAAGAGGTCTCTGTCCTTCCTTTCCTGGATGGGGTCCTTCCTCTCCTTGAAGGACTTCGAGAGTTCCACAATGCGAAGGAGCGTATGGCTGAATCGGTTCGAAAAGACCCAGCCCTCCCGGTACCCCCTGCCTTTATTGAATCTGGACACATGATCGATGATGCCCATACGGCGCATCTTGCTTCGGACAGTCTCAAGCATCCTCGGGGTGAAGCCGTAGATGTCACACAAGGGCGCCAGAGAGGGGAAGAACCCGAACGGGGCATACTTGAGCTCTATGAATATGGCGAGGAATACCTTTTGGTGATTCTTGTTTCCGGGGAACAGGATCCCGGCAAGTTCGTCCAGGCCTTGGATCCTTGCGATTCTGTTGTGGTTCAGCTCGATCTTGGTATTTGCGATTTTTTTCACCCCTGCCTTTTTGATCGAAATGTAGGGTTCTAATGGGGGTCCGTGATACTCCGGGATGTTAAAATTTTTCGGTGCGTCCAGTGGTAGGATGCCATGAAATCGGTTCGTACCGAAAACCGTGCGATTGCGTTCGGATCCTGCTCATGAGGGTGCATTCAGCGGTATCTGAAACCCTGAAGACCCCCTTCAAGATTATTTTGACGCCGTTCATATTGGCAAATTTTAGGAGGGTGAATCCATTTACTATTGAGGGTCTGACGGATCAGCGGTGTCCTCCTTGGTTTCTCGACGACAAGACTTGTCAATGCTCGTTTCCCGTGCCTTTTTTCTCATCTCAACTCGATCCCTGGCGATCTCGAGTGCCATGCTGCGAAGCTCAGTTCCAAAGGAACTCTCGACCCAGTAGATCGTCTCGTAGGCCTCGACGTAGATCTCGTTGAAGAGCCGCTGGAACCTCCATCTGACTCCCTGCCGGCTCATTCCAAAAGCGCTCTCTATCTTGTCGCCATAGTTTTGACGAAGCACGAGCCGTTTCAGGCCGTCCTGTTTCAACGCGATAGACAGGTCCTTTGTTTCGACCAGAGCCTTCAGCCGTTCGAGGAAGTCCTTGTCCTTAAGTGTAAGCTTCATGGTAAACCTTCTGGACCCAGATATCCCAGCCGTCCTGGATCAGATCAACCTCTCCATCGTTTTGCATGAAAACGAGCGTGACGAACCGCCTTGCCTTGTCCTTTCGCTGATCGGACAGGATCGGAGGGATATCGGAGAAGGGAACCTTGTTCCAGCCGAGGAGGGAGAGGATATGATCCCTGTACTGGCCCATGCGGAATTCAGCACCCAGGAGGTCCGCCACAGCAGGGCCTTCTACATTCGAATGGATGAATTGGTTCAGATCGTCGATCAGCCCGGGGATGGCCCCGAGATCCGGATCGAGATCCAGGGCCAAGCCGTCTGAATGGGAGTCGGCCAGCCGCAGTCTCAACTTCTCCTTACGTTCACTCGCCCTTCTCCTTGATTCCTGCATCATTTCCCGAAAGTAGTCCTTATCGAATACCCTCTCGTCGAAAAGGAACCTCGACTGGACCACCTGGTTGCATCGTGAACATGCGTAGTGGAAAGTCCTCTTGACGAGCCTCGATCCGCAGCAGATGCTCTTCTGAAAGATCAGGGTGGGGTCAAAGGAATGGCCGCAGGGGCAGCTGCAGATGCAATCTCCCGCCATTTCGAGCCTGCCCTCGCACTCAGGGCACCGGTAAGGCGAGAGAACTACCTCAAAATAGAATGCCCTTGCCCGGTCTTTGAACCCGGCGACCCGACCAATGACCTCGCCAAGCGAGAGAAGTAAGGGATTCTGCCCTGGGTAATCCGGCTCCAGAGGTCTGTCACTCTGGCTGCATGAGACTATCGTTCTCAATTTCGGTACCCTTTATAGACGCGCCACCCGAAGTTCTTGAGGGAGGAGCGGTGGGCGTCGGTCAATCCGATCATCTTCACGATGAGATCGTCGATGCTCGCCTGTGCGGACTGATTCTGGAGCCTTTTCAGGCTCCGCACCGTCTCTGTCTTGAGCCTCAGATACACATGAGTCCTTGGCGGCTGAACCGGATTCTCCATCCTACCCACCTCCTGTTACGACAGCGTCGTCTTCGCTCTTTTCGAAATAATGGTCGAGCGCATCTTCCACCACGGATCTCTGGCTGGCCCGGCCCTTGAATTTTGGATCCCGTTTTCTCTTGAAGACCGCCTCCAGGATCTTGTCAATCAGGTCTGATCTGACCTGAAGATGAAGCCGTCCAAGCGTATCGGGCCTCTCGTCACTTACTGATCCGGTTGCGTGCATTTGTGGAATTGCAGCTTTGTGTAAATGTGGGTCTTCACGGCTGATCGGTGAGTCGTTTAGGAAATCACTGATCCCTGTAATGTGCCCCTTGAGGATATCCGATCCTCTTGCCCTGAAGACCTCAGCTTTCGTCCTGTTCATTCTTGATCCGCCTCAAAACCTCTTTTGCAAGCGATTTGAAATCCTCGGCAGCGGCGCTATTCGGCGCATAGGCGGCCACGGCTTTCTGGAACGCCGGGCTCTCCTCGATGCTCACCCTCTTCCTGATCCTGGTCCTGAGCACCAGCTTGCCGTATCTCTTCCGCAAGGTTCCGTCCATCTCCCTCTCCATGACCAGGCTCCTGCCGTCAACCTGGTTGATGACTATCCCAAGAACGCTTAGCCCCGGATTGAAGTACTTCTTTGCCTTATCCACCGTGGTCAAGAGGTCCTTCAGCCCGGCCAGTGCGTATGGCGCCGGCTTTACAGGGATCAGTACGTAGTCGGCGGCGGCAAGCGCCGCCAAGTGGAGATGGCCGAAAGAGGGGAGACCGTCGATGATCACGTAGTCGAAAGCCGGGCTTGTCGTCAGCGCATTCTTCATACCGTCCAGTGCTTCCTTCAGATTGAAGATCACCTGAAAGTCCCGCTCGGCAACCGTTGAAAGCCCGATGTCCGCACCCACCAAATAAAGATTCTTGCTTATCGAGGCGGGTTTCAAGATCTTGAGGCTGTAGGCGTCCAGAACATTCGACTTCCGCAGGGCCGGATCTTCGAGAAAGGACGATGTTAGATTTCCCTGCGGGTCATTGTCGACAGCAAGGACCTGGAAGCCCTTGGTCGCAAGGATCTGGGCCAGGTTGAAGGCGATCGTGGTTTTCCCCACTCCGCCCTTCTGGTTCGCAATGGCTATGGTGATCATGGAAAGGATATCGGGGGGAGGGTGGTATATAAATTTTGTGGAAATGTGGAACCCCGGTCTTGTGTAAATGCGGCTTTGTTCATTTGTGGGACTCTGTACTTGAGGAACAGGCAAAATTGGCGCCGGGGCGTGAATCCCATTAGAATCTCGCAAGAGGATTCAGGTCGAACTCCAGTAGCACCACGTGCTTTATCTTAAGGACGACCTCGGGCGGAAGCTTTACCGCGATCTCTTTTGTGCGGCCATATCGGCCGTGAGAAAGGATCCTCGCTTGGATAAAGCCGTACATATCGAGCTCGGAGACAATGTCCGAGAAAGCCCTCTGGGTAAGCGCCCGGAGTCCTACCTTTCCGCAGAATGCCGAGTAGGCGTTATAAGCATCTCCCGTTTGCATTGGCTTGTGAGAGCTGGGTGGGACTGAGAGGATCGAATACAATGCCGCCTGGAGCTGCTTCGGGCTGGACTTGATCATCGCAGCGTACTTGTCTCTTTCTATCTCGTCATAGGCTCGGTCAACCAGGTCAAGGGTTATAGGGACACCCTCCTTCTCGGCCATTTGGGCGGACTTCGAAAGAAGCTCCACCGCCTTCCTCGCGTCTCCGTGGTTCCTGCTGGATACTGCCGCAATCTTTTCGAGAACACCACTCTCGACCATTTTGGGATTGAGGGCCTTCTCTATCCTCAGTGCAAGGATCTTTTGGAGGTCAAGAGCGTTATAAGGCGCGAAGAAAAGCTCATTCATCTTAAGAAAGGATTTGATCCTGGGATCTATGTTCTCCTGCCAGTTGAGCCTGTTTGAGGAAAAGACGAGAATCAGCCGCGAAGGGATAGTCTGAGGAAGTCGCTTGACGAGAAATTTCAAAAAGCTGTCGAGATCCGTCCGGACATGGTCAACCTCGTCCACGAAGAGAACGAAGTACCCGGTGTAACTCTTTATACGGTCCTCGATACGGCCCATGAGCTCATCCAGAGAGATTCCTTTCTTGTATCTCTTGGCCGCATCCAACAGGCAGGCGAGATCATTCAAGGCCCGGAAGCATGGTTTGGGGGTAGAGAGATCGAGATGAATATATTTCATTTCCACGCCCTTTTTCAGGCAGAGAGAATGGAACAAGTTCAGCAGATAGAGCACGGTGACCGTCTTCCCGGTCCCGGTCTTTCCATACACTGAAAGGTGGACAGGGTGGTCCTGTCGGAACATGGGGGCGAAATGAGAACTCAGCTCCCGGATCTCCTTATCCCTCACATCGACGTCAAAGATTTCCTTCAGGACCTTGAATTGCTCGACCCGCTGGAGTTGCTCGTCATCGAGGTACCTTCTGTTGAGGATGATCGTGTTATTGAGCAGTGTCTGGATCTGCTCCTCGATTTTGGTTTCGACCTGCACCTTGCACCCGTCTCCATCGGAAATCTACCGAGATATGCGGGATTTCTTTGAATCGCATGTATTTAAAGCTTTCGCCCGATCAGTGAGAGTAGATTTCCAGTGGAAGTGGCATGAAGGAGTGTGCAGTGTCTCAATTCCTTCTTCTTTCTTTATTTTCTATATGAGAAGAAAAGAGAAAGAAGAAGAAAGGAACAACACGCGGCCAAGTCCAGATTTCCATCGGAAGTTTACTCTCACTGAGAGGCAATCCCCGTTTGAGACCGGCCTCAAGGAGGTTATGAACAACGGGTGAGAGCTCAAATGGGGAGGTTGGCAATCAAGAAATGTTTCTTGCGGCAACTTATGGGCAGCAGCAAGCTCTTATTCATTCCAGCAAGTTACTAAAGCCAATCAGCCTGATACCACATTGTAGTCGGCATCGGCTTGTGCATTGGCATTCAGAAGGTCACTAAGATTCTTCTCGTAATCAGAAACTAACTGCTTCATTTTGGCGTTGAGTCTATTGAGTTGTTCAGGACCTGCTCGTAGCTGGGATTCCAAATCTTTTTTCAGGTTAGCTAACCTATTTTGAGACGACTGCAGCGCCGCCTCTGGAATTGGTGCCTGGGGATTGTATTTAAAATAACTCTCGCACTTTGCCCGCCAAGCCAAAAGATCTTTTAAAAGAGAAGTACCAATGCCAGGTATTCGCAAGTCCTTCCTGATATCAAGTGCGCTCTCAATGCCGTAAGCGGCCAACACGGCTTTCCGCTTCTGACCGAAGTTTTGTATCCTGGCGGTCTTAATGAGTTTCTTGTCCAGGAAAAGCTTAAGTTGAATGTCTCTCTTTTGTTTTTCGAGATCCTGTATTTCCGCTCTGGTCTCAGTGTGCCAATTATCCAACTTGCGGAAAACTGTCTCCAACTCCGTCTGAGTCTTGCGGAATTCAGTCATGTATGCATTATACTTCCGATCCAGATCCGTGTATGCAGCCTCCAGCCGTCGGTTCGCTTCCTCCTTGGCAGCATGCCTCCTGGATCGTTCTTGTGTGAACTTGGAATTGATCCTACCCGAGCAAGCCATAGCAATTCCGACAATTATCCCTATGAAAGCGATTGTGAACCCACTAAACGTGACTATGGCGCTTAAACCCAACACAATCCATCCGAAAATGAATTTAGGATTGGTGCGGCTGACAGGGCATAGTCGCGGGATGACGTTGGGCGTGGGGTATGAGTTTGGATGTTTGAAGTCACGTCCTACCGGATTTATGCTCTTGATTGCCTGATAGACTGCCTTGAACTGTGTCCCATGTAGACCGGCTGCGACGAAACCTCCTGCAGTCCAAAAAAAATTGATCCCGTGAGCCTGTGAAATATGACACCATGGGCAGTTGGATAGGTGTACTGGATAAAGGTGACCTGAGTCATAGCGACACGTTCTAAGGTTTTTTGATAGGTGTGATAAGGCTCGATTCCAATCCTTCGCACTGGGTCTCGTTCCCGGCCTTTCAGATCCTTTCTCAAAAGCCTTGCGGAAAAGTGTGACGCATGTCTCCGGTATGTGGGAAAGCTGAATGGAGACTTCAGGAGGGCTCACCTGCGTCTGGCTCGGGCTGTAGGCGAATAAATGTCTGCGGATTGCTTCTTCTATTTCGAAATCATCTTTCGTCTTAGGTATCCCGGCGAATGGATGGCGCCCCATGAAAAGCATAAGGAAAATCATTTGGGCGAGGCCAAAGAGATCATGGTTTGTTGTCCTAGTGATATTTGATAGATTTTTGTATTGCAGTTCGGGTGGTGTCCAGAGGCCGATTCCCACGTCACACCCATATGTCTTGCCGTTAAGAGAGATCTGATAGGAGTCGCAATCAATCAGCCGTACTGTTCCGTCCGAATTCACCAAGACATTCCCTTCGTTCACGTCACCCATTACAATCCCTTTGGAATGGATGGAGTCAAATGCGGCAGCTACATTGGCCGAAACCTGGACAAGATGCTTCCACGTGAACTTAGGATATTCTTTGTACCTGCTCTTCGGGTTATAGAGGCTGTGAATCTCCTTTCCCTTGACGTATGGCATCATGATGCCGAGAACGGCTTTTTTATTGGCATCAAGAATCAATCGTGTCGGCCACGCGCAGGAGTTAAGAAGGTTTGGAGATGCCAGTCGGGTCATCTGGACCAGTTTCTCTACCTTCGGGCCGACTAAAGGTGAATGGTATACCTTAGCTATCAGGTCAGGTTGTCCGGGTAGCGCAAAGACCTTGCCTTCTCCTCCCGCCCTGCCAATTTGATTTCCAAGCCTCAGAGAACGCCCCGTTTCGTCAAAGAGGACCATTTCCCTTCGCCTCATTACCGTCAGACCACAATCCCAATATCAACGTCTTGTCGTCATCTGTTCTTTCATTTACATTTTCGCTATTCAGGAAGTCCATGAGAGCGCGCTCAAGAACCTTCTCATCAAATGTCCCTTCAATGCCCTTTTTCATATGGGAAAAAAAGGGATAATGTGGCGAATTAGAAGCATAGTGGAGGGCGAGGCCCTGCAGCCCGTCGGTGAACCCTGAGAAAAAGAGCAGCCCCTCCTCCTCCGCTATTTGCATCTTTTCAAGGGCGTTCTCTGTCGTGATGAAGATTGTTTCGTTAATGAACTCTCCATGTTGAGGCCAAGTCATACAATCGGTATGTTTCTTTGTTTCAACCACCCATGCGCCGTCTCCTACCTGGCCGAAGCACCCTTTATCCCTTATGAAGATCGCGGTTAGGAGCGTACAGGCGAAGTCCTTGACCGGAGCCTGAAATGATATGGCCTTGTCGTCTATAGACGAGAGAGCACTCTTGTATAGTTCGATAAAGAAGGATTCCACATCCCGGTTCAGGAGTCGCCATTCCTGTGTCATAAACTCGATTGCCCGGCGTACCGTTGACCTCGCTCCTTCGCCACCGTATTTGGCGCTGCCTGCGCCATCCGAAATGGCCACAGCCAATCCGCACTCATTGTCTGCATCAAAGATCGCAAAGTCACACGCATCTTGGCATTCAAGCCCTGCCTCAATGTGTGAAGTCCCTGGGACGCTACTCCCGATAACGCGCCACACCTTTATACCTCGGCCCATCCATAGGGGGATTCTAGCGGTACCGAATCGCCTGGGTTGGATCTGGAAACCGCCTTTTGAGAAGCGGA
Source organism: Deltaproteobacteria bacterium HGW-Deltaproteobacteria-15 (assembly GCA_002840535.1). GTDB lineage: Bacteria > Desulfobacterota > DSM-4660 > Desulfatiglandales > HGW-15 > HGW-15. The sequence continues at coordinate 2,562 of PHBH01000065.1, read as the reverse complement.
TAGCCATTTGAACAGGTCCCTGAACTTGAGCCCCTTCAGCTTCAAGGGTTCCCTTGATGCTATTTCTCTCAGAGTATCGATGTCCGCTCCTTCCACACCCACAGCAAAAAAGGCGAACTTCTTCTGTTCCTCACCCTGCTTGATTTTGCTGACGGCATCGCTCCAATACGAAGTGTTCTTGTCAGTGGGCGCTCCGTCGGTTATCAAGAACAGCCAGGGGCGGAAGTACTGGATTCCGTTTTGTTTATAAAGCGATTTTCGGCTCTCTATCAGATCGTATCCCTTCAGCAGGGCTTGCCCCATCGGAGTGTCACCATTTGCCTGAAGAGCGGGTGGAGTAAACTCCTCAGCCGTGGCGAAGCTGTGAGCTTCTTCAACGTGTCCACCGAAGGTGACTATTGCCACTTCCACCCTTTTCTTTGCCAGTGAATCGGCAAACAGCTCGTCTCGGTATTGCTCAACGCCGGCCTGGAGCTCTCGTATCGGATCACCGGCCATTGAGCCAGAAATGTCCAAGAGCAACACGCAGGCGCAACGTGGTTCAGGGTTTTCAGCAAAAGGATTTATCCCGTCCATACTAAAAGGCTGTTGTTCCATCCCAAATCCCCCCTTCTTTTTTTTGAAGTATTTGATCCAGTAAAGACCTGTGCCAGGAGCGGAAAGAAGTATGTAAGGAACTCCGGTGGGAGAGAAGCCAAAGCGAAATCCTTTGATTCCAATGCTCCAGCCTATGCCGTTCTTGGAAAGAGTGGTCCGAAGTGGACCGCAACGGAGAATCTTTCGCCAGAATAGAGCCATCTAACTCATCGGATGTGGTTCATGGATGAATCTGTGAACCATTTTCAACGTGAAATCAGGGATTCAATAGCTTCTGACCACTTGAGCGATATCACCTTCGGTCGAATGCACCCAACGGTTCGAGCTCTATGTGCAAAAAACCCTACCAGAAAGAGATACGAAATGCAAGAGACTGTCATTCCAAAGGAAATCAAAAATGGAGGGTCAGCCCTAAGTTCGAGACGCAAGGGGTAAAACACCATTAGTGAGCTACACAGAGTCACGCTCCGTGTTTCCGGGGAAAAAACACGGAGCGAGGTGGTGTAGATGGATGCAAGAGTGAATGGGAAGCCGGCCTCAAGGAGGCAGTTGGCGTACATCAGGCAGCTGAGAACCGAGATCGGGGATGTGGGGCCGGGGATCAGCAATGACCTCACCAGTGTCGAGGCCTCACAGCTGATAGGGAAACTGGTCGGAAGGTTGCGGCCAAACGAGTTGTCGACAGGAAACGGGCACGGTAGCCGGGTTGTGAAAATAAACGAACCCAGGCTCGGCATGGCCATGAAGGAGTGCTTCAGACTCATGGCCGGGAACGGGTGGGATGTCTATGCCGACAAGAGAAGGCAATACATAGAGAAGGTGATCAGGACCTACTTCCTGTTCACGGAAGTTGCCGAGAGACTGGGGGGTGGACTCCAGGAAGAAAAAGAGATCCCGTCCCACATTGCAGCAAGTCTTGAAGGCCCTGCTGTTGATGAGGCCGCTGTCGCATGAGAGCACCTGAGGAGGTTTTCTCCTCCTTAGTTTGCCCCATTGGAGAACCGGAAGGACCGGAAATAGTTTGCGAGGTGATGTGAAATGAACCCATTTGTCAACCAGGAGGAACTGAATGAGCGGTGCAAGGACCCGAACTTCTGCATTGCCTGTTTCAGGGTCCGAGAAGATATCAAGGTGGATGAACACCATATCTGCTCAAGCTGCCGGAAGGGCTCCAAGGGAATGCCCAGGCGGTTGCCTGCCCTCACCCTGAAGAACGGGAAGACATATTTTGTGGACAACAGGTTGCGGGAGCTTAGAAACATCCATGACCCGTGTGACAGCATCGACTTTGGCGAACTCATGGGAAGTCGGGCAGATCTTTTGTTGTTTGAAGAAACCAGGGAGGTGGTACCTGATGAATTCGTCTGTTGATCAGAAGAAGCAAAAGAGAAATGGTTCTGAGCACGGACTCGTTGCAGTCAGATGCACAGTTTGTGGGAAGGTTCTCTTCAGAGTCAATCGACAGCATGCAAGCCGCATGGTTGCCTACTGTTCGGAGTATTCGAAGGAGAAGGAATAGTGGTTTTCTTCACGCCTAAAGCATTAAAAGGGGACCGGCCCCGGGAGGCCGTTTTGCTCATCACAAACCCCTTTTTAAAGCTTTTCCCCTTCAGGGTCGGCTAGGCTAAAAACTCTCATGGCGGCCCGACTTACTACTCATTTCTCCGGATCCTTTTTCCCCTCCAAAAAAGACGAGTGACCGAACACAGGGACCACGGACGCCCTCTCTGGGGACCTGTGGCCAGAGAGGGAGCATGAGACTCACTCCGGAGGTGGTCAGAATGTATAAGCAACAAGAAATCAGCGAAACCGTGAACAGCTGGATAGCGGAAGAGGAGCTTCCCGCCAGTTCTTGCCTGAAGGTTATCCGGGCGAACGACCCTGAATTCGGCCTTTCCGAGGGCGAAATCGACGAGCGAAACGAGTTCATCCGTTGGTTTCTGTCTCAGGAGTTTGTTCCGCTCC